>NZ_CP119991.1 GCF_029338555.1 Halobaculum marinum | reverse complement strand
CTCGGCGATGGCGTCCGCGAGTTCGTCCCGGTGGACGGCTTCGGAGTCGGCCATCTTACAGTAACCCCCGTGCGGTCAGCCAGTACGACTCGTTGTACGCGAGCTTCGACCAGTGGAGCTTCGTCGACGGCGGCGCCGGCGACGGCGCGCGGTCGTAGCTGAACTCCACGAACGACGCCTCGTCCATCCCAGTCTCGATGAAACACAGCGTCTTGCCGTCGTACGTCGCCGTCGCGGGGCGGCCCCGGAGGTCGCTGGCGAGGCGCTGGGCGACGACGCCGGCCTGGTAGTGGGCGACGCTGCCGGCGTTGGGCACGCCCGTCGCCGCGGTGTCACCGAGCGCGTACACGTCGTCGGCGGCTTGCGCTTCCAGCGTGTGCTTGTCGACGTCGACCCAGCCGTTGTCGCCGAGTCCGGCCTCCGCGATCATGTCGACGCCGGCGTGGGGCGGGATCGAGACGAGCAGGTCGTACTCCAGTTCCGTCCCCTCCATCGACTCGATCGTCTGTGCGTCGGGGTCGACCGACTCGGCGTTGAAGAACGTCTCGACGTTGATGTCGCGTTCTTCGAACTTCGGCTGGGCCCACTCTGCGATCTGGGGGTTCCCGTGGACCCGGTTGATCGGGTAGGTGTACGTGATGTCGATGTCGTCGCGGAGCCCGCGGTCGCGGAACCACGCGTCGGCCATGAACACGAACTCCAGCGGCGCCGCGGGGCACATGTGGGGCGTACCGATCACGCTCAACACGAGGTGCCCCTCGGTGAACGACAGCAACTCGCGGAGCGCTTCGGCCCCCGGCTCGCTGTAGAAGTCGTGCCCGCCGTCGACGAGCCCTGGCACCTCCGCTGGCTGGAGCGTCGACCCCGTCGCGAGGACGAGGCGGTCGTACTCGACGGGTGCGTCGCCGTCGCGGACGGCCAACTCCTTCGCGTCGGTGTCGATGGCCGTGACCCGGTCGAGCACGAGGTCGATCCGGTCGTCGATCAGTTCCGAGAGCGCCCGTCTGCCGTCTTCGGGCTCGCGGAGCCCGAACGGGACGTACAGCCAGACCGGCTTGTAGACGTGCTCCGGGTCGTCGTTGATCAGCGTTACGCGCACGTCGCCCGCGTCGATCTCGGCGTCGAGCCGCTCGGCGAGGTCGTTCGCCAAGACGCTCCCCCCGGTTCCGGCACCGACGATGACGACGTGTTCGGTCATGCTTTCCTCACGAGGAACTCGTACCGGCCGTCTTCCTCGACCGTCTCGATCAGCTCGTTCCCCGACTCGTCGACCCACTCGGGGACGTCCGTCGTCGACTGGTCGTTGTCGCTCAGCAGTTTGATCACCGCACCCGACTCCGCCCGCTTGACTGCCCCGATGAGGTCCATCAACGGCCCTGGGCACGCAGCACCCGTCGCATCGACAGTCTTGTCGACTTCTGTCGCTCGTTCGCTCATTGTTACAGGTGGGTGTACGACGAGTGGCGTTGTTAGTATTGCGCTTGGTTCCCAATTTTTGGGCGTCGAATCCATCGGCTCTCAGTCGCGGCGTGATTGACCCTCCGGCGGGTTTGCACGCTCGAGACCCGTCACCGTCTTCCCGCGTTCGCCCGGCTTCGCCACTGTCGTAGCTACCCATAACTTACACATCCCTATCGGTGGGTTACACAGATACAGTATTGGACCACGATTGCAAAACCGTTATATCCGTCCTCCGGATACGGAGAGACGTGAAGATCACATGAGGCGCACAAGACTGCCCCGGGGTGGGGCCTGATGCTGGGGCTCGAGAGTCTGAGCGGGAACGCGCTCGCGGCGGCGCTGATCGGACTCGTTCTGGCCGAGGCTATCGTCCTGTACGTCGGGTACGGGCTGCTGGAATCGACGCTCGGAAAGCGAATCACCGATCTGCTCAGAGGTGTCTGAGATGGAGATTCTCGGCGTCGCGGTCGAACTCCTCGCGATGTTCGCGGGGTTCGGCCTGCTGATCGGTGTCCTGTTCGGGTTCTTCGGAATGGGTGGATCGTTCCTCGTCACGCCCGCACTCCTCGTGATGGGTTACGACGCGAACGTCGCGGTCGGTTCTGGCCTCGCGTTCGTGTTCGGTACCTCCGTCATCGCGACACTGAAGCACCGTGACCTGGGACAGGTCGACTACAAACTCGGGGTCTTGATGATCGCGGGCACAACTGGTGGGATCGAAGTTGGGAAGATCGGATTGGAGTACCTCCAACACATCGGACTCGCTGACAGCGTCGTCAGCGTCGCGTACGTGGGGCTACTCGGTTCGATTGGTGCGTTCGTCACCTACACCGCCATGAAGGGCGGTGGCGGTGGGATCTCCCACGACGTCGACGAGACTGACGACGACGCGGACGACATTCCCGCGATCGCTCAGAAGATCCAGTCGTATCACATCCCGCCGATGATCTCGGTGCGCGGGGGCTTCACCGTCTCGCTGTGGATGGTGCTCGCCGTCGCGTTCGCGACCGGGTTGTTGTCCGGGTTCCTCGGTGTTGGCGGCGGCTTCATCCGCATGCCCGCGCTGTTCTACCTCGTCGGGGTTCCTGTCCCCGTGGCGGTCGGGACTGACCTGTTCGAGATCGTCTTCTCGGGCGGGATTGGGTCGTTCCTGTACGCCCAATCTGGCGCGGTCGACCTCTCTATCGTCGTCCCGCTGCTGGCGGGCAGTGCGCTCGGTGCCCGCATCGGCGCGGGCGCGACGAGTCTGGTGAACGAGGACGACATCAAGGTGTACTTCGGCGTGATGCTGCTGCTCGGCGCACTCGCGGTCGCGGTCCGCCAGGTTGGCGGCTACCTCGGCATCGAGTTCTTCGACGTGGTCAGCCTCGTCATCATCCTCGGCGCAGCGCTGTTGGTGAGTGGTGCCGTCATCCTCAGCAGTATCCGCGAACTCCGCAACGAGTCGGCGTCCTCCGAGCCGACGACCGCCGACTGACGCGACGGCGATTCGGCTCCAGTCGCGTTCGGCGCACCGATTTCTGACCGGGGGATGTCTGAATCTCCCAGTGGTCGAGCGGGGAGAGGTGGTTTTGGTGTTGTGCAATTTTCACCAAACTATATCCGGCGTGCCAGCGTACACGTAACCATGAGCCAACGCATCGCGGTCGTCGACGCGTCGCTCGGAGACACGCCCGCTGAGGCAAATCTTCGTCGCGAACTCGACGCCGACGTGACCGTGTTCAAAGCCAGCGACGGCGACCTGCCGCCGTCGGTGTCCAGTCCGGACTGGCGGTTCGACGGCGTCGTCATCAGCGGCTCGCAGGCGGCGGTGTACGACGACCGCGAGTGGATCCACGAGTTGACCGACTGGTTCCGTCGCGTCCACGAGGCCGACGTCCCCGTTCTCGGAATCTGTTGGGGGCACCAGTTCGTCGCGCAGGCGCTCGGCGGGCGCGTCGTGGACATGCTGGAGTACGAACTCGGGTACGAGTCGATCTCGCGACTGGGAGAGGACCGGCTGTTCGATGGACTCCCGACTGAGTTCGTCAGCTTCGAGACCCACTCCGACCGGGTCGCCGAGGTCCCGCCGGGCGCGACGACGCTGGCGAGGAACGACGTGGGTGTGCAGGCGTTCCGCGTCGGGAGCGCCTACGGCATCCAGTTCCACCCGGAGTACGACCGACAGACCGCGGAGTGGGTGACAGAGGGCAAGGACCTCCCGGACGAGCGGATCCAGGCGGTCCTGGACGGGATCAACGACGAGAACGTCGCCACCGCCCGGGAGGCGAAGCGCGTGTTCGACAACTTCCACGCCATCGTCGCGGGACACCAACCCGTGCGGTCAAGGGTGTGACGCGCTGGTGACGGCGGCGAGACGGCATCGCGGTCGTACACAGGTGCGGCCCTCGGTAGTGGTCAAGACGAGACGGGACAGAGCAGGGCGCCACCGAACACGATTTGTACCACGGACCGCGTCTCCAGCGTCAGTGCACGATTCATGAAGGTACGACCGTTCACCCCGAGAGATGCCGACGCCGTCTTCGAGGTGCATCGACGTGCGTTCGGCGGGCAGACCGTGGAGTCGTACATCGTGCAGCGAATCCACGACGCTCGAAAGGCCGTGGTCTCGCTCGTGGCGACTGTAGACGACCAGATCGTCGGCCACGTCCTGTTCTCCCCGACGAGCGTAGACGACCACGGAGCGAGTGTCGAACTGGTCGGGTTAGGGCCGGTCGGTGTGCTACCAGATCGGCAGGGCCAGGGGGTCGGCTCGGCGCTGATTGGGGGATACAGCGGTGCCGGGAGGCCGGCGTCGACGCGGTGTCCGTGTTGGGCGACCCCGGGTACTACGCCCGCTTCGGCTTCGAACGGGCGAGCGACTACGGACTCGGCAACGAGTTCGGGGTCGACGACGAGTTCATGGTCTACCCGTTGCACGGAGGTGCGGTAGATGACGTAGACGGTGTCGTCACCTACCACCCGGCGTTTCCCAAAGCGGAGGAGTAGATCGTCCCGGGATCCGTGGATCCAGGCTGTTCGAACGAGACAGCCCACGGGACCACAAGTCGGTGACGGTGCTGTGGACGAGTCCACCGATGCACACACAGAGACGCACGGCGCCGGCCACGGTTATGGCCCCCGGCCGCGTCGGGCACGGAGTGGACGCACACGAGTATCTCGACGGTGGAACGGTGCGGGTCGCGCCGGAGACGTACGCGGTCTGTCGGCTGGACCCGGGGGCAACACCCCCTCCAACGGCGTTCGCGGTCCTGCGCGACGAGACTGAGACGACGGTCGTCGTCGACCAGGATGCAGGCGCCCCGGCGGCTGCGACGGAGGTAGCTCGCGACTGGCGGCGCCTCACCTTCGAGATGGAACTCCCGTTCGACCTCGTCGGCTTCCTCGCGCTCGTCGCCGGAGAGCTTGCCGACGTGGGCGTCTCGATCTTCGCGCTCTCGTCGTACTCGACCGACCACGTCCTCGTGAAGGAGGACGATCTTGCGACGGCGACCGAGCGGCTCGACGACCTCGGCCGTGTGGTGGTGTGACAGGCGGTGCGGAGACGCCCCGACGCGCCCAGCCACCCTCGAACACCGCTCAACCGACGAGCGTCACGCCGATCAGGCTCCCGACACCGTACGTGAGGATCGCGGCGGCGAGCCCGATGCCGACCTGTCGGAAGCCGGAGTACCACACGGACCGGCCGGTCAGAAGCGTGATCCCGGCGCCGATGACGAACAACGCCCCCGCGCTCAACACGAGACTCGCTGCGACGGCAGCCAGCCCACGGAGGACGAAGAACGGGAGGACCGGGACGATGGCACCGAACGCGAACAGCACGAACGAGGTGGCGGCGGCCTCCCACGCAGAGCCACCCAGCTCCTCAGGGTTGATGCCGAGCTCTTCGCGAGCGAGCGTGTCCAACGCCATCTCCTCGTCGGCGATCAACTGGGCGGCGACTTCTCGGGCGCGTTCCTCGGAGAGTCCTTTCGCCTGGTAGATGAGGGCCAGCTCTTCGGCCTCCTCTTCGGGGACCTCGGCGAGCTCTTCGGCCTCGATGCCGATCTGTCGCTGGTACAGTTCGCGTGAACTCTGGACCGAGAGCCACTCACCCATCGCCATCGACCCCGAACCAGCCAGCAGTCCGGCCAGCCCCGTGATCAGAATCGCCGTCGACTCCAGCGCGGCGCCGGCGACGCCCATCACGAGACTGAGATTCGAGACGAGCCCGTCGTTCGCACCGAGCACGGCTGCACGGAGCGCGTTTCCGCTGGTCGCACGGTGGCGACCTTCGAGCTGTGCGAGTGTCTCTCCCCGCGCACCGTCTCCAGGCGTCTCTGCGATGAGCGACAGCAACCGGTCGTGGGAGCGTTCGTCGGCGGCCAGTCCGGTTCCGGTGGTTTCCGGTTGCGTCGCGTAGTCACTCGCCCCCACTGCCTCACCGGCTTGCATCGAGGAGACGACGAACGCGGGGCCGAATCGACGGGCAAGCCACGCGAGCACGCTGGCTCGCAGGGTCGGGGCGACGTCTCCCGGCGTGTGGCCGGCCTCGCGAATCTTTTCGGCCCAGAATTCCGAGTGGGTCCGCTCCGTCTCCGCCAATCGCCGGTACACCGTCGCGATCTGGGGTTGCGATTCGGCGCCAGCCATCGCATCGTAGACGGTCGCGCTGTCGATCTCGTCTTGTCGATTTCGACGATATCGATCGACGTCCTCGGTACTCGTCATTGGTTGAACACATCGACAGCAGAGGACTTAGTGATAGAGTAGGACACGCAGATCGCTGAATCGGGTCGTCCAGGAGAGCACGGACAGGAGGGTGGGACTGAGTCACTCGAATCGGACGCGCCCGCCCCGCCGACGCCGTTCACTTCCACCACGGTTGGCGCACCGTTATCCTAGTGGGGCCACACGAACGGTGTATGCCCTCGTCGTCCACCAAGGCCCCTCCAGACCGCGACGACCTCAACGACGCACAGAGACGACTCGTCGACGCGGCGCTGTCGGCAGACACCGGCCTCTTCGTCCAGTCGTCGGTGCCCGGGTCGGGGAAGACGTACGCGGGGAGTCGACTCGCCGCGGAGTACGTCGTCCGGCGCGCCGCCGCCGGCGTCGCCCGCCCGACCGCCGGCCTCGCAGTCACCGCGTTCAACCGCGACGCCGCCAACGACCTGCTTCCGGAGATCACCGAGTGGATCCAGTGGCTCGTCCACACGGACGCGACCGACGCCGGCGCGAGGCTCACTGCCGCGGACGCAGACGAGGTGATCGCCGCGCTGCGGCGCTCGTCGACCGTCGGGACGATCGACGCCGTCCTCCAACGGGTGTTCGACGACGTCGCTCCCGAACTCGGCTTCGACCCGGACGTGCGCGTGGTCGACGGCCACGCGGCCGACCGACTCCACGCGAGCGCGTTCGAGGCTGTCACCACCGATCCCAACCTCGCCGCCGCAGTCGAGCGGCTCCGAACGGCGTATCCACAGCGCTCTGACGACGACGACGACCGCGTCGCGTCGATCCTCGAGACGGTGTTCAAGAGTGCTCGCGACCAGCGGTGGGACGGCAGAGAAGTGGGGCGACGGCTCCGCGAGGGGCGTGACGCGTGCTATCCGGACGGCCCGCCCGCGTCGCTGGCGGACATCGAGCGCGACATCCGTCGGTTCGACGACACCGACGCCGAGTTGCGCGCTGCCGACCTCGCACACGCTCCTGACGCCGTCGTCGACGCCGACCGGCGACTGTACGCCGAGTGGGGCGACCGGATCGACGACCTCGTCGCCGTCTACCGCGCGTACGTCGCCGCCTACGACCGGGTGACGCGCGAGCGAAACGTCATGAGCCACATCGACCGCGCCTACTGGGTCGCACGCTACTTCGACGACCCCGAGTGTGCCCACCGGCACGCAGACGACGGTGACCACCACCTCGTCGCCGCTCGTCGCGACCGTCTGCGCGAGCGGTGGCGCTCGCGGATCGACCTGCTGGTCGTCGACGAGGCGCAAGACGTCTCCGCGGGCCAACACGCCGCGCTCACACCGCTCGTGACCGACGACGCACGCGTCGTGCTGTACGGCGACCCCTTCCAGACCATCTACACGTGGCGCAACGCCAGTCCGACGCTGTTCGGGCAGGCGATCGCCGACGGCGAGTACCTCGGGCACCAGTGGGACACCCACGAAGTCGAGCCAGCCACGACGACGTACCGGCAGCGCCCGGCGCTCGCACGACTGGTCAACGGCGTGTTCGGGCCGGCGCTCACCGACGACAGCCGCGGCGTCGACCCCGCCGTCGGGGCAACCTACGAGGCTCTCGACCCGGTCCGCGACGACACGGACGAGCCGCACGTCCACGTCCCGACGTTCACGCCGACGACCGGTGCAACCCACATCAGTAACTGGCACAACCCGAGAGACGGAGAAGGGTCTGCCGGCGCGCTTGCGACGTACATCCGGGGGGCGCTCTCGGCAGGACAGTTCGGCGACCCGGACGACTGCCGACCCATCCAAATGCTCCTCCGCGGTACGAACCAACTCGACGCGATTCGGGACGCCTTCGAGACCAATGGCCTGTCGGTCGGCGTCGCCACCCCAGTGTTCGCCGCGCCGCTCGCCAGCGCGGTCGTCGCGCTGTTCGAGTGGCTCGTCGACCCGACCGACGAGCCGCGGACGCGACGCCTGTTGACGGCCTCGGCGTTCGCGAACGCCGGCGAGGTCCGCGAGACGCTCGCGCCGACTATCGAGGACCACGAGTGGGACGTGCACGCGGCTGCCGCCGCCGAGGCGTGCGATGGAGTCGCCGCGACGGTGCTCCAGGAGTTGGCAACCCTCGCCACCGACACGGCCGATCGCAGACGACAGTCGGCGAGTGCGCTCGCCCGGCGCGTCTGTCGGCTGCTCGACCCACACACCGACCCGCTGGGTTTCCAGCCCGACGCGACACCCGAGCAGCGACTGCGCGTGCGTGACGCGCTCGTCGAGGAAGTCGCGTCACTCGACGGCGCGGACGTCCGGTTCCCGACCGTCGTCGAGAGACTCGCCGCGATTGACGGGACTCCCGGCGACGGGCCGGACCTCGCAGTCGACACGGCGGCGCACGACGTGGTCTTCCGGACGGTCCACACGTTCAAAGGCGACGAGGCTGGCGTCGTCGCGCTCGCCGACCCCGCGCAAGATGCACGCTACGGGACGGCCTACCGGAATTCCGTGGTCGCCCACGGTGAGACGCTGGCGGTGTGTCCGCCCGATATCGAGGACGCGACTGGCGCCAGTACACAGGCGCTGTGTGCCTACAATCACGGCCTGTTCGCCCAGGATACGGACCAGTCGCCAGCCCAGCCGCCTAGCCGGTCCTCGGGCCTCCGGTGGGCGACCAATCGGATCCGGACGGACGACCCGACCGCGACGCGATTCGCCGGTCCGGCGCCGTTCGCGGCGGTCGCGGCGGCCAACCGCGCCGAGCACTGGCGGGTCGGCTACGTCGCCGCGACGCGAGCGCGCGACCACCTCGTCGTTCCAGTCGAGCGGCGCGACGAGTGGGACCCGACGCGGTCGTGGAGTCACGCGCTGGGGTCGGCCCTCGGGGTGGGCAGCGACGCACGGAAGATGACGAGGAGCGTCACGGTCGACGGGTCAGCCGTGCTCGTCTCCGAGAACGACGCGCCCGGACGGAGCCCCCTCGACACCGTCCCCGAGTTGCGGCCTCGGTCCTCGGGTCGTCCACGGGCGGCTCCGACCCAGATCGGCGACGGCCCTCGACGCGAGTGGCTTCCGCGGTTCCTGAACCCGAGCACGTTCGCGCCGCTGGTCGACGACCACGAGCGGTACGTGCTCGACCACCTGCTGCACGCGCAGTTAGACACCGAGAGTGGCGACCTCGACCCGGATCTGGGCCTCGACTTCGAGACGGTGCCGCCGGGGCGCGTCGGCCGGATCGCCCACGACACCATCGCGAGCGCCGTCCGCGAGGGAGTTTCCGAACGCACGCTCCGGCAGGGCGGCGACGCGGCGATGGCCAGTATCGAGTGGGCGTGTCGGCGCGACGAGCGCGAGTTCGGGGCGATCCCAGACGACGAGCGCGCGTCGATCATGTCGTACCTCGCGACGACGATCCTCCCGCAGTTCGCGGCCTCCGCGCTGTTCGACCGGATCGCCGCCGCCGACGCGGTGTTCGTCGAAGAACCACTGGAGACGGTCGTCCGCGTCGACGGCGCCGACGTCGAGGTTCGTGGTCAGGCCGACTTCGTGTTGCGAGACGGCGACAGGTGGCGCATCGAGGACCTGAAGGTCGCGTTCGCCGACGGGACCGACGAGACGGACGAGCGGTACCGCGTCCAGTTGGCGACGTACCGGTGGGTGTTGGCGAAGCAGGAGGGTGTCGACCCCACCTCGATCGACGCGAGCGTGAACTCGCTCGGGTCACGTGTCGGCAGTGTGGTCACGGTGGGCGACGAGTACGACGGCGCGCGGGTAGCGGAGTTGCTGGAGCGCCTCGGGTCCGTGACGTCGACACCGTAGGTGATCGAACCGCGGGTCGTTCCACCCGCGAGTCCGGAGCCAGTTACCCGACGCGCTGTATCCCACGCCGCCGAGCGACGTACCCGACACCGACGAGCAGCGGGAGCGTCGCGACGAGCGCCCCGCCGAGGAGGAGCCAGTCGTCCACACCCAACGGGACCGTCCCGAAGAACGACCCGAGCGGCGTGTACAGCACAGTCAGGTGCGCCCCGAGCGAGAGCGCGACCGCGGCCGCGAGCCACGGATTCGACACCAGCGGCGTCCCGCGGGTCCAGCGGACGACGTACAGTTTCCCGAACTCGAAGACGACGAAGCCGGTGAACACCATCGTCATCGCGTACGGCGTCATGCTCGCGGCGCCGTTGAGCGTGTAGAACAGCAGACCGAGCATGACCGCGCTGACCAGCAAGCCGGCTCCGACGACGAACCGGATCATCGACGCGTCGACGATTCCGGCGGCGCCGCCGCGGGGCGCCCGCGTCATCGTGTCCTCCGCGCCGGGGTCCGAGCCGAGCGCGAGCGCCGGGAGGCCGTCGGTGAGGAGGTTGATCCACAGCAGTTGCGCCGCCGGGAGGACGAGGTAGCCGAACAGCGACGCCGCGACGACGAGCAGCACCTCCGCGGCGTTCGCGCTCAACAGGTACGCGACGAACGTCCAGATGTTGTCGTAGATGGCCCGGCCACGCCGCACGGCGTTGCGGATCGTCGCGTAGTTGTCGTCTAAGAGGACGATGTCGCTCGCCTGCTTGGCGACGTCGGTCCCGCGGATCCCCATCGCGACGCCCACGTCGGCGTGTTTCAGCGCCGGTGCGTCGTTGACACCGTCGCCCGTCATCGCGACCGTGTGGCCCGTCGCGCGGAGCGCGCGGAGGACGCGGACCTTGTGCTCGGGCGTCATGCGGGCGAACACGTCCACCTCGTTGACGCGGTCGCGGAGCGTGGCGTCGTCGGTGTCGTCGATTTCCGACCCGGTCACCACGGCCGACTCGATGCCGACCTCGCGGGCGATTGCCCGCGCCGTCACGGGATTGTCGCCCGTGATCATCTTCACCGAGATTCCCGCCGCGTGTGTGTCCGCGATGGCCTCGCGGACCTCCGGTCGAGGCGGGTCCAGCAGTCCCTGGAGGCCGACGAACACGAGGTCCGTCTCGGGGTCACCGTCGTCGGTGGGCTTGTACGCGAACCCGAGCACGCGGAGCGCGTCAGCCGCGAACGCGTCCACCGTCGACAGGATCTCCGAACGGATGTCGTCGGTCAGTGGGACGACGCCGTCCGCAGTGAGCACCGCCGTCGACCGCTCGACCACCGCCCGCGGCGCGCCCTTGACGTACACGACGTCGTCGTGGACCGTCGCCATCCGCTGGCGGGCCGAAGAGAACGATCGCTCGCCGTTTCGTGGTCGCTCTCGGCGGCGTTCGTCCACGTCGACGCCGTGGTCGGCTGCCGCGGCGACGAGCGCGCGTTCAGTCGGTTCTCCTCCTCGGCGGTCGCGTCGTTACAGAGCGCGCCGATCTCGAACAGGCGGTCGAGGCGGTCGTCGTCGACCGCCGAGTCCGTCGGGAGGTCGACCGTCTCGTCGTGCACCCACGCGCGCGTCACCTGCATCTCCCCACGAGTGAGCGTGCCCGTCTTGTCCGTGCAGATCACGTCGACGGAGCCGAGCGCCTCGACCGCGGTGAGTCGCCGCACCAGCGCATTCTCGTCGGCCATCCGCCTGACACCGAGCGCCAGCGTCAGCGTCACGACCGCTGGCAGACCCTCGGGAACCGCCGCGACCGCCAGCGAGATCGCCGTCAACGCCGCTTGGACGGTGTCTGCCCCGCCCCACACGAGGATGGGAACCAGTGCGAGCGACAGCACGACCACCCCCGTCGCGAGGCGGCGTCCGAGCGTGTGGAGGTTGCGCTGGAGCGGGGTCGAGCGGTCGGCGGCGACCGCGAGCTGTTCGGCGATGGCTCCGACCTCCGTGTCCATCCCGGTCGCGACGACGACCGCGGTGGCGTTCCCGCGAGTCACGTTCGTCCCCCGGTACAGCATCGTCGTCCGCTCGGCGAGGGGGGTGTCAGCCGGGACGGGCGACGACTCCTTCGCGACCGGGAGGCTCTCGCCCGTCAGCGCCGACTCGTCGACTTCGAGGTCGGTCTGGGTGAGCACCCGTGCGTCCGCCGGCACCACGTCCCCTTGCCCGAGCAGGACGACGTCGCCCGGGACGAGCGCCGCGGCGTCGACGCGGCGGTCGGCCCCGTCGCGACGGACGCGGACCGTGGGCGAGGCCATGTCTCGGAGCGCCTCGATGCTCCGCTCGGCGCGGAACTCCTGGGCGAACCCGAACACGCCGTTTGCCGCGACGATGACCGTGATGAGCACCGCGTCGACGGGGTGACCGACGAGGAACGACACCGCCGCCGCGGCGACGAGCAACCAGATCAGCGGGCTGGCGAACTGCTCGATCAACACCCGCCACCACGGGCGCGTCTGTTCGCTCGCGAGTTCGTTCGGCCCGTGTCGACTGAGGCGGTCGGCGACCGCCGATTCATCGAGCCCGTCCGGACTCGTGTCCAGATCCGCACACACCGTCTCGGCGTCCGTCGCGTGCCACTCGCTCATGCGCGTGACACCGACACCGACGCCGACGGTCGAACGCGAACGTCAATCACGCCTCGGTATGTGCGACGCCAGACAATAAGGGTGGCAGCCGGTTGGCGACTGGGGATGATCCGGATCGGCGAGTTGGGTCCGACAGTCGAACCGGACCGGTCACCGATCGATCGACCAGTCTCAGTCGCGGAGCGGCGAGACAGTCCGTGTCCGGCCGAATTGCGGACACCCCCGGGGTGGGTGGATGTCCTCGTGGAGAGGATGAACGACCTCGAAAGTGGAGTGGATGACCTCAGGAGCAGTCGCAGACGGTCAGACCCGGTTGCTCACTCGCGGAGCCAGTTCTGCGTCATTGTGTTGAAGTCGACGTCGTCGAAGCGCGATACCGCCTCCAGCACGTCGAGTGCGGTGGACGGCTCGACTCTGAGCTCGAACGTGTACGCCTCGCCACCGACCGACCCCGAGGCGGACTTGCGAGCGCGGATGATGCTCAGCATGTCCAACTCGATGAGGTGGTCGCGCATCCGGCGCTGGGCGAGTTGGTCGGCGTCGATGTCGTTGGTGAGCGACTTGTACACGTCGTACACGTCGCGCGTGCGGACGTCGGTTTCGTTCGCGAGTTCGAGGATCGTCACCGCCGCGAGCGCGAGGTGGCCCTGCGTGGTGAGCTGTTCCATCCCCTCGATGATGAGTTCGCGCTCGGCCTCGTCTTGGGCGGCGCGGACGTGGTCGCCGAGGACCGTCGGGCTGTCCTCGGACTCGGCGATCGCGGCGGCCTTTCGGAGGTACTTGATCGCCTGCCGTGCGCTCCCTTTGTCCTGGGCGGCGTACGCCGCACACAGCGGGATCACGTCCTCCGAGAGCACGCCCGAGTCGATCCCCCGGAGCGTGCACGCGCCGCGGTCGATCCCGCGAGCCTCGAAGGCGGTGTCGAGCGACTCGTCGTCGCCGTCGAGGTCGACCGAGATGGTGAACGTCTCGCCGTCGGGGTTTTCGTACACGAGGTCGGTGTCACGGAACGCCTTGCTGGCGCGGCGCGAGAGGATGTCCCGCAGGTCGTTGGCGTCGTACGGCGCGAAGAAGATCGAGTCGTCGTAAAGGCTGTCTTTCGCCGCCGGGTCGAGGTTGTCACGCCACTGCAGGTCGTTGCTGATCCCGATGACCGACGGGTACACGTCGTCGTTGACGTAGTTCTTGTCCCGTGCACGCGGGAGGGAGTAGAGGATCTTGTCGTCGGTACCGAGGTTGTCGATCTCGTCGAGGACGATGATGATCGTCCCCCCGACCTGGTTCATCGCCTCCCACAGGTGGTCGAGCACCTTCTGCATCGGGTGGCCGTTGGGGTTCGTGCCCCCGAGTTCCTCACACAGCCCGCACGCGAGGGTGTAGCTCGAAGAGATCCCCTCACACGAGAACAGCACGGTCGTCAGTTCCAGGTCCTCGGCGGTCGCGAACGCTTGGAGCTCTGCCAACTCGGCTTTCGCCGCCGCGGTCTTCCCCTGCCCGGCTTTCCCCGAGAGGAAGGCGTTCTCCGCGCCCACTCCCCGCGCCGCCGGCTTGAGCGACCGTCGGAGCTTGAGGATCTCCTCGCGCCGCTCCGGGAGCGTCGAGGGCGTGTGATCCTCCTTGAGGTACCCCTCGCCTCCGGTGGCGAAGATCTCGGAGGTTGTCGAGTACGGAGACTGACCCATCACTCGTCTCCGTGCATTCCACCCACATAAACCCCCCTGTCCGCAATGTCTGACGCGTCCGGCACGTCCGGACGACCCCCCGTGTTGTCCGCAAATACTGTCGATTGGCGGTGGATACCCCCACCCGGGCCCCCGGGGATGTCCGCAATTACCCGCGAACGGGTGGGTGGGGGTGTCGGCGCGGTTCGAGGTCGATATCGGGTGTTCGACCGATCGGACACCTGATTGCGGACATGGAACTGTACTACTAACTAAACTGTTTCTACTGGTCTCAGTGAGTGAGTGAGTAGAAGAAGTGAGCAACGAGAATCAGCAGTCTGTCTTTCTCATCTTCAGCGTGTTTATACGTGTTTGTGGTACTGGCGACCGACCAACGATTCGTCCCCTCCCCACTGTCACGGTCAAATTGCGGACACCCCCGGGGGCCCCCGTCGTGGATCCGTCGGACGCGCGTCACCGCCAGTCTCCAGCAGTGTGACGGCAGTTCCCACCAGTCGACTCGAACCGCCGAGTGGGACTCGACTGGCCACGGCCAGTCGTCGGGGGGACGGTATCGCGCCAGAATTGCGGACGACCCCGGGGGCCCCCGGGATGGCGCCACTCACCGTCGGCGGCGCAGCGGACAGGTCGGCTTCGAGGGTCCGCGATACCCCACGTTCAAACTGTGGGGTATCCAGATGGCTGGCTCCTGTCGGCGTACGGACTCCATCGAAATTGCGGACACCCCCGGGGTGGGACCGGGCGAGATCGACCGCCGTGCTTCGGTTCGCGAGTTCGGGACAGACGCGACGCCCCGCGTGTTTTGCTCTCGTGCGTGCTCTGTGCTCGTGTGGAGTACCCGTCGTCCTGTAGGCCACCCGTCGACTCGTCGGTTACTCGTCGTCGTGTGGGACCGAGAGCACGACGGCTTCACCGTCGATGACGAGTTCTCCGTCCACACGAGCGACTGTCTCCACGCGGAGTCTGTCGCCGCCGAGTTCCTCCAGCACCTCGACGGATGCGTTGAGCGTGTCTCCGGGACGGACGGGTGCTTCGAACGAGCAGTCCTGCGAGAGATAGATCACGTCCCCGGGAGCGACGCCAGTGCGGCGCTGATCACGCCGGCACCGAGCATCCCATGTGCGATCCGCCCGCCGAACATCGTCTCGGCGGCGTACTCGTCGTCGAGGTGGATCGGATTGGTGTCCCCGGTGACGCTCGCGTACGTGTCGATCGCTTCTGTCGTCACCTCGATCGTCGCATCGGCAGTCTCACCGACGGTCGCGACTGGCATGTGTCCCGCTGGGACCACCGGGGCGAAAGCGTCGGGGGTTAACATGTGAAACGCCCGGTTAATGGTGCCCCGTAGCCACCCGATCCACGTGCCAACCGCGGATCACGACGGCGTCGCGATCGCGTACGAACAGCGCGGTCGCGACGCGACCGAAGCGGAGACGGTCGTCCTCTGTGAGGGACTCGGCTACGGTCGGTGGATGTGGGACCGACAGGCCGACGCCCTGGGCGACGACTACCACGTCGTCCTGTGGGACAACCGGGGGACGGGATCGTCGGCGACGCCGGAGGGACCGTACACGATCGACGCGATGGCTGGGGACTTGGAGGCCGTCCTCGCGACCGTCGGCGTCGACGCTGCCCACGTCGTTGGCGCGTCGATGGGCGGGATGGTCGCTCAACGATACGTCCTCGAGTACGACCGCGCGACGTCGCTCACGCTGCTGTGTACCTCACCGGGCGGGCCAGACGCGGTCGCGACGCCCGACGAGACGCTCGCTCGGATGTTCTCGGTCCCCGACGACGCCGACGAACGCGAGGCGATCCGGTACAAGATGGCCCCGGCACTCAGCGACGGATTCGCCGAGGCCAACCCCGAACTGATCGAGGACATCGTCGACGAACGACTCGACTCCGACGCCTCGCCGAGCGCGCGCGAGTGGCAGGCCGCCGCCGTCCAGGCGTTCGACGCCAGCGAGGAACTCGACGACATCGCCATTCCGACGCTCGTCGCCCACGGGACGGGCGACCGGGTGCTCCCGGTCGAGAACGGTCGACTGCTCGCCGAGCGGATCCCCAACGCTCGCGAGACGTTCGTCGAGGACGGCTCGCACCTGTTCTTCATCGAGGAGGCGGCTCGTGTCAACAGCATGCTCGCGGAGTTCCTCGCTGATGTCTGAACGGGCGACCGCGACGACCGGCATCCCACCTGGGACCCACTGGGTGGGCGACTGGTCGGGCCGACGCGCGCGGCTCTCACCCGACCGTGTCGGACTGATCGACGCGACGACGGGTGTCGAGTACACGTACGCGGACCTCGATGAGCGCGCCGAGCGGACGGCGAGCGCCCTCGCGGCCCGCGGTGTGGGCCGTGGCGACCGGGTCGTGACGCTCTCGCGGAACCGACCGGCGCTCGTCGATCTGTTCTTCGCGACCGGGAAGCTCGGTGCCGTGCTCGCGCCGCTGTCGCACCGCCTCGCGCCGCCCGAACTGGGGACGCTCCTCGCCGACTCGGACCCGACGGCGGTGGTCGTCGAAGCCGAAAGCGCCGACCTGCTGACGGCCGCACTCGGTGAAGCGACCAGTGACGCGGCAGTTGCGACGGATGCGACTGACGCGAACAACGCCACCGACGCGAATAACGCGACTGGCGACCCCACCGACCTCGACCCGACGCTGCTCGTCGTCGGCGACGACGCCGACGCGGTCGGGGACACGACCGCGGCGCTCGGCGGGGAGTCGTTCGCGACCGTCCGCCGCGAGGAGTCGGTCGACCGGGTGGATCGGCCAGTCGTGTCGCCCTCTGACTCACACCTGTTCCTACACACCGGCGGCTCGACGGGGACGCCGAAACAGACCGTGATCTCTCACCGAGCAATCTACTGGAACTCGATGACGACGATCGCGGCGTGGGGGCTCCGCGCGGACGACCTGACGCCGATGCCGTTCCCGATGTTCCACACGGGCGGGTGGAACGTCCTGACGGTGCCGCTGTTCCACATGGGTGGGACCGTCGTGATCGCACGGGAGTTCGACCCCGGGCAGGTGTTGGGGATCGTCGACGAGCGCGACGCGACGGTGCTCGTCGCCGTCCCGGCGGTGCTCCGGATGATGCGCGACCACGACGACTGGGCGGCGACCGACCTGTCGACGCTCCGGTTCGCGAAGTCGGGCGGGGGGCCGTGTCGCCGCTCCGTGCTCGAAGCGTGGTGGGACCGCGGCGTCGACCTGTCGCAGGGGTACGGCCTCACCGAGTGCGGGCCGAACAACTTCGCCATGCCCGACGACTGGCCCCGAGAGAAGGCCGACGCCGTCGGCGTGCCGGCGCCCCACGTCACCGCCCGCGTCGTCGACGCCGACGGCCACCCCGTGGACGCCGGCACCGTGGGCGAACTCGAACTGTCGAGTCCCGCGGCCGCGGACGGTTACTGGAACGCGCCCGAGGAGACGACGGCCACCTTCGGCGACGGGTGGGTGTCGACTGGCGACCTCGCGCGTGTCGACGCCGACGGCTACTACCACATCGAAGGGCGCAAGAAGAACATGTACGTCAGCGGCGGCGAGAACGTCTTCCCCGCCGAGGTCGAGGACGTGCTCACCGACCACCCGGGGATCCGCGAGGCGGTGGTGATCGGCGTCGCCGACGACACGTGGGGCACCGTCGGCAAGGCGGTCGTCGAGGGCGACACGTCGCTCACCCTCTCCGACTTGGAGACGTTCCTCGACGGGAAGCTGGCGCGGTTCAAACACCCGAGACACCTGGCGTTCGTCGACAGCGTGCCGTACTCTGGGCCGTCGAAGATCGACCGCGAGGCGATCCGCGAGCGGTTCGGCGACGACGAGTGACCGGCGGCGCCTACACAAACAATTATGTAGATAATCGCCAATATCTGGTGACGAGTGGGCACCATGATCGACGTCACCCTGGACATGGAGCAGTACGACTGTCCGTTCATCCACGCGACCGAGGAGCACGACCTCGCGTTCTCGGCCGTCCACTGGGAGTTCGACACGGCGTCGGACACGCTGGAGACGCGGATGGTCGTCGAGGGTGACGACCGGGAGGCGCTCGGCCAGGGCCTCTCGGAGTTGCGGGAGCACGAGGGGCTTCGGGAGTACCGACTCCTCTCGAAGACGGGCGGCGTCGCCCACGTCCGGACGGTGATCGACGAGACGGCCGCGATGTCGACGATCCGCGACGGCGGCGGCTACATCACCGGCCCGTTCTACATCGCCGACGGCTCGGAGCTGTGGCACGTCGGCTTCGACGACCGCGGCGAGGCCGACGGCACGCTGTCGCGGCTCGACCGCGACAACGAGTACCAGGTGCTCGAGCGCGACGAACCCGACCTGCCGGAGTTGCAGGGGTTCATCCAGAACGCGGGCGCGGCGATGACGCTCATCGAGGGGTGCAAGGACCTCTCGGCGGTCGAGCGGGAGACGCTGGAGACAGCCGCATCAGAGGGGTACTTCGAGAGTCCGCGGTCGGCCACGCTCGGCACGCTCGCCGAGCGGTTCGACGTGTCGAAGCCGGCGGTGTCGAAGAACCTCCGGCGCGGCCAGCGGAAGATGCTCGAACGCGTCGTCGACGCGATGAGCGAGTTAGAGGAGTAGGGTAGGTGGCGGTCGGCGGTAGCGACGCTCGTGGCAGCGGTGGCGCTGGCGGTGGCGTTGTCAGTCGCCGGCGTCGCTCCCGATCGACTCTACGAGGGTCGCGAAGTTGGCGAGCGTTCGGGTCGCGGTGGAGTCCTCGAAGGACCGATCACGCTCCTCCCAGCCGTCGTACTCGTCGACGATCCGCGGCGTGAACTCTGGGTGGTACTGGACGGACCACACTGGGCTCTCGCGGTGCCGGGTGGCGAAGTACTCGTAGTAGTCCGCACGCGCGATCACCTCCATCCCCTCGCCGAGTTCGGTCACCACGTCGGAGTGGAGCACGGGCACGGTCGGTTCGACCCCCTCGAACAGGGGGTCGTCGTCGAACTCTGCGTCGTGGAGGTGGAGGCGAGTGACCCCGCTGTCGACGACCTCCCCGCCGAGCGCGGCGTTGAGGATCTGGTGGCCGAAGCAGATGCCGAGCGTAGGGACGCCCTCCTCGACGAGGCGGCGCACGAAGCGCTTCTGCTCGGTGATCCACGGCTGGTCCGGTTCGTCGTACACGCCGACCTCGCTGCCGCCGATGACGACGCCGTCGACGCCGTCGAGACTCGGGTCGCCGTCCTCGTTCGGGTAGTTGTACGCGCGGGCGTCGGGGAGGAAGTGCACGATCTCGCCGGCCATGTAGCCGCCGTCGACCGCGTTGTCGAGTACCAGAATCACGGACGCATCACTTATATGGAGGTGCTGTATGGACGGAGATATGCCCTTCGACGCCGCGGCGATTCGCGACGACTTCCCCATTCTCGAACGCCGGGTGAACGGCCACCCGCTCACGTACCTCGACAACGCCGCCACCACGCATACGCCCAAACAGGTGTACGACGTCTTCGAGGAGTTCTACGCCGACTACAACTCGAACATCCACCGCGGCATCCACGAACTCAGCCACGAGGCCTCGGTCGCCTACGAGCAGGCGCACGACCGCGTCGCCGAGTTCGTCGGCGCCGACGGCCGCGAGGAGATGGTGTTCACGAAGAACACGACCGAGAGCATCAACCTCGTCGCGTACGGGGTCAGCCAGCACCTGGACGCTGACGACGAGATTGTCGCGACGGAGATGGACCACCACGCGTCGCTCGTGACGTGGCAGCAGATCGCAAAGCGGACGGGCGCGACGGTCCGGCACATCCCCGTCACGACCGACGGCCACCTCGACATGGACGCGGCCGCCGAGATCATCACCGACGACACTGCGGTCGTGTGTGCACCGCACGTGTCGAACGTGCTCGGCACGGTCAACCCCGTCGCGGACCTCGTCGACCTCGCGCACGACCACGACGCGTACGCGGTCGTCGACGGCGCTCAGTCCGCCCCGACGCGCCCCGTCGACGTCGGGGCGATGGACGCGGACTTCTTCGCGTTCAGCGGCCACAAACTCGCCGGCCCCACCGGGATCGGCGGCCTGTACGGGAAGCGCGAGATTCTGGAGGACCTCGACCCGTTCCTGTTCGGCGGGGAGATGATCCGCAACGTCACCCTCACCGACTCCACGTGGAACGAACTCCCGTGGAAGTTCGAGGCAGGCACCCCGCCCATCGCCGAGGGGATCGCGCTCGGCGCCGCCGTCGACTACCTCGACGACCTTGGCATGGAGGCCGTCCGCGACCACGAGGACGACCTCGCCCAGTACCTCCTGCGGGAACTCGCCGACCGGGAGTTCGTCCGGACGTACGGCCCGGACATCGGCGAGGAGCGCACCGGGCTCGTCTCGTTCAACGTCGAGGGCGTCCACGGGCACGACCTCTCCAGCCTCCTCAACGACCGGGGAATCGCCATCCGCGCCGGCGACCACTGCACCCAACCGCTGCACGACCGCCTGGACATCCCCGGGTCGGCCCGTGCGTCGTTCTACGTCTACAACACCCGCGCCGACGTCGACCGCCTCCTCGAAGTCGTGGACACCGCTCGCGACGACCTCGACGACTATCTGACCTCCGACCGCTACCACGACCTCGTCAGCGAACACTACTACGACCACCGGAACCAGGGCGGCCTCACCGACCCGACGTTCGTGAAGTCCTCCGAGGAGACCACTTGCGGCGACGACGGCGAGTTCCACGTCACGATCACCGACGACCGCATCGACGACATCGCCTTCGAGAGCCGGAGCTGTGCGGTCAGCCGCGCCGTGGCCAGCCTCCTCTCGGAGCACCTCAAGGGGATGCCGGTCGCCGAGGTGGCGGAACTCGACGGCTACGTCGCCCGCCAACTCGAGGGACAGTACCCCGACCTCCGACGCGAGTGTGTCGAAGGCCCCGAAGCCGTCATCAGAGAAGCCGCTCGCGACTACCTCACGGAGGGCCAGCGCACGGAATCTGTGTAGTCGGCGACCGTGAGCGCTCGGCGTTCGCGCCGCGCGTTCACATGTTAACCACGCAGTTCTTGCCGGATACGTGGCAGTATCGCTCTGTATGAGCAAGCGTATCACACGACGCCGAACGCTGGCGGCGCTCGGCGCCTCGGGGATCGCGGGATTGGCCGGGTGTACGGGCGGCGACGGCAGCGGAAGCGACACGGAGAACAACGGCGGCGGCGACACGACGACAGAGAGTAGCGACATGGAAGGCACGACAGCAGGAAGTTCGGGTGGCGCGTCGGGGACCGTAAAGATCGGCGTGCTCCAGCCCGTCTCGGGCGACCTCCAGTACTACGGCCAGCAGGCGCTGTGGGGGTTCTCCTCCGGACTCGCGTACAAGGCCGGCGGCGAGCCGCAACTCGCCGCCGAGACCGGGACCCAGACCGTCACGGTCGGCGACGTCGACTACGAGCTGTTGATCCGCGACACGCAGTTCTCAGCGGACACGGCGCAGTCGCTCGCGACGAACCTCGTCACCGACGAGGACGTCGACATGCTGTTCGGCCTCACCTCCTCGGGCGCCGCGACGCGCGTGAGCCAGACGGTGGCCCAGCAGGCCAGCGTCCCGCTGATGATCGGGCCGGCGGCGTCCGCCTCCGTCACCTCCGAGTCTGAGTCGTGCAGCGAGTTGGTGTTCCGCGCCTCTGAGAACACCGCGATGGACGCGCGCTCCGGCGGCCGCTACGTCGCCCGGGAGTCCGACGTGTCCTCGGTGTACCTGTTCGGCGCCGACTACTCGTTCGGTCGCGCGGTCGTCAACAACTACGAGGCGGTGCTCGAAGCCGAGGGCGTCGACATCGTGGGCAAGCGGTTCGTCCCGCAGGGGTACTCCGAGTGGGAGGGCCTGCTCGACAACGCCGCCGAGGCGGGTGCCGAGGGCATCGTCGGCGGCTTCACGGTCGCGACGCTGCCGGCGCTGTTCACGTCGTACCTCAACGGCGACTACGACTTCACCATCTTCGGCGGCTTCGCCACCGAGATCACCAACAACGTCGTCGGCGGCCTCCTCCAGAACCAACTCGGCGAGCCGCTCACGCAGGAGAAACTCGACGGCCTCGGCGTCGGGCCGTTCACCACGCGCTACCACTGGAACCAGTACGACAACGAGATCAACAACGCGTTCGTCGACGGGTACGTGAACGCCTACGGCAAGGTGCCGGACCTGTTCACCTCGGGGACGTTCACCGCGGCCTCCTCGATCGTGCAGGCGGTCGAGGAGAGCGGGTCCACGGAGGGCGCCGACATCGCATCGGCACTGCGTGGGATGACCGTCGCGGACACCCCGAAGGGGACGGACGCGTACACGTTCCAGGAGTACAACAACCAGGCCCGCTCGGAGATGACCGTCGCGAACGTCGTGCCGACGGCCGACGAGTGGAGCGACGCGTGGGGCGCGCCGATCCAGCCGAGCGACCCCGTCGCCCGCATCTCCGCAGACGAGACCACCATCCCGGCGGACGCCGACGGGATGAACTGCTCGCTGTAAGCGATGCTTCGAACGAGGGGGCTGACGAAGCGGTTCGGCGGACTCACCGCCGTCGACGACGTGACGTTCGACCTCGCCGAGGACGAACTGTGCTCGCTCATCGGCCCGAACGGCGCCGGGAAGACGACGTTCTTCAACCTCCTGACGGGGGTGTTGACCCCGAGCGAGGGGACCGTCGAACTCCGACGCGACGACGCCGGCGGCGACGCTGACCCGTCGACCGGCGCGAGCGATGCCGATGGCTGGCGCGACCTCACCGACGCGTCGCCGCACGAGATCGCCGACATGGGGGTCCACCGGTCGTACCAGGTGACGAACGTGTTCGAGAACTCGACCGTGCTCGAGAACGTCCGCGTCGCCGCGCAGGCGGCCGACGGCGCAGGGACGAACTTCTGGCGAAACGCCGGCCAACTCGACCGGTACATCGACGAGGCGTACGCGATCCTCGACCGGGTCGACCTCGCCGACAGCGCCGAGCAACCGGCTAACGCGCTGTCGCACGGCGCGAAGCGCCAACTGGAGGTCGGCATCGCCCTCGCGGGCGACCCGGACGTCCTGCTGCTCGACGAACCGAACGCCGGCGTCTCTTCCGAGAGCGTCGACCGCGTGGTCGACCTCATAGAGGACGTCGCCACCGACCACGCCGTGCTGCTGGTCGAGCACAACATGGACATCGTGATGGAGGTGTCCGACCGCGTGGTCGTCCTCAACCAGGGGGCCGTCATCGCCGACGACGAACCGAGTGCCGTCCGCAACGACCCCGACGTCCAGAAGGCGTACCTCGGCGGGTACGAGCCGGGGAGTGCTGGAACGGACGCGGACAGCCGCGAGACGACTGGACGCGACGCGAACGGCAGTGACGCCACTGGAGGTGAGGCGGCGTGAGCGCCGACTCAACCGACGGGGCCGACACCGCTGACCGCGCCGCCGCTGACCGCGCCGACACGGACCGCGCGGACGACACGACGACCGACGACCGGGGCGACCCGCTCCTCTCGTTGACGGGCGTCCAGACGTACTACGGCGACAGCCACGTGCTCGAAGGGGTCGACCTGGAGGTGTACGAGGGTGAGGTCGTCGCGCTGATGGGTCGCAATGGCGTCGGGAAGACGACGACGCTGCGGTCGGTGTTGCAGTTGACGCCGCCGCGCGAGGGGTCGATCCAGTATCGCGGCGAGGAACTCGTCGGGATGGGAACCCACGAGGTCGCCGCCCGCGGCGTCGGCTGGATCCCCGAAGACCGGCGGATGTTCGGGCAGTTGACTGTCGAGGAGAACGTGCGCGTCGCGGTGCCCGACGCCGACGACACGAGCGCCGGCCTCGACCTGGCGTTCGAGACGTTCCCCGACCTGCGAGAGCGCCGCGAGGCGAAGGCCGGGGACCTCTCCGGCGGCCAACAGCAGATGCTCGCGATCGCTCGCGGCCTCGTCGGCGACAACGACCTCCTGCTGGTGGACGAACCTGTGAGGGCTCGCGCCGCTCATCGTCGAGGCCGTCGCGGAGGCGCTGACGGAGGCCGCCACCGACACGACGATGCTGCTCGTCGAACAGAACCTGCCGCTGGCGCTCGACGTTGCCGACCGCTTCTACGTCCTCGACCACGGACGGGTCGTCGACGAGGGCGACACCGCCGACGTGAGCGCCGACGGCGAACGCCTCCGGAGGTACCTCTCGGCATGAGCACCGTCGTTCCGCTCCTGTCGGCGCTGCCGGCGTTCTCGGCGCTCCCGCTGCAACTCGTCGACGCGCTCGTCGAGTTCCTCTCTCCCGCCACGCTCGGCGAGGTGATCGTCCGTGGTCTGGCGGAGGCGAGCCTCTACGTGATGATCGCCGCCGGGTTGACGCTCGTGTTCGGCCTGATGGGCGTCCTCAACTTCGCGCACGGCTCGCTCACGATGCTCGGTGCCTACCTCGGCGGCCTCGTGCTCGTCGTGACGGTGGCACAGTCGAGCGGCGCCGCCGCTCGACTGCTCGCGTTCGGCCTCGCCGTCGTCGTGGCCTTCGGCGCGCTCGCCGCGCTCGGCGGTGTCCTCGAAGTCGGGCTCGTTCGCCCCATCTACGACCGGCCGCCGCTGTACCAGATCCTCCTGACGTTCGGCGTGACGCTGGTGCTTGACGAACTCGCACGCATCGTCGTACTGTTCTACGGGCTCCAGCCCACCACCGTCTGGCAGGACGTGCTCGGCACGAAACCGACATTCCTCGCGGACTCGGTCGGCGTCGCCGGCGTCTCCGCGAGCGGGCTGGAACTGTTCCAGATCCTGTTCGGCGTCGCGACGGTCGTCGGCGTGTTCCTGTTCCTCACGCGGACGCGCTACGGCCTGTACGTACGCGCCGGCGGCGAGGACAGCGAGATGCTGTCGGCGCTCGGCGTCGACGTGAACCGCGTGTTCACCGTCGTCTTCGCGCTCGGCACCGGCATCGCCGGCGCCGCGGGCGTCCTGCTCGCGTGGGACCCGGCGTGGGGCGCGTCCGTCCCGCTCGGGGCCGAGACGCTGCTCCCGGCGTTCGTCGTCGTCATCGTCGGCGGCCTCGGCACGTTCCGGGGCACCGTCGTCGCGGCGCTGGTGGTCGGCCTGGTCGACTCCACAATGACGTGGTGGTTCCAGAACGTCATCGACTTCACCGGCCTGCCGGAGATGGTCGTGTTCCTCGTGCTCGTCATCACGCTGATCGTGAAGCCGCAGGGCCTGTACGGCGTCTCGGAGGTGGGGGGCCATTAGCGACCCCGACCCTGCCGACCCGACTGACGCGGCCGGCGGCGACGCTGACGCGCCCGGGGCAACCACCGAGGAGACCGACGGCGGCGAGTCGGTCGCGGCGTCGACCGAGACACGGCGAGCACACGAGCACGCAACTGCCACCGAGACGGCGTGGTACCGGCAGTACGCCGAGGACCACCTCGTCCACCTGCTCGTGGTGCTCGCGTTCGCCGCCTACCCCGGCGTGTACACTCTGCTCGTGAACTCGGGGCTGTCCGCCGAGGTCACGGCGCTGTTGCCGCGGATCGAGACGCTTGTCGTCGTGTTGTTCTTCGCGCTGTTCGCGATGTCGTTCGACTTCATCAGCGGCTACACGGGCTACCTGTCGTTCGGCCACGCGGCGTTCTACGGAACCGGCGCATACCTCGTCGCGCTCGCGGCCAACGACACGCTCCCGCTGGTGGGGCCGGAGACGCCGTTCATGCTCCTGCTCGTGTTGGCTGGGGTCGCGGCCGCGGTCGTCGCGCTCGCCATCGGGACCGTCTCGTTCCGGCTGTCGGGTGTGTACTTCGCGATGATCACGCTCGGTTTCTCGCAGGTCCTGTACGTGTTCGTCCGCGACTGGGACTTCGTCTCCTCGGCGCCGCGGGACGGCGTCGCCGTGACCGGGACGACCGAGGGGTTCGAGATCGGCGTCCCCGGCGTCGACGCGCTCAACGTCGCCATCGGGCAGTTGACGGGCGACTCCATCGAGGGGCTGCTCGGCTTCATCGACCTGTCGCCGACGGAGGTGTCGTTCTACGCCATCGGGGCCGTCGTCCTCGTGTGCTACTTCCTGCTCCAGCGGATCGTCCACTCGCCGTTCGGCCGCACGCTGATCGCGATCCGGGAGAACGAGGAGCGCGCCCGCGCCATCGGCTATAACACGTACGTGTACAAGCTGTCGGCGTTCGTCATCTCCGGCTTCTTCGCCGGGATCGCCGGCGCGCTGTTCGTCGGCTTCCGTCGGTCGGTGACGCCAGAGAACGGCTTCTACTTCCTCGTCGCCGGCGACGCACTGCTGGTGTCGATCATCGGCGGGTTCGGCACGCTCGCCGGACCGCTGTACGGCACGCTGTTCGACGAGGGCGTGCGGGAGTTCCTCTCGAAGGAGGGCGGCGGCGGCGGTCTCCTCCCGTACCTCCGGGCGAACGTGGGCGAGGGAACCCTCGCGACGGAACTGTACAATGGCCTCACGGTCGCCGAGGCGATCAACACGTTCCTCAACGGCCACGCCGCGCTGTACGTCGGGCTGTTGTTCGTCCTGTTCGTGCTGTACGTGCCGAACGGCCTGCTCGGAACCGCGCGCGACCGGATGGGCGGGACGCTCGCGAAGGCCGTCCCCACCCGCATTCGTCGGTGGTTCGATGAGTGACGGCGGCGACGCGGCGACTGACCGCCCCGTCGGCCTGACCGGGCTCGGGACGTACGTCCCCGACGAAGTACTGACCGGCGCCGAGATAGCCGACACCAGTGGCATTCCGGAGTCGGTCGTCGTCGAGAAGATGGGGATGCGCGAGAAGCGCGTCTGCCCGCCGGACGACGACCACGTCAGCGACATGTGCGTCGCGGCTGGGCGCGAAGCGCTCGCCGACGCCAGAATCGAGGCGTCGGCCCTAGACCTTGTCCTGTTCCACGGGAGCGAGTACAAGGACCACGTCGTGTGGTCGGCGGCGGCGGACGTCTGCGAACGGCTCGGCGCCGACGGGGCGTACGCCCACGAGTCGTACACGCTGTGTGCTGGAGCGCCGATTGCGATCCGTCACACCGCCGCCCAACTCCGCGTCGGCGATATCGACCGCGCGCTGCTCGTCACCGCGAGCCGTGAGGAGGACCTCGTCGACTACGAGGACGACGACGCCAGTTTCATGTTCAACTTCGGATCCGGCGCGTCGGCGACCGTGCTGGAGGCCGACCCCGCGACCGAGCGGACGAGCGCCGTCGTCCGCGAGTCGGCGGCGGTCACGGACGGGAGTTTCTCGCGCGACGTGGTGATGCCCGCCGGCGGATCACGAGACCCACCCACCCACGACACGGTGGAGGCGGGCGCCCACTCGCTCACTGTCCCCGACCCCAACGACATGAAGGAGCGCCTCGCCGACGTGTCCGCGCCGGCGTTCCTCGGCGTCGCCGACGACGCGCTCGCCGCGTCGGGGTACGAGCGCGGCGACGTGGACTTCCTCGCGCTCACGCACATGAAGCGCTCCTTCCACGAGTACCTCTGTGCCGAGCTGGGAGTCGATCAGTCGGAGAGCTACTACCTCGACGACTACGGCCACGTCCAGAGCGCCGACCAGGTGCTCGCGCTCTGTGAGGGGCTCGACCGCGACCGAGTCGCCGCCGGTGACGTCGTGCTGTTCCTGGCCGCCGGCACCGGCTACACGTGGGCGGCGACGGTCTTGGAGTGGACCGACGACCGACCTGCATCGTCGTCGTCGGTGCCCTCGTAGGCCGTCAGCTGATCCCGGGATTTGCGCTCGGAGGCCGCGATTCTCTACCGTTGTCGACTGACCGGACCTCCCCGAACGCGGAACAGCGAATTGCGGACGACACCGGGGGTGTTCTGCCGAATATCGCTCCCTGAGTGGAACGACCTATCACTCGAGTACGGTGGATCGATATCCCACGTTCTAGAAGTGGGGTATGTCGATCGCTCCCGTCGCCGCTCCACTCGCCGCCGCTCGGAACGTGTGTGGCTGACCGACTGTCGACGAGAGACGAGCGACCCGACGACACAGATCCAGGCGCAGACACGAATTGCGGACGACCCCGGGGGTGGGTGTTCGGGGGACAGCGCCGCACACCGTGGTCTGGTGACTGCCCGCGAGCGCGTACAGCGCGACTGCGACGCGGCGTCTCCCGTCGGTGTGGGACCGCGACAGCGACGCTGGACCCCGCGGTGCCTATTTGGGACAGCGCCGTGACACGAACGTATGGACGGGACCGACGCCGCCGCCGCGGACCACGACGCGGCGGAGCACACGAGCAGGTGGCCCATCGTCGCAGCGGTCGGCGCGGCGGCGCTGTATCTCGGCGCCGGCGGTGCGATGGCCGTGGGTGACGCGCTTCCCCGGACGCCGCTACTGGTCGTCGCCGGTATCGGCGTCGTCGTGGTCGTGGGCGGTCTCGCCGGGTGGGCACGGGAGGCGTTCTTCGCCGGCGAGGCGGGGAGTCGCTCGCAGTTGTACGTCGGCGGGATGTGGCTGTTTCTCCTCTCGGACCTGGCGACGTTCGCCGCGGGGTTCGTCTACTACGCGTTCGTCCGCTCGGGGACGTGGCCGCCGTCGGAGTTGCCCCCGTTGCTCGGGTCGCTCGTGCTCGTGAACACGGTCGTCCTCGTCGCGAGCAGTGTGACGGTCCACTTCGCGCACGACGCGCTGGAGTCCGGGAACCGTAGCCGGTTCCTCGGGCTGTTGGGAACGACGGTAGCTCTCGGGGCCGTCTTCGTCGCGGGACAGGCGTACGAGTACTTCGAGTTCGTCACCGCGGAGTCGTTCACGCTCTCTGACGGCGTGTTCGCGAGCGCCTTCTACGGACTGACTGGACTGCACGGGTTGCACGTGACGCTGGGCGTCGTCATGCTCGCACTCGTGTTCGTGCGGTCGCTTCGCGGCGCGTACTCCGAGGGGAACGACACCGCCGTCCGGACGGTTTCGCTGTACTGGCACTTCGTCGACGGCGTTTGGATCTTCCTGGTCGCGGTGTTGTACGTCGGTGCCGTCGTCGGGTGACCGCTCGCCGACCGTCGGCGGGTCGCTGGACGGCGTCGACCCTCGTTCGGAGGCGCTACCGGTGATGGGTTCGAACCAGTAGCAGCCCCAACAGCCCGATCAGCGAGAGGTTCGCCCCCCAGACGAACAGCCGCCCTCCGTCGTCGACTGGCGCAGCGAGCGACGCGACCGGTGTGAGTGACCTGTTCCCGGTCGCGGTGACGTTAGGAGTGGTTGTCGTGAACGTCATCTGAGTCACGTCCGCCGTGGACGTCGGGGAGGCGGTCGCCGTCACGGTCGGGAACGCGGTGGTCGTCGGCCCCGTCGGCGTCGCCGTGGGTGACCCCGGCCTGGCTGGCGGGATCACGAACGGTGCCGGCGTCGCCGTGGTCGTGGGCGGCTGGGTAGCCGTTGCAGTTTGAGTCGCGGTGGGTGGCAGGGTTGCGGTCGGCGTTTGCGTCGGGGTCGCCGTCGGCGTCACGGTGGCCGTGGGCGTTGGTGTCGGCGTCGTCGTGGCAGTAGCGGTGGCCGTCGGAGTGGTTGTGGCTGTCGGAGTCGCGGTGGCCGTCGGAGAAGCGGTGCCCGTTGGGGTACCTGTCGGGGTTGCCGTGGGCGTCGTGGTCGACGTGGCCGTCGATGTGGCGGCCGCTTCGAGGGTAATCACGAGCGTGTCGTTGCCGTTGAGCGCGACATCCCGTCCGTCGTCGGTCGTCGCGTTCAGGCTGTAGTTGCCCGGTGTGAGGCCGTCGACGGTGACGTTCTCGTCGGGACCCACTGCCGCGAGCACGACTGGTCCAGAGTCGTTGGTCACGGTCACCGAGACGCCGACCGGGTTGGGGTTCTCCACGCTGAACTCGGCGGTGTCGACGACGACGAGGAGCGACGTCAGCGGTGGCTCGGGGGGCTCGACGGTGAACGCGTACACGTCGCTGTCGTTGATCGGGACGGGTTGCCCGTTCTCCGTCGTCGCCGTCGCATTCCAGTCGCCCGGTTCGAGGTCGACCAGCGACTCGGTCGACGTTGCCGGCACGGTCAGCACACGGGAGGCTCCCGTCTCGTTGGTCGCCTCGACCGTCACGTCGACCGAATTGGGGTTCTCGACCAGCAGCGACTGACCCTCGACGGTCCCGACGAGCGACGCCAACTCCGCCGTCGTGGGCGACTCGGGGGCCTCGACGGTGAACGAGACGGACTCCGCACCGTCGATGAGCGCCGTCTCGCCCCCCTCGCCGGTCGCGGTCAGCGTGTAGTTGCCGGGCACCAGAGCGTCTCGTGTCGCAGTTCCGCCCGCGGCCACCTCGAACGATTCGAGTACGCCTGACTCGTTGGCGAGGCTCACCGTCGCGTTCGCCGTCGACGGGTTCGACACCGTCAGCGTGGCGTTGTCCACAGTCGCGGTGAGCGACGCCTGTCCGACCGGTGCCGCGACGGAGACGGACAGCGACGGCTCGCCGTTGATCGGAACCGGATCACCAGCGTCGGTCTGTGCCGTGAGCGTGTAGGTGCCGGGGGCGAACTGGAGCGTCGTCGTGTCGCCCGCCGCTACGGTCTCGTTCTGGACGACGCCGGTCTCGTTGGTCGCGGCCACGACGACTGGCGCGTCGTTCGGGTTCGTCACGGAGACGTTGTCCTCGCCCACGACCGCCGTGAGGCTCTCGCTGACCGTCGGACACGACTCGACCGTCACGGCGACCTCGGACTCGTTCTCCGTACCGAGCGGGACTGCCGTCCCGTCGCCCGTACTCGCCGTCAGCACGTAGTCGCCCGGGCCCTGCGCGAGTCGTCTCGTCTCGCCCGCCGCGACACCGAACTGGTCGGTGCCGTTCGGGCCGTCGACGGTCACCGTCACGGGCACGTTGTTCGGGTTGGTGACCGTGAGGTTCTCGCAGGCGCTGGCGACCCCGAGCGACTCGACTCGCGGCGGGTCGTCCGGGTCGAGCGGGTCGGTCCCGTCGTCGACCTCCGTCCCGTCGAGGAAGCCGTCGCGGTCGGTGTCGGGGTCGGTCACGTTCGTGCCGAGCGTCTCCTCCGTGTCGTCGGAGAGGCCGTCGCCGTCGGTGTCGATCGGTGTCGGGTCGTTGATGTCGAGCGGGTCGGACCCCTCTTGCACCTCGACACCGTCCGGGATCGAGTCACCGTCCGTGTCGGGGTCGAGCGGGTCGGTGAACCAGACGGTCACCTCGTCACCGTCGTCCAACTCGTCGCCGTCCGTGTCGGCGTTCTCGGGGTCGGTCTCGATTAGTTCCTCTTGGGCGGTCCCGAGTCCGTCACCGTCGGGGTCCGGTGGCGCGGGGTCGTCCGGATCTGTCGGGTCGGTGCCGCGTTCGACCTCGGCGGCGTCGGTGAGGCCGTCGCCGTCGGTGTCCGCGAGGGTCGGGTCGGTGCCGAGGTCGACCTCCTCACCGTCGTCGAGGCCGTCGCGGTCGGTGTCGACGGCGAGCGGGTTCGAGTCGTAGGCGTCGACTTCGGTGCCATCGTCGAGGCCGTCGCCGTCGGTGTCCTCGTCCTCCGGGTCGGTGCCGAGCGCGCGCTCTTGGGCCAGCGTCAGGCCGTCGCGGTCGGCGTCGGTCTCGTCCGGGTCGTTGGGGTCCAGCGGGTCGCTCCCGTCGTCAACCTCGTCGCCGTCGTCGATACCGTCGCGGTCGGTGTCCGCCCGCGTCGGGTCGGTGCCGAGTTCGACCTCGTCGCCGTCGTCGAGGCCGTCGTCGTCGGTGTCCCGGTCGAGCGGGTCGGTCCCCTCGACGAGCACCTCGGTGCCGTCGTTGAGGTCGTCGCCGTCGGTGTCGACGTCGCGCGGGTCAGTGCTAATGAGGCGCTCTTGATCGTCCGAGAGGCCGTCGCGGTCGCGATCACCGGACGACTTGTATTTGTCCTTGCCCTTCTTGCGCCCGTCGTTGACGATCTTCGTCGGGCGCTTCTCGTTGTCCCGCACCGCCTTCTTCGTCGTCTCTGCCGCCGCGACCTGGACGATCACTTGGATCTGGACGACGTTGACGACCTGTACCTGTGTCACCTCGCCGAGGACGCCCTCGCAGGCACCCTCGCCGCCGACTGGATCTGCGTCACGCTCGCCGACTGACTCTGTGAGAGCGCGCCCGCCGCCGCGCCCGCCGCAGCGATCTGGATCTGCTCGATGCTAACCGTCTGACTCTGCGAGATGGCACCCGCGGCGCCCCCGTGAGCGGCGGCTTGGACCTGCGTCACCGTCGCGCGCTGGCTCTGCGAGACGGCGCCCTTCGCACCGCCGAGCGCCGCCACCTGGATCTGTTTCACGGTCGCCTGTTGGCGCTGTTCGAGCGATCCCTCGGCGCCGCCACGGGCGGCGCCGCGGACCTTCTCGGACGCCCCGGGTCGTTCGAGTGCCCCGTACGCACCACCCTGGGCGGCTTCCTGCACCTTTGAGACGTCGGTGACGTCGCGCTTGGCCGCGCCCCTCGCCGCGCCGGCGGCGGCACCCGCCGCGGCGAACTGCACCTGCGTCGTCGAGACGCGCTGGGCCTGCGCGAGTGCGCCGTGGGCCGCGCCGTACGCCGCACCCTGAAGCTGTGTGGCGGTCGCCGACTGTGACTGGCTGAGTGTGCCGTCGAACGCGCCCGCGACCGCCACCTGAATCTGCGTCACGTTCGCGGACTGGGCCTGTACGAGCGCGCCGTGTGCCGCCCTCGCGCGGCGCGCCTGACCTGCTCGGCGCTCGCTCGCGGGTGCCGGTCCACGCGCGCAGTGACGGCGTCCGTAGCCGCTTGGATCTGTGCTTGCGTCACCGACGCTCCCTGCTGTTGGGCCAACTGAGCACCCTCCTCGACCCCTCGTTCGGCGGCGTCACGGTGCGACTGCTGGAGGCGACTCGTGTCCGTCCCGACGTCGGGCGCCGGCCCGAGCACGCCCAGGATCCGGACTCCTGCACGGCGGAGGTCGCTGGACCGCCGACACCGACGCTGTCGCCTTGGGTCGCCGCGGCACTTGCGACCACCATCGTACTCGTGACGACGAGGGCTGCGACGACGACGATGGACACCCGCCGCACCACCCAGCGCCCGCTACGCCGTCCACGCCGTTCACGCCGTCCCCGTCGTTCACGCGGTTCCGTCACCATCGTCGGATCCCACGTGTGTCCACCGAACGACCCGGTCGTCCATCTCGGGTCCGCGCTCTCGGTTCCTGCCCACCCGCCCGCCGCCGGAGTCGGCTCGCACCGGCAGATCCTGACAGTAGATCATGACAATATCTAGCACGCTCGCCGAGTGCCGAGTTGACTGTTGCTTCGTAGTCGGTCTCAGCTACGGCCACGATTCGGCGTGACACTGGCCGGTTCCTCCGAACGCGCTCAGAGATGGCTTCGACTTGGTGGTCCGTTGCTCAGCGAAAGCCGGCAGAGCGGGTGGGGTGTCGGTCGACTAAAACGAGGTACTCGGAGTCGGTTCGCCCCGGTACGGGCTTGCGCGTGCGGTCCACTGGCTCGTGCGTTCGCGGTGCCATCGAGCTGGCGGCGGCGCTTTGCCTCGACGACGAGTCGCATCGCCGACCACCAAGACGAAGCGGGTGTCCAGCGACGTGTCGGCCGTGATTACCATCGACGGGCGCGACGGGGGCGGCCAAGTGCTCAGAACGGCGTTGAGCCTTTCGGTCATCCTCGAACGACCGTTCCGGATCGAGCACATCCGGGGGAACCGGCCGACTCCCGGCCTCAAACCGCAACACCTCACGGCGGTCGAGGTCGTCACGGAGTTGTGTGACGGGACGGTGTCGGGTGCGGAACTCGAGTCCGATACCCTGCGCTTCGAGCCCGGAGACGCCCGCGAGACGCCGCTCGACGCGGCTATCGGCACTGCCGGAAGCATCCCGCTGCTGTTCGACACCGTCCTCCCGATAGGCGCGTTCTCGGCCGTCCCGCTTCGAGTGACGGCTACAGGCGGGACGGACGTGAAGTGGTCGCCGACCGTCGCCTACCAGCAACTGGTCAAACTCCCGCTGTTGGCGACGTGGGGGGTGGAGGCAGACGTGGAGGTCAAGCGGACCGGCTTCTACCCCGCCGGCGACGGCAAGGCCGTCCTTCAGACGCGCCCGTCGTCGGTGTCGCCGCTCACGCTCGAACACCGGGGCGCGATCGACCGCGTCGACATCTACTCGAAGGCCACCGAGTCACTGCGCGACGCGCGGGTCGCACAGCGACAGGCGGACCGCGCGCGAGCGCAGTTGACGGAGGCGGGCCTCCGAACGACGACCGGTGCGGTGGAGTACGTCCGCAGCCGGTCGACCGGATCGTCGCTCCTCCTCCGTGTGGGTACTCGCGACGCCGTCGCCGGGTTCAGTGCCCTCGGCGAGCGCGGTCGGTCGTCCGAACAGGTGGCCGACGACGCCGTCGAACAGGTCTTCGAGTTTCGGGACGCGACGGCACCGGTCGACCGGTTCATGGCCGACCAACTGATGCTGTTCCTCGCGCTCGCCGGCGGGCGCGTTCGGATTCCAGCCGTGACCGACCACGTCCGAACGAACCGCGCGGTCCTGGAGGCGTTCGGGAGCGACGTGCACCTCGACAGTCGCGACGACGGAACACACGTGCTCTCCGCGGCCGCGCATCCAGCGCTGTGACTCGCTTCGGCGCCTGCGAATCACTCTCCGTCGAGACCGATCGGTGGAGCACGACCGCTACGTCGTGATGTCGCCGTCCATCTCGTGCACCTCCCAGACGTGGTCCTGCAGTTCCTCGCGCGTCTCGAACTCGTCCTCGCAGAGGTCGCACTCGAACGGTCGGTCGTCGACGTCCGCGTCGCGGTGGGCCATGCCTGATCCCAGTCGACGCGACGAACTAACCGTACTGTCACGTCGGTTGTCTGTCATCGTCACGACGTGTCATGTCGCTCGTCCGGTCAGACGTTCGCCGTCCAGCTGAACGCTGAGCTAGCGGTCAGCGAGCCATTCCGTCGGCGACGCTTCGAGGAACCGAGCCGGTGCGACGGCGGCGGCGATGAGGAGCACCGGGCCGACGAGGAACCCGGCCCAGGTGACCAGCGCCGCGAGACCGGCCACGGCGAGTCCGACCCGCGTCCGGGCGTCGAACCGCCCCTGCGACCGTCCGGCGACACGGATCGCCCAGCCACCACAGATCGCGGGCACGACGATGTACGCCGCCGTCACGAGCGCCCCGGCGGTCGGTCCCGTCGCCGCCAGCGTCAGCCCGGTCTGGACCAGCGTGTTCACGCCGCTGGCGAGCACGAGGAGGCCGCCACCGAGCAGGAGGGACTCGGCGACCGGCTTCCCGCTCGTGTGCCGACGGCGCCGAGCGAACACGCCGACGCCACCGACGACCGCGAGGACGAACGGTCCGAGGGCGAGGGCGAGCGGCTGCCCCTCCCACAGGCGATTGTCCACGAGGCTGAACGGTACGGTGGCGTACTCGGCGGGGGTGAACGACTCCTGGTAGCCGATGGCGACGCCGGCTCGACCGCTCCGATTCGCCGGTTCGTAGAGCGCGACGAGGTACGTCGTCCGACCGTCGCTCGCTCGCTCGAAGGCCGCCGTCTCGTAGTTCGCCGACGGTGCGAACGGCTCGTACCCGGGCGTCGCGGGGCGTTCTCCCTCCACCACGACTGCGCCCATGCCGTCTGGGACGGAGACTCCCGGCGGAGCGTCGTCCCCGTCGATCTCAGGGGCCATCACGACCAACGATGGGGTGAACGGTCCGTCGTCGGGGGTGAACGCGCTCACTTTGAGGCGTTCGCCCTCGTCGACGGTGATCCGATAGTACTGTGCGCCGCCGTCGTCGATTTCGTCGTAGTACGACCACGACTTCGCGGCGTCGGTCACCGTGACTGCGAAGGTCGGGCTGTCGTTGTCGCCAGGGTCGCTCGGGACGTGCCCGGCCACCGGTGTCACGACGAGCACGAGCACGAGCAGGACCAACGCAATTCGTCGCCGAGTCACTTACCACAGAACGGACTGAACGGGCATATGGCTATTCACACCGGAAGGTGGCAAATAGAGGCCACCCAGGCGGTCGCTTCTTCGGGGCGAGCCGCCACACACTCGGCCGTGTCTCTCGTCTCGTCGTCGGTACTCGATGAGAGCCCTGAGAATGGCTGTCTCGTGGGCGAGTCGTGAGGATCGGGGTCGCGAAAGCCGCGACACAAGAGTCGTGGACAGCGCGACTACGCCGCAGGCGTCCCCGAACAACTCCGGGTGGGTCGATCCACCCGGGATCGACCGTGACGTCGGTCCTGCCCGCAGCAGTCTCCGACTCCCCCGGCGCTCACGCCGGCGTGACTGTCACTCGGTGTCGACGAGACCGAGACTCGAAGCGGGCGCCTCGACGACGCCGACGCCGAACGGCGACACCGTTTCGGCACCGACGATCCACTCGGCGTCGGCAGGACCGTCGACCGTCACCGACTCCGAGCCGAAGTTCAACACCCACGTCACTCCATCGCGTTCCGCGAGTCGAACTGTCTCCGGGAGGCGCTCTGTGTGGCCGACGCCAGCTCGGCCCAACAGGTCGGACACGAGTGCGTCTGCCAGCGCCGTGCCCGGCTGGACACCGCAGTAGGTCACGGCCCCGTCGCCGACGTCGTGGTGTAACAGCGCCGGGTTGCCTTCGGCCGTCCCACTCTCGTGGCGACCGACGACGGTCGCGTCGTCGGCAACGAGCCACTCGCCCCAGGTGTCGAACTCGTACTCGTCGCCGCGATAGCTGAGCTTCGTCGCCAACGTCTCCGGTGGGGACTCGTGTTGGTCGACGTGACCGCCCACGAGCGACGTGAACGGGCCGGGGGCCAGGTCGGGCTGGAGTCGGTTGCCGGGGAGCTTATACCCCGACCGTGGGCCGAACAGAAGCTGTCCGCCCTCGTGCAGGTACGACTCGAGGTGATCGGCCAACGCCCCGTCGGCGAGGTGGAGCGTCGGTGCGACGACCGCCGCGTACCCGGAGAGGTCCGCCTCCGGTTGCACGACGTCGACCTGTACGCCACGGCCGCGCAGCGCTCGGTAGAACCGGCCGACAAGCTGCCAGTAGTCGAACTCGGGTGAGTGTGGCTGTTCGGACAGCGCCCAGAGGTCGTCGTAGCTGAACAACAGCGCGACGGGTGCGTCGACGCCAGCCAGATCCAGCTCGGCCAGCTCGGCGGCCGCCTCGCGCGCGTCCTCGAACCCGCGGTCGGGGGTGCCGTCGTGGCGGAGCAGCCCCGCGTGGTACTGCTCTTGGCCCTGTCGACAGCGGCGCCAGCGGAAGTACGACACCGTGTTCGCGCCGTGCGCCACCGCCTGGTGAGCCCACAGCCGCATCGCGCCCTCGCCCGGTTGGGGGGCGTACGGCGGCCAGTTGATGTCGCCCGGCTGCTGCTCCATCACCCAGAAGCCGGCGGGCGTGCGGTACAGGTCGTGGTTCAGACTCACCTGGTCTGGGTCGCCCGCGCGGAGTCGCTCCGGTGTCGACTCGCCGAGTCGGCGGTCCTGGGCGAAGCCGGTGGGGTACGAGTCCCACGTGGCGAACTCCAGCGACTCCGTGACGTCGTACGCGTCCAGCGTCGGGAAGTTGCCCATGAAGTTGTGGGTGACGAACCAGTCGGCGTTCGCCTCCCGCAGGATGCCCGTCTGGAGGCGGTTGTAGTCGACGGCGCTGTCGCTGGCGAAGCGACCGAAGTCGAGCAGTCGCGACGGATGGTGCTCCGTCGCCGTGTGGCGCGGCGGGTCGACTTCCGAAAAGTCGGCGTGCTGTTGGCTCCAGAACGTCGTCCCCCACGTCTCGTTGAGCGTCTCGACGTCGCCGTAGCGCTCGCGACACCAGTCGCGGAACGCAGCGCCGCAGTCGTCACAGTAACAGCGGATCGTTTGGTGACAGCCGTACTCGTTGTCGGTCTGCCAGCCGACGACGTGCGGATTGTCGGCGTAGTGATCGGCCATCCGCGTGACCACACGCTCGGTCTCCTCGCGATAGGCGTCGGAGTTGAAGCAGTAGTGGCGCCGGCTCCCGAACGCGCGCGTCGTCCCGTCGGGCTCCTCCTGGAGGATCTCTGGGCGCTCGTCGACGAGCCACTTCGGCGGCGTCGCCGTCGGGGTGCAGAGGACGACATCGATCCCCGCCTCTCCGAGCAACGCGACGGCCTCGTCGAGCCACTCGAAGTCGAACTCGCCGCGAGTCGGCTCGATGCGCCCCCACGAGAACTCGGCCATCCGGACGACCTCGATGCCCGCCTCGACCATCAGTTCGACGTCACGCTCCCACCGGTCTCGTGGCCAGTGCTCGGGGAAGTAGCAGACGCCGATCCGCGGCGTCGTTGGGTCGTGCGGTTCGTGTGCGATGCGGCCGTCGTCGGTGTCGTCGTCGGTCATCGTTCGGTGAAGGGGATCGTCGTCTCTCCGGGGTGCACGGTCACGCGAACCGTGCGGTCGGTCAGCTGTTCGCCCACACTCGTCGTCACGCTCGGCGGAACCGCGAGTGTCACGTTCATCGGCTGCTCGGCGGCCGATGTCATCACGAGCGACCCGCCGACACACTCCACGTGGGTTAGTTGTGTGGCCGCGTTCGCGAGGTGATGTGCAGCGACGACTCGCGGCTCGTCCGACGCCGGCGCCGCGTGCACCAGCAACACGCCGTGGGGCGGGACCTCGCGTTCGATCGGTCCGTCGTGGAGGCCGTCGTCGCCGAAGGCGTCCACGGCGACGACCGCGTCGGCGTCGAGGTACTCGGCCGGGTCGACCCGCACAGTCGCGGCTTCGTCGTCCCAGTTGAACGCAGCGACGGCGACGGCGTCGTCGGCAGACCGTCGGCAGACGACGCGCGCCGGGAGTTCCGTGTCGCCCACGCCGACGACCGAACCGGTGTCGACCGGCGGCAGTGTCCGTTCGAACAGATCGCGACCAGCCGCGTCAATCTCGTCGACGGCGTCGCTGAGGACGTTCGTCCCACCGGTGAGAGCGACGAGTGCGGCGAACGACCGCCGCTCGGGGTCGGTCAGGTCGGTCGTCGTCCGCACGAGTTGACAGTCGGGGTCGTTCAGCCACAGTCGGCGGTGACAGAACTGACGGTTGAGCACGTTGCGAATCGCGTTCTCGTGGGCGGGTTCGCTCGCGGCGTCGCCCTCGCGACGCCAGTACGGCGCCGTGTCGGGGCCGACGCGCATCGCGTCGACCAACCCCACGCTGGGGAATCCCGGTGCGCCGCAGCCGAGGACGAACGCGTCGCCGACGGCCTCTCGGATCGTCGCCAGCCCGTGCCGGTACGCCTGCGCGCGGGTGACGTCCCCGTGCCGCTCACCCGGGAGCGCGGCGGCGTACAAGAAGTCGAGTTTGAGGTACTCAATCCCCACTCCTCGACGACCGTGCGGAACGTCTCCCGGAGCCACTCGGTTGCACCGGGGTGGGTGACGTCGAGCCCGTACATCGGACCGTGGCGGGCGCCGGCGTCGACCGGCGCACCCGCGCCGTCCGTGATCAGCCACTCCGGGTGGTCTGCAGCCAACTGAGAGTCGGCTTGGACGTAGAACGGTGCGAGCCAGATGCCGGCTGTGTGGCCAGCGTCGACGATGTCGTCGCGCAGGGCACGCATGTCGTCGAACCCGTCGGCGAGAGTTCGCCAGTCGCCGAACGCTTGTTCGTAGCCGTCGTCGATCTGGATCACGTCGAGTGGGACGCCCCAGTCGTCGAGTGCGCCGACGTTGTCGCGCACGTCGTCCGCCGTCACCTCGGTGAAGTAGTGGTACCAACTGCACCAGCCGGTGGGGGCCGCCGCCGGTACACGTGCATCCATCCGGTCGGCGACGGCGTCGGCGATGGACGCCAACGCCGCGTCGACCGTTCGGGTCGCATCGACGCGCAGTGTCGCAGCGGTTCGACACTCGCCAGGTGACACCGACACGCCGTCGCCAGGGCACAAGGCGGTGAGCCGCACGGGCGCGGTAGCGACGTCGAAGCGGCTCAGATACGCTTCGTGGTCGAGGAAGCCAAGCGTCACCGACCCGGCGTCTCCGGACAGCGCCGTCACGGCATGACTCGTTCGTCCTTCGTCGGGCGCCGCCACGTCGGTCATCTGCGGCACCGACTCGACCGACTCCGGCGGGAACGGGTCGTCGAGCGGCGTCGTCGCCGTGGGCGTCCACGACTGGTAGCCGTGCTCGAAGATCCGGTCGTCAGAGGAGAACGCCGTCTCCGCGTCCGAGATCACGCAGATGTCGCCGAGCGCTCGTTGCTCGTCGGTGTCGTTCGTCGCGGTGACTGTGATGTCGACCGCTCCGTGGGCCGCCGACAGCGACACACTCGTCGAGAGCGGCGTCCCGTCGGTGCTCGTCGCCGACACGCGCCCCGACAGGAGCGTCGTGTCGCCGGCGACAACGTCGATGTCGCCCGACTGGGGATCGAACGCGACCGTCGTGTCGCCGGCGCTCGCGCGCTCAGTCACGCTCTGTCTCCTCCTGCCTGCGGGCGCGGTAGTCCGGGAGCGTGTCGTCCTGCATGACGGCAGTTCGCCCGCCGTCGACGAGCAGGTTCGCCCCCGTGACGAAGCCCGCCTCGTCGCTGGCGAGGAACGCCACCGCCGCGGCGACGTCCGCGGGCGTCCCGAGTCGGCCGACGGGGTGAATCGACTCTAGGTGGGCGCGATACTCCTCGTCCATGTCAGTCGTCGTTCGGTCGATCGCCACCCAGCCGGGGTTGACCGTGTTCACTCGGATGTCGGGCCCCAGGTCGAGCGCCATCGCGCGCGTCATGCCGTTGATCCCCGCCTTCACCGCGTTGTAGGGGAACATCGCGGGCATCGTGCAGATCGCGTGGTTCGACGACATGTTGACGATGGCTCCGCCGTCCATGCGCTCGGCGGCTTCGCGCGCGCACAGCCAGAACGAGCGGAAGTCCGTCTCGAGGACGAACGCCCAGTCGTCCATCGTCGCCTCGTCGACGGCCGTGTTCGTCTCCACGCCCGCGTTGTTGACGAGGACGTCGACGCCGCCGAACGTCTCGACGGCGGCGTCGAACAGCGCCGCGATGTCGTCGGGGTCGCGCATGTCCGCACGGACGAACGTCGCGTCGCCGCCGTCGGCCTCGATGTCGGCGACGGTCGCCTCGCCGGCGTCCCTGCTGCGTCCGGTCACGATCACACGTGCGCCTTCGGCGGCGAGCCGTCGTGCGACGCCGGCTCCGATGCCGCGGGTCGACCCAGTGACGACCGCCACTGTGTCCACGAACCGGTCGCCCGTGGCGTGTGCGTCTGTACCCTCGTCTGCGCTCCCGCTCACCATTCGGCCACGCTCCCGTCCTCGTGGCGCCACACGGGATTGTGCCAGTCGACGTCGCCCGTCATGTCGCGGACGTGGTCCTCGTCGATCTCGATCCCGAGACCCGGGCCGTCGGGGAGTTCGATGAAGCCGTCGTCGAACTCGAACACCGAGGGGTCGGCGAGGTAGTCGAGCACGTCGCTCGTCTCGTTGTAGTGGATGTCGAGGCTCTGCTCTTGGATGAGGACGTTCGGCGAGCAGGCGTCGACCTGGACACAGGAGGCCAACGCGATCGGCCCCAGCGGGCAGTGGGGGGCCATCGCGACGTCGTACGCCTCCGCCATCGCTGCGATCTTCTTCACCTCGGTGATCCCGCCGGCGTGCGAGAGGTCGGGCTGGATCACGTCGACGGCACCGTTCTCGAACACCTCTTTGAAATCCCACCGCGAGAACATCCGCTCGCCCGTCGCGATCGGGACGGTGGTGTGGCCTGCGATCTCCGGGAGTGCGTCGTTGTGCTCGGGGAGCACCGGCTCCTCGACGAACATCGGCTCGTACGGCTCCAACGCCTTCGCCAGCCGCTTGGCCATCGGCTTCGACACGCGACCGTGGAAGTCGACGCCGATGTCGACCTCCGGCCCGACCGTCTCGCGAACGGCCGCCAGCCGCTCGCGGGCGGCGTCGATCGACGCCGGCGAGTCTACCCGACGCATCTCCGGCGTCGCGTTCATCTTGAGCGCGGAGAACCCTTGATCGACCTTCTCGGCGGCCGCCTGTGCGACGCCCTCGGGCCGGTCGCCGCCGACCCACTGGTAGACGCGGACGCGGTCGCGCGCTCGCCCACCCAGCAGTTCGTAGATAGGGGCGCCGAAGTGTTTGCCCTTGAGGTCCCACAGCGCCTGGTCGATGCCGGCAATCGCCGACATGAGGACCGGACCACCGCGGTAGAATCCGCCGCGGTACATCGTCTGCCAGTGGTCTTCGATCGGCATCGGGTCCTCGCCGAGGAGGTACGTGTCGAGCAGTTCCTCGACGGCGGTGCGGACGGTCCGCGCGCGCCCTCGACGACGGGCTCCCCAGCCGACGCGGCCGTCGCTCGTCTCGATGCGGAGGAACAGCCAGCGCGGCGGCACCTGGTACAGTTCGTAGTCGACGATCCGGGTCATTCGGCCACCTCCGGCTCCTCGATGAGCGGTGCGCCGGCGTCGGTCTTCGTCTTCAACGCTTCGCTCGTCAACGCGTCGAACAGGTACAGCGAGTCCTCGTCGAAGGCGAAGTCGACGGTGTCGCCGGGCGACGGTCGGGCGCTCGGGACGACCCGCAGCGTCAGTTCCTCCTCGCCCATCGTCGCGTACAGGAAGTTCTCGTTGCCCATCGGCTCGAGGACGGTCGTCTCGATGGCGACGCCATCGTCGACGAGCGTCATGTCCTCCGGGCGAATCCCCACGCGGACGGTGTCGTGTCCCTCGACTGGCGAGGGATCGTCGAGCGTGTACTCGAACCCACCGGGCCCGTGGAGCGTCGCGCCCTCGACGGTCGCGTCGAAGGTGTTGATGCTCGGCGAGCCGATGAAGTCGGCGACGAACTCGTTGACGGGCGTGCGATACACCTCTTCGGCGGTCCCCACCTGCTGGAGTTCACCACCGTCCATGATCGCGATGCGGTCGCCCATCGCCATCGCCTCGGTCTGGTCGTGCGTGACGTACACCGTCGTCACGTCCAGGTCGTGCTGGAGTGTCTGCAGTTCCGTGCGCATCTGGGCGCGCAGCTTCGCGTCGAGGTTCGACAGCGGTTCGTCCATGAGGAACGCCTCTGGGTCGCGGACGATCGCCCGTCCCAGCGCGACGCGTTGTTGCTGGCCGCCCGACAGCTCTTTGGGCTTCTTCGCCAGTAGGGGCTCGATCCCCAGCAACTCGGCGACGTCTTCCACCTTGGCGTCGATCTCGGCACTGGTCATCGACGAGGACAGCTTCAGCCCCATACCGATGTTCTCCCGCACGTTCATGTGCGGATAGAGGGCGTAGTTCTGGAACACCATCGCCACGTCCCGCTCGCGCGCTCGCAGGTCGGTGACGTCGTCGTCACCGAAGGCGATCGTGCCGTCCGTCACGTCTTCGAGCCCCGCGATACACCGCAGGGTGGTCGTCTTGCCGCACCCCGAGGGACCGACGAGGACGAGGAACTCCCCGTCGCGAATCTCTAGGTCGACGTCGTCGACCGCGACGATGTGCTCCTCGCCGGTCTCGAACTCTTTTCGAACAGTCTGTAATGTGATACCTGACATGCTTAACTCACTCCTTGACGGCCCCTGCGAGGATCCCGCTGACGAACTGCTTCTGTAAGAACAGGAACAGCAGGAACACCGGGATCACCGAGAGGGCCGCTGCGACCATGATCTGGTCGTAGTAGACGCGCTGTGCGCCGACGAGTTGGTTGATGGCGACCGGGATCGTGTACTTGCCCTGGTCGAGGATGACCAGCGGGAACAAGAACAGGTTCCACTGGAAGAGGAACAGGATGATCGCCAGCGCCGCCAACGACGACTTCATCGTCGGCAGCGCGATCTTGTAGTACAGTTGGAACTCCGTGGCGCCGTCCATCCGGGCCGACTCCAACAGCGCGTCGGGGATCGACCGCATGTTCTGGCGCATCAGGAAGATACCGAGCGGGTTCGCCGCCCACGGGAGGATGATCGCCCAGTAGTTGTTCGTCATCCCGAGCTGGCTCATGAGGAGGAACAGCGGGATGACGAGCAGTTGGATCGGCAAGATCAGCGTCGCGAGGATGGCGTAGAAGATGGGCTTCTTGAACCGGAACTCGTACTTCGCGAACGCGAAGCCGGCCATCGAACACAGCAGCAGCGACAGCGCCGTGTACACGACCGCGACGAAGATACTGCTCTCCATCGCCCCCATGTCCCACAGGTGCCAGAAGTCGTACGCGAAGTAGAACGGACCCACGTCGATGTACTGGGTCATCTCGCCGGGGTGGCCGACGAACTGGACGTTCTGGCGGGCTTGCAGCGACTCGAAGTTCGCGAGGAAACTGTCGCCCGGCAGCAGGCGCGGCGCCGTCGACGAGAGGAACTCCGACTCCTTCAGCGTCGACGCGACCGCGATCCAGTACAGCGGCACCATCGTCACGGTGGCGCCCATGAGGATGAACGCGTAGGTGAGGAACTGCCACACCGCCTCGCGGCGCGTCTCCTCACGCATCGTCGGACCCTCCGACGCGCAGTTGCGCCGCCGACAGCAGGCTGACCACGAAGATGAGCACGTACGTCAACGCGCTCGCGTAGCCCAGCCGGAAGTCGATGAACGCCGTCTGGTAGATGTACTGCACGATGGTGATCGTCGAGTCCAGCGGTGCGCCACCGCTGTTGATGATCACGGGCTCGCTGAACAGTTTGAACGTCCCGATCGTCGAGGTGACGAACACGAACAGCAGGACGGGCCGCAGCTGCGGCACCGTCACGTACCGGAACTTGTCGATCCGGCTGGCGCCGTCGATCTCGGCGGCCTCGTACAGCTGTTGGGGGATGTTCTGCAGCCCCGCCAGCAGGATGATCATGTTGTAGCCGGTCCACCGCCAGGTGACGGCGCCGACGATGGTCATCCGTGACCAGAACGAACTACTGAGCCACGGGATCGCCGGCAGGCCGACGCCCGTGAGCACGTAGTTCACCAGGCCCGTCTCCTGCATCAACAGGAGGAACACCGTCGAGTAGGCGACGAGGTTCGCCGACACCGGCAGCGCGAGCACGGTACGGAACACGCCGCGGAACTTGACGAACGAGGCGTTGAGCGCCACCGCGAACAGCAGCGCCAACCCCACCATCAGCGGCACCTGCACCAGCAGGATGAACAGCGTGTTGAACGACGCCTGCAGGAACAGCGTGTCGGTGAACATCGCCGTGTAGTTTTGGAGCCCGACGAACTGGAGCTCCGCGATGCGGGTCAACTGGAACTCGAAGCCCGGCAGATCGATCCACAGCAGCGTCTCGTCGCTCACGCCCTGGAACCGGAAGAACGAGAGGTAGAACGTGTACAGGATCGGGAACCCGAGGAACAGCGAGAACAACAGGAACGTCGGCAGGAGGAACAGGTAGCCGACGCCGCTCTCGCCGAGGCTCGGAAGCCGACGGCTCAGCGCCTGTCGAAAGAACCGAGCCCGGTCGCGGACAGTGGCGTCCGACAGCGGCTCGTTGGAAGTTGGTGCGGCCATGCTGGTGAGCAATCAGGCGAGGTCGCGACCCGTCCGGTCGGCGACCTGCGTGGCCGCCGCGTCGATCGCTTCCTTGGGGGTCTTGTTGCCCGTCATCATGTCGCGGAAGTGGGTGTTGATCGCCTTCGTGACCTCCGGCGTGTCGACCGTGTAGCGGTACGGTGCGATCTCGGGGGCGATCTCGGCGAACATCCGACCGGCCTCCTGGCCGTCGAGGAACTCGCTCCCCTGGTCGAACGCCTCAGACTCGTAGGCGGACTCCAGCGCCGGGAAGATCCCGTACTCCTTGTACATGGTAAGCTGGTGCTCCTTGCTGCCCAACGTGTAGGCCATGTAGTCCCACGCGCGACGGGCCGTCTCGTCGTCGACCTGCTTCGCGATGGTGACGTTCGAGCCGCCCCAGTTCGTCGCGCGCGAGCCGCCAGACTCGATCGCCGGCGGCTTGATGGCGCCCCACTGGCCGGCCGTGTCACCGAGCTCGGCCTTGAGGGTGCCCTCGATCCACGCACCCGCGGTCAGGCTGGCAGTGGTTCCCTCGCCGAAGGCGGTGAACCACGCCGACGACCACGAGGCGAGGTCGTTCGCCACGCCCGAGTCACGCAGGCGCTTGAGGATGCGCGCCACCTGCAGACTCTTGTCGGAGTTGATGTTCACCGCGCCGTTGCTGGTGAACGGCTGGCCGCCGAGCTGGCGGAACATCATCCGCCACAGACCGTCGTAGTCGTTGGACGGGAGGTTGAGGAGGTACTGTCCGTCGGGGAGCTTCTTCCCCTCCTCGATGTACTGGTCCCACGTCTCGACGCTCGTGGGGTCGATGCCGTGCTCTTCCATCACGTCGCGGCGGTAGAACGTCCCGACGGGGCCGATGTCCCACGGGAGCGCGTAGGTGCCGCCGTCCTTCTCGAGGGGGCCCCACTTGCCGGGGACGAACTCCTCTTTGATGCCGGCCTCCGCGAGCCAGTCAGAGATGTCGCGCAGGCCGCCCGTGTCGACCCACGAGGCGGCGTCGACGCTCTCCATCATCGCCGCGCCCGGTGCCCCCGAGCCCGACAGGAGCGTCGATTTGAACTTGTCCTTCATGTCGGCGCGACCGATCTGGGTGATCGTGATGTCGCCACCGTGTTCGGATTCGTAGGGGTCGTCGATCAGGTCCAGCGACTTCGCAGCGACGTCCCAGCCCCACACCTCTGCGGACTGCGCCATCGCCGGTCCGCTCGACGTGGTCGAACTGCCGCCGCCGTCGCTCCCGCCGTTGCCACTCGTCTCGGTGCCACCGTCCGACGGTGCAGGGTCGCCCGTCCCGATACACCCGGCCAGGCCCGCCAGGCCCGCCAGGCCCGCTCCCTTCAGCACACGTCGCCGCCCAGTTGTGTTGGTACGCTTTGACATAGCCGTCCTCATCGTCTACCAACTATTCCTATATAATTGTACGGGGTCTGCCATCCCATTCGGCGGGTAAACGGCTTCTAGCACCACTTTCCCCTCCCCGAACAACCGTATTCATAAGCAAGCCGTTCATCATCGCTGAACGGAATAGTCGGTGGGGATTAGGCGAAATATGGTCTTGTGGGGGTTCTAGATGGCGGATTCGAGTGATTGGGCTGATCAGGCGTGTCCCTAATGAACAATCACGATGGAGAGTCAGCGTTCAGCTTTGGTGAACGATTTATATACCTTGCCTCACGGAACTAGGCCATGGGCGAGTACCCAGTCGGCGCCAGCCACACCACCGCACGAGTCGTCGACGCGCTGCTCGAGGTTGACGACGCCGGCGTGTCCGAGTTAGCCCGCGAGCTCGGGCTCTCGAAGGGAACTGTCCACAATCACCTGCAGACGTTGGAGCGACTCGGCGTCGTCCGCGCGAGTGACGGTCGCTATCGGCTCGGACTGGCACTGCTTGACGCCGGCATGACCGTTCGCGACCGGCGGTCGCTGTACCGGAGCGCTCGCGAGTTCGTCACCGAACTCGCCGAGACGACCGGGGAGTCCGCCGTCCTCGCTGTCGCGGAGGGCGACGACGCGGTGTACGTCGACGTCCGCCGACCCGAGCGCAACCACTACCGCTTCCGGGCCGGCAGTCGCGTCCCACTCCACACGACCGCGCCGGGGAAGGTGTTACTCGCGCACCGATCGGCCGACGAGATCGATCGGTACGCGACCGCGGTGGACGCGACGCCCACCGACCGCACGTTCGACGGCAGCCGCGCCCTACGGAAGGAGCTCCGATCGGTCGAGGACCGCGGACTCGCATTCGACCGCGGGGAGTTCAGCTCCGACATGCGCGGCGTCGCGGCGCCCATCACCGCCGGTGGGACTGCCGTCGGCGCCCTCGGCGTCCAGGGACCAAACGAACGATTCTCGGGGAAGCGGCTCGACGAGGACCTCCCCGGGTTGGTGTTGAGCACGGCGAAGCAGGCCGGGCTCGCACTCGATCAGTAGTGTTCAGTTTTGGTGAACGCTGACGACTCCCGGCACCGCGTTTCTTGTCGCTGAACGCCAGTGTCCGCGGCAGTTCATCGGTTTCACGCCGAATAGGTGACTGTCTCGCGGACGACCCGGCTCGCGCCACGGCGATGTGACGTCGCGTCCGCGAATCGGACCGCCCGACCAGTCGCTCGACGGACTCGTCGGCAAATCGACACGCACAGTGGGCCCAAGTCGCAATTCTGCAATTTGCGTGCGAACGCTTATCAATATCAGTCCGAACCCGTCGAGTGACACTGCGCTGCGGCACGCACGACTGATCCCGTTCCCGAGTGGGGAAGCGACGGGAGGCAGACGGCTTCGTCACCCGCCGTCTGTGCGGACACCGGATGTGAACACGATGGAACTCGACCACCCTGACCACGACGCCCAACGGACGTACAGACGATCCGTCGAGGGGACCACCCCCGACGAGGAGAAGGACCGCGAGCAACTGCGACGCGAGCGCGACGAGTGGCGACACCTGTTCGACCAACTCGTCGAGGAGTTCCCTGAGCCGATCCTCGCGGTCGACGACGAGCGGGTGTTGCGCCACTTCAACGCCTCCGCGGTCGCCAACTACGGTCGCCCGGAGTCCGAGGCGATCGGCACGATGGGGTACGAGTTCTTCGGAACCGAGGGGAAATCCGAGATCCTCGCCGAGACGGTCGCACGGACTGGCGATGCGGTTCGCGAGGAGGAGTTCCGGAAGGTCCCGACGCCGGACGGCGACATGTGGGTCCGCGCGATCGCGGTGCCGATGGAGACGCTCGACGGCGAGGTGATCGGGTCGGTCGAGATGACGCCGGTCGTCACCGACCTCGTCAGACAGCGCGAGCGGATGGCCGCCGCACAGCGGACCGTCTCCGAGGAGATACGCGCGGTGCTGGACCGACTACGAGACTCCGCCGAGAACGTCGCGGACAGCTCCGTTCGGAGCGCCGACATCGCGGCTGACCAACACGAGAATCTGGAGGCGGTTGTCGGCGACATCGCCGACTTGAGCGCGAGCGTCGAAGAGATCGCTGCGACGGCGGGCGAAGTCGAGACCACGAGTATGCGTGCAGAGGAGGTGGCTCGCGACGGGCAGTCGTCCGCGAAGGAGGCGATCGACGCGATGGAGTCGGTCGACGCCGCCGCCGACGAGATGGCGACCGACGTGACCGACCTGCGTGAGCGGATCGCCGAGATCGACGGGATCGTCGAAGTGATCGACGGCGTCGCCGAGCAGACCAACATGCTCGCACTCAACGCCTCCATCGAGGCGGCGCGGGCGGGCGAAGCCGGCGAGGGGTTCGCCGTCGTCGCCGAGGAGATCAAAGAACTCGCGAACGAGTCGCGCCAGCAGGCCAGCGAGATCGAGGCAACCATCGAGGACGTTCAGGAGACGACCGCCCGGACCGTCGACGGGATCCGCGAGACCAACGAGGAACTGTCAGACGGAATCGAGCAGGCAGAGGCGGTCATGGCGGCGTTGACGGACATTGTCGAGGCCGTGAGCCGGACGGCAGAAGGGATCGCCGACGTCGCCCGTGTGACCGACGACCAGGCGGCGGGCACCGAACAGGTCGCGACGACCGTCGAGGAGGTGGCCGAGCGCGCACAGGAGTTGGCGGGTGAGATCGAGACGATCGCGGACGCGAACGGCGACCAGACGCGACTGGTCAAAGAGATCGACGAGTCGATCGCCGAGTTGGAGGCGGAGATGTCGGCCATCGGCGCCGACCGCTGACCCCACCGCTCACACCCGTGTCCCGGTCACCGATTCTCCTCTGCCCGGCCGCGCGACGACTCGTCGCTGTCGGCGTCGGCGCCGGTTTCGGTCGCCGTGAGGTCGACGCGGCTCTCACGCTCCAACCGAACCAGTCGTCGATACAGCGGCGGCATTAACACGCACACCGTCCCGAGGCCGATCGCGAACACGCCGAGCGGGAAGCCGAGCGAGGGTGCGGTGAAGCAGGTGTTCTCGGCGACGATCGTCGCGTAGTACCGCTCCCCCTCGTAGGTGATTACGGCGCCGCGCTCGAAGGCTGCGCGGTTGGGAAACGCACCGTCGACGTGGGCCTCTCCACGCGGCGCCGTGAGCGCCTCCTCGAACGCCTCGCGCTCGGCGGCGCTCAGTGCCTCGACGTCGAGGCGGTCGAACTGTGGCGCTCCGTCGCCGACGATGTCGGCAGTCCGTTCGGGGGACTCGACGGCGATGGTAGGCGATCCGCAGTCGCGCAACTCGTCTTGGACGAGCGCGTAGCCGCCCGGCACGGCGCCCGCGATGCCGACTGCGATCAGGAGGACGCCGACGAACGGTGCGACGTAGGTGAACAGCGTCGAGGTCGCCTCGTCGTCGCTCATCGCTCGCTCACGCCTCCGTCCCCGCGTGGTCGTGGCGCTCGCGCCGCTTTGCCTGGAGGTAGCGGAACGTGACCGCGAGGCCGACGCCGTACGCCCAGTGAGCGACGAGGACGAACGCGACGTAGCCGACGAACGCGAGCCCCGTCTGCCCGGTGTAGAAGGCGATGAGGAACCCCGAGGAGATGATCGTCGCGAACACCAGCCCCGTCTCGAACAGCAGTCGCCCCGGGAGGTACTCCGCGAACGCGAGGAACAGCAGCGGCCACGTTACCGCGCCGCCCACGAGGAACAACAGCGCGCCGACCAGCGGCGTCCCCGGGAGGCCGACGAGTTCGGCCAACTCGGTGAGCGCGATCGGATCGAACACGCCGACGAGTGCGGCGGTGCCGAGGCCGCCCGCCATCAACACTGTCCCGACGACACCGCCCGCGGCGGCGACCGAGGCGTTCTCGACGACCGTCCGCCACGTCGACCCCACCGCGCCGGCGGTGAGCGAACTCGCCGACGCCGCCTCGGCGTCGAACGCGGGGCGCACCTCGTCGGGGTCGGGTTCGTACGGGTCCATATCGTACCGGTCGACGAGCCGTCGTTCGAACCACTGCCACTCGTTGGTGAACTGGTTCGTCCGCTTGAGGTCCCACGGGTCGGTCGTCTCGACGCGGGCGCCCTGCCAGTACGACACGAGCATGTTGTACAGCCACAGCAGCGCCGAGAGGCCGACGACGTACGCGCCGACGGTCGCGATCTGCTGGGCCAGTTGGTACTCTGCGGGGTAGATCGCCTGTCGCCGCGGGAGGCCGAGGCCGCCGATGACGAGCAGGGTCATGAACGTGACCGTCGAGCCGAACACGAGGAGCACGGACTGGAACCGGGCGAGTCGCCGATCGTACCAGCGCCCGGTGATGAGCGGGTACCAGTAGTAGCTGGCGGCGATCATCAGGAAGGGGATGATGCCAACGACGATGAGGTGGAAGTGGCCGACGACGTAGTAGGTGCCGTGGTAGAGGATGTCGATGGGGATGACCGCGAGGAACACGCCGGTCACCCCACCGATGATGAACGTCCCGATGCCGCCGACACAGAGGATCATCGGCGCGGTCAGGCGGACGTCGCCGTCCCACATCGTCGTGAGCCAGTTGAACACCTTGATCGCGCTCGGGACGGCGATGGCGATGGACACCGCCATGAACGACGCCTTCAGCCGCGGGTCGATGCCCGTCGCGAACATGTGGTGCGCCCAGACGCCGAAGGAGAGCACCGACAGCCCCAGTGTCGAGTAGACGACCGCGCGGAAGCCGAACAACGACCGGCCGACGAACTTCGGAAGGATGAGGCTCATCAGCCCCGTCGCCGGGAGGAACAGGATGTACACCTCGGGGTGGCCCCAGAACCAGAACAGGTGCTGCCAGAGGATGGGGCCGCCGCCCTCGACGGCGAAGAACGTCGTCGCGAAGTTGCGGTCCATGAGCAGCATCACCAGCGCCGACCCCAGCAGCGGGAACGCGAACAGCGCGATGCCGCTGGTGACGAGCATGTTCCACGAGAAGATGTCCAGATTCGCCCACGTGACCCCCTCGCCGCGCTCGAAGGCGACGGTCGCGATGAAGTTGATCGCGCCCACCGTCGTCGCGACGCCGCTGAGGTGCAGGCCGACCAGTAGGAGGTCCACTTGTGGGTTCGGCGACTGGATCGACAGCGGCGCGTACAGCGTCCACCCGACCGCCACCTCTCTGACCGTGAGGATGAACGGGATGGAGTCTGGGTCGACGAACAGCGTGAGTCCCTGCCCCGCGACCTGGAAGAACAGTCCCGCTCGCGCGAGCAGGAGCGCCGGCGGGAGCAGCCAGAAGCCAATCGCGTTCACCCGCGGGAACGCCATGTCGTCTGCGTCGATCATCAGCGGGAGGACGTAGTTGCCGATGCCGAAGAACACGGGCGCGACGAAGAAGATGAGCATCGTCAGCCCGTGGGTGGTGAACAGCGCGTTGTACGTCTCCGGCGTCCAGATGTCCGCCGCGGGCGTGAGCAACTCCGTCCGGAGCATCATCGCGTCGACGCCGCCCCACAGCCCCGCGACGGTGCCGAACGCGATGTACAGCAGGCCGATCTCACGGTGGTTCGTCGTCGTGAGCCATCGCAGCGCCTCCTGCTGGAGCCGTTCGATCTCGTCGAGGAGCGCGTCGCGTTCGACGTAGCCCCCGTCGCTCGTCAGCCGGTCGCCCCGGGCACGCCACCACAAGCCGACGCAGGCGACGAACAGCGTCGCCAACACCGTCACCTCGACGACTGCGCGGTTCATCCGCCCGCGCGCCGCCGCCGGTCTTCGGTCGGAGGCCCGTCGTGTCGCATTGTCACGTGATGCCATTCGAATTGACATAAAGTCCGGGGAGGGTTCCGGTCGCCCGTGACGGTCGAAGCACGCATATACGACGGCGGTGGACGCGCCGGCGACCGGCTACCGACCACCGCCAGGCAACCACCGCGTCGGCCGAACGAGGGTGGCTGTCGACCCGAGCGGCGACACCAGTCTCTCGGGGTCTGGTAGGCGCACCAACACTTAACCGACGCTGTGGAGATGTCACACTACGAACCGATATGCGCAGACACCGCGGACTCGCGGAGGTGCTCGCGGTCGTCGGACTGGTCGTCGTGGGCGTCGCCGGAGTCGTGGCGCTGTCGGCGTCGCCCGCGGCCGCCCAGTCGGTCAATCGGGACGCCATCGACAACCTCAACGAGCAACTGCTGTACGTCGCGTTGCCCCTCGTGCTGTTCGTCGAGATCACGCTCGTGTACGCCGTCTACCGCTTCCGTGACAACGACGACCCGACGCCAACGACGAAGGACTCGCCGCTTGAGATCACCTGGACGGCGGCGACGGGGGTGATCCTTCTGTTCGTCGGCGTCTCGGCGTACTTCGTGCTCGCGAACCCCTACATCACACCCGCCGCCGCGAGCGGCCCAACGGTCGAGACCGACGGCGACCCCGTCGAGGTGGACGTCGTCGCCTACCAGTGGGGGTGGGAGTTCCGCTACCCCGACGCCAACGTGACGACCGACACGCGTCTCGTGCTCCCACGGGGCCGCGACGTCGTCCTCTCGTTGCACACCCGGGACGTGATCCACTCGTTCTACGTCCCCGACCTCGGCCTCAAACAGGACGCGGTCCCCGGCCAGACGACGCCGATCCGAACCCGTGCGACCGAGACCGGCGAGTACCGACTGTACTGCGCCGAGTTGTGCGGGGTCGGGCACGCGCGGATGCACGGCACCGTCACGGTCGTCTCCCCGTCAGCGTACGACGAGTGGCTCGCGACCGGAGAACTCCCTGCCGACGAATCGACCACCGCCTCGGAGAACGCCACCGCCGTTCGGCAGGCCGGGATCGCGTTCTGACACCGTCAGGTGCTGCAGACGCGGAACGATGACGCCGCTCGTGGTCGGTCTGTCGGGGACGTATCCAGCGACCGACCAACAGTGGCTGTGTGGATATGTCGATATCTACCGATTCGCATCTGAAAAATGGACGCGCACCGGCGCGCCACCTCCCGTTCGCCTACTTGCTCGGGGTCGGGTCGACCCAGCCCGACACCGGGTCGTAGGTGATCACGCCGAAGTCGGACAGCTTCGGCAGGTGGACGTGGTGGAGAGAGATGACGAGGTCGCGCTCGTCGTCTACGGTAGCGTCGTCGAGCGTCTCGGCGACGCGTGCGGCGAGGGCCTCCAACTCGATCGTTTCGCGGGACTCTTCGACGACACTGAGGACGGCACGACGGCGGGCCGAAGCCAGTAGGTCGTGCCACTCGCTTTCGGTCAGATCGTTCGCGTGCCTGTTCTTCGTCGCCGATTCGGTTCGTGAATACACCATCGGTGAAACCGGGTGGGTTACGTCGAACCCGGCGTGATTGTTCCTATCGTGTCTGGCGCCCTAAGCGTGTACTAACGGTGATTAGGTACGACGGAAGGCATCTTGCACCCGAGCTGTCGCCCCACCGTCACGTCTGGATGCAGGATACCGCCACAGTAGGTACGGATTCACTCGGGACGGATTTCGGTTCGAGTTCCATCGACGGAAGCTAGATATGTGTCGAACCTCCTACGGGACGTGATGACCCCAGGGCCACTGCCGCCACCGCTCGCGGAGACGGAGGCGGTGTTCGACGGGGCCTCGACGCCGCTCACGACGCCGGAGGTGGCCGCACACCTCGACGTCGGGCGTCGAAGCACCTACAACCGACTCCAAGACCTCGTCGACCGAGACCGTCTGCGAACGAAGAAGGTCGGCGCGAACGCCCGCATCTGGTGGCGCTCGTCGCCGTCGACGGCGACCGCGGGGGCCGACGGAGCGGCGACCACGTCGACACCGGACGGGGACGCCCCCGAGCAACTCGCTGATGCCATCGACGCGGATCGGCTCGATCCGCTCCTCGACATCCTCGACGACGGCGTGTTCACCCTGGACGCGGCGGGGCGGTACACCTGGGTGAACGAGACGTACACCTCCCTGGTCGGCCGTGACGGGGAGGACCTCGTCGGTACGCACGTCTCGACGGTGTTCGACGATCCAGACGTGCTCGACGCTATCGAGACGTGCGGGCGAGAACTCCACCGTGGCGAGCGCGAGAGTGCGCGTCGAGACACACAGGTGGCTGTGTCCGGTGGGCAGTCGCGGGCGGTCGCGGTGACGGTCACGGCGGTCGCGACCGACGACGGCCTCGACCGCTTCGGCGTCGTCACGGACACGACCGAGCGCGACGAGCGCGAACGGGCGCTGGTCGAGGCGAACACGCAACTCCAGACGCTCGTCGACACCATCCCCAACGGGACTGTCACGCTCGTCGACGACGACCTCCGGTACGTCACGGCGTTCGGGACGACGAGCGACTCACTCGACGTCTCCGCGGCGGACCTCGAGGGGAAGCGAATCGCGGACGTCCTGCCCGAGGAGGTCGCCGACCAGCTCGTGCCGGCCTACGAGGCGGCGCTGGCGGGAGCACACTACGAGTCCGACGTGACGGTCGGGGACCGAACGTACGAGTGTCACCACGTGCCCGTCCGCGACGGGGACGGCGAGGTGTACGCGGCGTTCGGCATCGCCCAGGACGTCACCGAACGTGAGGAAATCGCCGGCGCTCTCCGTCGGCAACTCCAGCGCCAGGCGGGCGTCACCGAACTCGCTCGCCACGCACTCGGCGGCGGGCGGCCGGACGCGTTGTTCGACGAGGCGGTCGACCTCCTCGCTTCGACCCTCGACGTCTCCCGGTGTGGGGTGTTCGACGCCACCGCGGTCGACGGGGAACTCAGCCGTCGGGCTGGTGTCGGCTGGAGTGACGCCGACGCTCCCTTGCCCCTGGACGGTGGCGACGCCCACCGTGCACTCGCCTCGGGTGAGACGGTCGTCGTCTCCGACGGCGCCACATCGGGTATCTGGGCGCCGATTGCACCCCGTGACGACTCGTGGGGGGTCGTCGCCGTCGAGGGGGCCGTCGATGGGTCGGTCGCCGACCGGGACGTCGTGTTCGTCGAGTCGGTGGCGACGCTGTTGGCGGTCGCGCTCGCTCGTCACTACCGGGAGATCGAAGCCGAGGCGCGACGCGACTTCGAGGTCGCGGTCAACAACCTCCACGACGTCGTCCGCGACGTGACGGCGGCGGTCATCGATCGGTCCACTCGAGAGGAGATCGAGCAGACCGTCTGTGACCGACTCGCCGACTCCGAATCCTACGAGTTCGCGTGGATCGGCGCGGTCGACGAAACAGCCGACACGGTGTCGCTGCGCGCGGAGGCGGGCGTCGAGGGCTACCTCGACGAGGTGACGCTCTCGGTCGACCCCGACGCCGACCCGGACGGTGGGCCGACGGCCGATGCCGTACGAACGAGGACGGCGCAGTTCACGAACGACGCCCGTACAGACCCCCGCCATGCGCCGGTCCGCGACCGTGTGCGACAGTTCGGCTTCCGCTCCTCGGCGGCCATCCCGATCACTCACGAGGGGACGATCTACGGCGTGTTGAACGTCTACGCGGCGAGGCCGAACGCCTTCGGGGAGCGCGAACGAGACGTGATCGCGCAGTTGGGGGAGGTCGTCGGCCACGCCATCGCCGCCGCCGAGCGCAAGCAGGCGCTGTTGAGCGACGAACTCGTCGAACTCACCGTCCGTATCGACGACGTGTTTGAGGGCGTCGCCACGTCCGTCCCCCCTGCCGGCACGTTCACCTTCGACTACATGGTCCCGCTGTCGGGCGGCGACTTCCTCGTGTACGGGACGGCGACGCCCGACGCGATGTCGTTCTTGCGGGACGTCGAGGAGCACAACCCCGAGTGGGACTCGGTCACCGTGCGCTCACACGGCCCCCCGGTCACGTTCGAACTCCGTGGCGTCGACCTCCCGGTGTTCTCCGCCATCGCCTCGCGGGGCGGGCACCTCGAACGCGCCGTCGTCGACGAGGGCGACCTCCGGATGACGCTGTACTTCGCGCCGTCGGTCGACATCCCGGGCGCCATCGAGACGCTCCGCCGGAACTACCCGCAGACGGTGTTGCGTCGGCGCCGGCAGTTCACTCGCTCGTTCGAGGACACCGTCCGCGTTCACCGCAGGATGGTCACCGATCTCACCGACCGCCAGCGGACGGCACTCGAGGCCGCCTACCACGCCGGATTCTTCGAGTGGCCCCGCGACACGTCCGGCGAGGAGGTGGCCGCCGCCATGGACGTGGCGCCGCCGACGTTCCACCAGCACCTCCGGAAGGCGCAGCGCAAAGTGTACGACGCAGTGTTCGAGTCGCCAATCGAGCGACCGGAGTGACCCCACGCTCCGCCACCTCGAACGGCACCCCGGTTTAATGTAATCCCACGCGAACGCTCGTCCAGATGTCCGATCCCGCCCTGGAACGCGGGTTGTGGGTGTGGACCCTCTCCGAACTCGCGTTCGTCGTCGCCCTCCTCGTGCTCGTCGCCAACAGTCTCTTCGGCGGCGGTTCGTTCCTCTCGGACGTGTCGGTCGGCGTCCGCGTCGCCGCACTCGTGTTCCTCGTGGTCGAACTGCTCATCCCGCTGTTCGTCTACCTCGACGTGCGAGGCGACCCCGACCGATCTGCACACACGTGGGTCCACGCCGCCGCGATGCCGTTCATCAACCTCTTCGGTGTGATCGCGTACCTCGACGACCGCCGGCGCAGACGCGAGCGGGCGGAGTAGCCGTCATCAAGAGCGGACGTTCTCCATTTCTCTCGGTGACCCGTCACCCGGTCAGTCGCCGAATCGCAGCAGACGCAATCCGTTCAAACTCACGAGGACAGTCGAACCCTCGTGGCCGACGACCGCGAGCGGGAGTGGAAGCCCTGTAGCGAGTATCGCAGTCAGCATAATTGCGATTGCTCCGAAGGCGATTGCGAAGTTGACGTGCAGCGTACGGCGGGCCTTCCGACTGAGCGCGAATGCGTAGGGGAGTCGACTGAGCTTGTCCGACATCAGGACAATGTCCGCTGTTTCGAGTGCCACGTCAGTTCCGGCGCCGCCCATGCCGATGCTGATGTCCGCCGTGGCGAGCGCCGGGGCGTCGTTCACCCCGTCCCCGACCATCGCGACGGCCTCGTGACGTTCCTGGAGCGCCTCGATGTGGTCGATCTTCTCCTCGGGCAGTAACTCGGCGTACACTTCGTCGATACCAAGTTCCTCCGCCGTGTGTTGGGCGACGCGTTCGTTGTCGCCCGTGAGCATGACGATCTTTTCGATGCCCTGGTCCCGGAGTTGGTCGATGGTCTCTTTCGCGTCGGATCGGATCGTGTCGGTGAACGCAAGCCACCCCAGGACGCTCAGGCGGCCGTCCACCTCACCGATCACGAGGACACTCGTTTCTCCGTTCTGTTCGAGGTCACGGACGGCGTCGAGCCCGGTCTCACGGCCGTCGATATCGCGGTCGGCCAGGACGGTCGCGACATAGCGCGGGTTGCCGATGTGGAGGGTCTGCCCCCCAACGGTCGCCCGGACGCCCTTACCGACGACGGCCTCGAAGCCACTGGCACCCGGAATGTCGAGCGAACGTTCGTTGGCGGCCTCGACAGTCGCCTCGGCGAGGTGGTGTTCCGAGCGAGACTGAACCGCTGCCGCGAGCGCGAGCAGCCGATCCGCTGTCAACGACTCAGTAGCGCGGGTGCTGTCCTCGGTCGCGTCGCTTTGGATACCTCCGTCAGTCGACACGTGTGCGCCGTCACGTGTGTGGAGTTCGGTCAAGCGCGTGTTGCCTTCCGTGAGCGTCCCCGTCTTGTCGAAGGCGACGGCGTCGGTGTTGCCAGCGGTCTCGATGTGTTCGCCGCCCTTGAACAGCAGCCCCTGTCGCCCGCCCGCGGAGATGGCCGAGAGCACCGCCGCTGGCGTCGAGATGATGATCGCACACGGCGACGCCGCGACCATGAGCGTCATCGCGCGATAGAACGTCGGCTCGAACGTGTGATTCAGGAGGACCATCGGGACCGCGATGGCGAGGATGGTCATCGCGAACACGCCCAGTACGTAGGGCTGTTCTAAGCGGTCGAGGAGTTGCTGCGTCGGCGCTCGCTTCTCTTGGGCCTCCTCGACCATGCGGATGAGGCGAGAGAGCGCGGACTCATCTGGCTCCCGGGTTACGCGCACTTCGAGGCTGCCCGACTCGTTGATCGTGCCGCTGAAGATGTCGTCGCCGGGCTCTTTCGGGACGGGGACCGACTCCCCGGTGAGCGACGATTGATCGACAGTACTCTCGCCGGCCTCGACAACCCCGTCCAGCGGTATTCGGTCGCCGGGCCGCACGACGAACACGTCGCCGACGGCGACCTCGTCGATGTGTGTCTCCGTCTCTTCCCCGTCGTCGAGGACCTGTGCGGACTCCGGTCGCATCTCGACCAGGGACTTGATCGCCGACCGTGAGCGCCCGATCGCGTACTCTTCGAGGACGCCCGACAGCGAGAACAAAAAGAGGAGCATCGCGCCCTCGAACGGTGCATCGATGTAGAGCGCACCCAGCGCTGCGACGATCATCAGGAAGTCGATTTCTATCGCGGGCTCCCGAAACGCCTTGATGCTCTCTTTGATTCCGTACCAGCCACCGAACACGTACGCGGCACCGTAACAGCCCCAGACGACCCACGATGGTGCGCCGACCCAACTGCCCACCAGTCCGCCGATCATCCCGAGAAGCGTAATCGCGACGAACACGACCTGACGCAGAATCTCTGGCCGGTCCGTTAACCCCGCGAGACGGCTAGATGTGTTCGATGTCAAACTCGAAGAGACGTCCATTGGAGACTAGTATCTTCAGTGGGAAATAAGATTTGCCAATCTGAATACAATTTTCGGATAGCCTAAATTTGGTTTGCCGAACGGTTAGGGGCGCCTAGAGTCCACTGACGCGCATCAAAACATACCTGTTCTGTCACGTTTGCCGATCCAACGAGACGGGGATTGTGATAGGCTGAACGGTCCCGCTGGACGAATCACTCATACCCGTTGATAGTGTAGGTTGACCAATGGCTACAGCAAACCCGTTCGGGGCGATCCGCGAGTTCGAGCACGACGGGGAGACGTACAAGATGGCAGACCTCACAGCGCTCGAGGAAGCGGGCCTCTGTGAACTCTCACGGCTGCCTGTGAGCATCAGGATCCTCCTCGAGTCGGTGCTCCGGAATGCCGACGGCGACGCCATCGACGAGACGGACGTCGAGAACGTGGCATCCTGGCAGCCAGACGTCCCCGATGTAGAACTCCCGTTTTCGCCGTCTCGCGTCGTCCTACAGGACCTCACAGGCGTCCCGGCGGTAGTCGACCTGGCTGCGCTGCGGTCGGCTGCGGACCGCAACGGAGAAGACCCGACGCTCGTCGAACCAGAGATTCCGATCGACCTCGTCATCGACCACAGCGTCCAGGTCGATTTCTTCGGAACCGAAGACGCCTACGAGAAGAACGTCGAACTAGAGTACGAACGCAACGCCGAACGGTACCGGGCGCTGAAGTGGGCCCAAAACGCCTTCGAGGACTTCCAGGTCGTGCCGCCGGGGACGGGTATCGTCCACCAGGTCAACCTGGAGTATCTCGGGCAAGTCGTCCACGCCCGCGAGCGCGACGGTGAGAACTGGCTCCTGCCGGACACGCTCGTCGGAACGGACAGTCACACGCCGATGATCGGCGGCATCGGTGTCGTCGGCTGGGGCGTCGGCGGCATCGAAGCGGAGGCCGCGATGCTCGGCCAGCCGATTACGATGAAGCTCCCCGAGGTCGTGGGCGTCCGACTCACCGGCGAACTTCCCGAGGGTGCGACCGCGACCGACCTCGTCCTCCACGTCACGCAGAAGCTCCGCGGTGTCGGTGTGGTCGACCGCTTCGTCGAGTTCTTCGGCCCGGGCGTGGCGAACCTGACCGTGCCCGACCGGGCGACCCTCTCGAATATGGCGCCCGAACAGGGGTCGACCATCAGCGTCTTCCCGGTCGACGAGTCGACCCTCGACTACCTCGAACTCACCGGCAGAGACCCGGAACACATCGAACTCGTGCGCGAGTACCTCGATGCCCAGGGCCTCTTCGGCGAGCAGGAACCCGAGTACACCGAGGTCGTCGAGATGGATCTCTCGACGGTCGAGCCGAGTCTCGCCGGCCCGAAGCGACCCCAGGATCGCGTTCCGATGGGCGACATGAAGACCCACTTCCGGGACCTCATCTACGGCGAGTTCGAGGACGCCGTCGACGACCTCGACGAGGACGCCATCGCCAGATGGCTCGGAGAGGGAGGCCGCGACCCCGAACTCACGGGTGACGGCGGATCGCTCACCGAGACGCCGGCAGAAGCGCCCGAGGAGCCAGACCTGGGCGAGTTGACGAAACGCGTCGAGGTCGACCTCGGCGACGGCCAGACGACCGAAATCGGCCACGGGAGCGTCGTCGTGAGCGCCATCACGAGCTGTACGAACACGTCGAACCCGTCGGTGATGATCGCGGCGGGGCTGCTCGCGAAAAACGCCGTCGAGCACGGGCTGGACGTCCCGCCGTACGTGAAGACGAGTCTCGCACCCGGCAGTCGGGTCGTCACCGAGTATCTGGAGAACGCCGGACTGCTCCCATACCTCGAAGAGTTGGGCTACAACGTCGTCGGCTACGGCTGTACGACCTGTATCGGGAACGCCGGGCCGCTCCCCGAGGCAATCGAGACGGCGATCGACGAACACGACCTCTGGACGACGAGCGTGCTCAGCGGCAACCGGAACTTCGAGGCTCGCATCCACCCGAAGATCCGCGCGAACTACCTGGCAAGCCCACCGCTCGTGGTCGCGTACGGACTGGCCGGTCGGATGGACATCGACCTCCAAGCCGAGCCGCTCGGAACCGACGACGATGGGGAGCCGATCTACCTCGCAGACCTGTGGCCGGACGCCGACGAGGTCCGGGACGCGATCCACGACAACGTCTCCCCGGAGATGTTCGAGGAGAAGTACGCCTCCGTCTTCGAGGGCGACGAACGTTGGGAGGCCCTCGACGCCCCGACCGGTGACGTCTACGAGTGGGACGACGAGTCCACCTACATCCGCGAGCCGCCGTTCTTCGAGGAGTTCCCGAGAGCGGAGCCCGGGGTCAGCGACGTCGACGACGCCCGAGCGTTGCTGCTGCTCGGTGACACCGTGACTACCGACCACATCAGCCCCGCCGGGCCCTTCGGTCCCGATCTCCCGGCAGGTGAGTGGCTGCTCGAACGCGACGTCGAGCCCCACGAGTTCAATACGTACGGGTCTCGCCGGGGCAACCACGAGGTGATGATGCGTGGCACCTTCGCGAACGTCCGCATCGAAAACGAGATGCTCGACGACGTCGAGGGCGGCTACACGATTCACCAGCCGACGGGTGACGAGACGACCGTCTTCGAGGCCAGCCAGCGGTATCGCGAGGAAGACACGCCGCTCGTGGTACTGGCGGGCGAGGAGTTCGGGACCGGCTCCAGTCGCGACTGGGCAGCAAAGGGCACTGACCTCCTCGGCGTGCGGGCGACCATCGCGGAGAGCTACGAGCGCATCTTCCGGGACAACCTCGTCGGGATGGGCGTGCTTCCACTCCAGTTCGACGAGGGTGACTCCTGGGAGTCGCTCGGTCTCGATGGATCGGAGTACTACGACATTCGCGGCCTCGACGACGGTCTCGACGTGATGGACGAACTAACCGTCGTCGCAGAACGCGAGGACGGGTCCACCGTCGAGTTCCCCGTGACCGCGCAGGTCGGGACCCCCGCAGCGGTCCGATACGTCGAGAATGGCGGCATCTTGCACTACGTGCTGCGCGGCCTGCTCACTGAGGCATAAGACCCCGACCGAGGTTCGTGTTCCCACGGGTGTCTCGTTCAATGGGAACCTAAGGAGATTTTTCAGCAAGAAGCGACCCAAGGCTGTTTGCATTGAGAGAGCCAGTCCCACCCTACCACGTCGCAAATTGATACACCGTATGCTGCGATACTCAGTCCACCGCTCTGAGGATAGGCACGTACATTTGAATCGCTTGGATTAGTCCTTGGCTCGTATCTAACTCGTAGACCTGATAGGGTCGCGACGGGGGATCTCAGCAGCGCCCGCAAGGTTGGAGAGCGCCGCCGCCTTTTATTAACTGAGGCTCGCGGTCTCCGTGAGGCAGATAATATACTGGGTGTGTCGTTTCAGTCGTACCTAGAAGCGGATGATGTAGGGGAACTATCTCAGTAATCTGGCGGCGTGTCAGAAGCTCTGTCTGCGGAGTGAGAGAAGTCTGCGTCGTCATAGTAGTTAGAACCGGTGACGTTCTGGGTTTTTTCTCCGATATGGGAGTCGTATGTCAGGTCGAAGAACGCATACTCGGTATCGGTGTAGCCCTCGTTTTCGATTTGGTGGTCACTTGGAGCGATTGTAAACATTGAATCGATAGAGGTGTCTCCAAGGTCGTTAACATCGAGTCCGATTGTCCAGTGCCCAGTCCCGCTGATTTCACAGTCGATGAATCCGGGCATTAGATTCCACGGGTCATTCTGGAGGAGGGCACCCATCATAATCGCTTTTGATGAACAGTCCCCCACACCATCGTATAGGACAACTGTCGGTGGCGGGTCGTCACCCTGTGGGATGTATGGAATCATCTGAACGAAGTCACCAAGGTATTCAAGTTTTCTCCGAGGGTCAGTGATCCCAAGTTTTGTGATAGTCTCGTGAGTGACCTGAGCGATTTCTTGAAGGTGGCTGATTTGTGTTGCGAACTCTCCTTCGTACTTGACTCCGTATCGGTACTGGTAGCGGCTGGTTCCTGTTTTGTACTTCTGGGCTGGCTCGTGGTCGATGTGACAAGAGACGCCGAACAGTTCTTCGCTATCAGGACTGCGAGTGACGAAGAACATGACTCGCTCCGTATCTGTGTCGATGTATTCAACGTGGCCTGCTGGCTCTGCTCGTTTATTCAGTCCGGTGTACTCGGTATTGCCAGTAACGCCCCGTGGCTTGTCCCATTTTTGTCGGTTTCCTTCTCGCCAGCGCCGAACGTTGAGTTCGTCGTCGTTAATCCAGTTGATGCCGTCTTTGTACTCGATACCGACGAACTGGTGACGCTTGATGATGACCGTGCGGTCGTCGCGAGAGTCGGTGTCAGTTCCAGTGAGTTCACAAATGCTCCCTGCACCAGTCGGGAGGTCGATGCCCGAGATGTCGAACTCTAGCGTCCGGGTCTCGAACTGGTCGGCATCCGTGGCGGTGAGTTGTCCGTCAACGGTTTGGAGTTCGTAATTCACATCACGGATCGTGAGCGTAACGTCGATGTCACGGACGACGTTGGCGTTCTCGATAGTGACTCGTGCAGTATCTCCTTCCACGTTGATTTGGAAGAGGGTGCTGTCGAAGTGTCCGGGAGAGGTGTACTCGGCCTTAGGACCAGTTGGAGGTTCAGTCCGTTCCGCGAGGTACCAGTAGGAGAATTCGCCGTAGTCAGGAGAGTCGAAATACGCTGGCGGCTGGTCCGGTTTTCCACTGCTGGTCGCTGTCGTCGTTTCGGTTGGGTTCCAGTTGTCACCCGTTGGCTCATCCTCGTCGCTGTTCTCCGCGCCTGCATCTTTCGCGTCTTGCCACGCGGAGGCACAGCCTGCGAGACTCGTGGTAACTCCAGCGGCACTTAGGTGGAGAATCCGTCGCCGGGAGCGTTCGGTGGGGTCCATAGTCACTCGCGTACCTCCCAGTTCGAAGCAACTGGTATAGGATTAGCGCCAGCCGGGTTGCAGTACGTGGTCGCTGAGACGTCCAAGTAGACACGCCGATCCTCCTCGTAGCAGCTCCCGCGTGCGCGACGGTGCTGTTCAGCCATCGTGGTATTGTCCGGTCGAGCAGCACCAGCATTGCGCTCCCAACCACTCGCACCACCGCCGACCTCACTTGACCGCGCAGGCCGAGCGGAGACCACTTCGCTGCGTAACCGACTCAGACTCCAGATACTGTCTGATATCGACAGCGCTCGCCCCCAACAGGCTTGGTGGGTGTTCTGTGCGCGGTCGGTATCGACGTGCCATGGTGAACATATCTTGACCCGCCGTCGTGTCGTAGCTGTCTCATGGGACGAAAACGACCTCAACCCGGTCGAACCGAGCAGCGTCAGGGACGACGAGACAAACGTGGCGGTCGCAGTCACGGTGGTGGTGGCGAGTGGGATCGCTACAAGATGACGCAGAAACTCATCTCGATCGGCGACGACTTCTTCGTCGAGAACAGCGCCGGCGAGCGTGTATTCAAGATCGACGGGAAGGCGCTCCGCGTCAGGGACACGCTGAGAATGACTGATCTCCGGACCGGCGACACGTACACGATCCAGGAGAAACTCCTCCGCGTCAGAAACTCGATGACTATCCAGCGGAACGGTCACCCCGCTGCGAGCGTTCACAAGGCTGTCGTCAGCCCCATCCGCAACCGATTCACCGTCTCGATACAGGGTGGGACTGACCTGGCGGTGAAGGGGAACGTCCTGAACCACGAGTACAAACTGATGCGCGACGGCGACCGAGTCGCGGAGGTCTCAAAGAAGTGGTTCCGCGTTCGCGACAGCTACGGCATCCAGGTCTCGCCCGACCTCGACGCGGGGCTCGTCGTCGCGTGCACGATTGCGATCGACATGATAGTGCACCCGACTCGATGAGCGGTGGTCGACGCGTTCACCGGCGGGCCAGCCGCTGAACTCGCTCACCGCGTTTGTTCTCGGTCGGAGTCCGAGTCCACACTCGACTGTGACATGGCCGTTCGAGAGTCGGTCGACACGACGTCGAGTCCGAACGCCTCAACCCGTGTTCGCCACGACGAGTGATCGTCACTCTGCATCGGGTCGCCCACCGACCACGAATCGGTCTCAACTGCGTCGATCCGTGCCTCGACGTTTTCGAGGAGTTCCTCGGCCACGTCACCGTCGACATCGCCACGCTGCGTCGCCTCGTTGATCGCCTGGTACTCTGCCCGGAGGACGCGACGCCGGGCCAGACGCTCCTCGTGGTCTCGAACGTCCGGGTGCGTGCGCAACAACGTCTCGATAGCCGCCTCGAGGTCGTCGCGCTCATCTCGGTAGGCTTCGATCACCTCCTCGAAGACGCTCTCTGGGATGTCGTCCGCCTCGAAGCCCCGCTGGGCTGATTCGAGCGCGGCGTCGACTCCGTGGAGTCTGCCGACGAGCGTCTGGTACAGCTTCTGTGCGGGTCGCTGGCTCTGGATGCCCACGGCGCTGACGACCCTCCCCATCGTTGGCCCGTTGACGAGCAGCGAGACCGCGGCGACGCCGAAGACGAGCGCCGACAGGAGTTCGGTTGTCGGGTTGGTGATTGACTCGGCTACCCCCAACACGAGCGCGATCGAGACGGACGCGTGGATGCCGCTCCACGTCAGGACGTGTTGGTACCGTCGCGGGATCGGCGTGACCAGCCGTCGGTTGACCACCGCGACCAGCGGGTAGACGACGACAGCGCGTGCGAGAAAGACGACCACGACCGCGACGAGGATCTCGGGAGCGTATCGGAGGAGGAGGTCGATCGGGATGAGGACGCCGATAGCGACGAAGAGGATGGTGTTCCCGATGAAGGCCGCGTATCCCCACACGACCCCCACGGAAAACTGGGTCGAGCGTGAGATCGCTCCCCTGCTCGGCCGAGCGGCCATGAACAGGCCGGCTGTGAGCGTCCCAATCACGCCGCTGCTCCCGGCTACGTCGAGGAGGAGGTAGACGCCGTAGGCGACGATGAGCGTGATCACGACCGCGGTGAGGTCGTCGTCGACGCGTGCGATGAGTTCGTACGCCAGGTAGCCGACTACCCCGCCGACTGCCGCACCACCGGCCACGGCGACGACGATGCCGACGGCGATGTCCGCGAGGAGCGCGCCGGGCGTCACGAGATCGGCGACCGCCATCGAACGGGCTTCCGCTTCGATGAACACCGCGAGGACGGTCGAGTAGACGACGATAGACACGCCGTCGTTCAGGAGGCTCTCCCCCTCGACGAGGATCTTCAGTCGTTCTGGCACGCCGAGGTCGTCGAACGTCGCCAGCACGGAGACGGGGTCGGTCGGCATCACGATGGCGCCGAACAGGACGGCGACCGCGAGCGTGAAGCCGAACAGGACTTGCCCCGCTATCGCCACGATGGCGACCGACAGCAGCAACCCTCCGACTGCGAGCGCGAGGATCGGTCCGAGGTTCGACCGCAACGCCTCCACGTCGATGGTCACCGCGTCGTTGAAGATCAGCGCGGGCAAGATAGCGAGCAAGATCACGTCCGAGGAGAACTCGACCGCAACTGGTGAGCCGACGAGCGACACCAACAGCCCCGCGATCAGGAGCCCGGTAGTGTACTGTATCCGTGCGTAGCGGGTCGACAGGACGCCGACGACGGCGGCTATCGAGAACAGGTACAGGAGGACGAAGAGCTGATCTTCGACGCCCGCGGTAGTCATCCACTGACCACTCGCGTTAGGAGTGGATAAGACGTGAGCCACGCACCAGCTACCGTGTAACTCGGTCGTCGGCTCTTTCGAATTCTCCCGTGCCCTCGTGTCGACGGGATTCGCGACTCTTGCGTATCTCCCATCAGCTCTCGCCTATCGGTGTGTCGTTGTGCGCATGTGCTCACATCTCCATATCCACGTACGCAACGGCTACACACATTCACATACTTGGATATGCAGATATGTGGTTCTCTAAATGTTCACATCTGTAGCCATTCGGCCTGATCGGTCAGCCGCGTATCCTTACGAGGTTGGTCACCTCGTAGTGTGCTCTCTGGCTCACTCAACGAGTGGGTTTTCGAAGTGTTCGTGGCTCTGATGTCGATCTACGTGGTGTCACCGACGACAGTTCCCCGGGAGACTCAACACTGGGTGTCGCCGTCGTGTGCAGTTGGATTGTCCCTCACGGCTGCAATTGCTGCACTCGTGTCCCTCGTCAGGGGATCCACAGTCGCGATCGCTTGTTCGACGATCAGTGGACGGTGTTCTCATTGTTCCGGCTTCGGTTCCAATGACGGAGTGGATATCGAGTTGGCGCAGATACTGTGAAATCCAAATCTGCGGACCTATAGATATCTGGATATCTGAATATTTGGCATATTGCGTCGTGTATCGGCGGATGGTGGTCGAGTATTCGAAGCTCCGCCCATTCGGATATTCGGACAGTCGGATATTCGGATATGTGGACTTGCAGGTGTGCTCTGGAGTCGACACGGTTCTGTGGGTATCTTACGTATCGCGCGGGGGTCGACAGGAAGTGTCAGCGATAACTCTTGAGAGGCTTATCGACACGCACGTCCTACCCCCGACCGGATGACCAATACGGAAGGCGGCGGCGACGGCTACACCGCGATGGACTACGATACCGACTGCGAGACGGACGAGGTGTACCAGCAGTGCCTGTCGTACCTGCTCTCGCACGCACCCGTCACGGCTGACGACGTGGTACTTGACGTCGGTACAGGGACGGGCATCGTCGCTCTCGAACTCGCATCGACCTGTCACCGCGTCCTCGGACGCGATGTCTACGACGAGTGGCTCCAGTACGCCCGTGAGAAGGCGCAACGCCGCGGCATCGAGAACGTCTCGTTCGGACACGGGTCGTTCCGTGACCCCGAAGCCGACGAACCGGTGGACGTCGTGATCGCCAGTTACGCCCTCTACATGGCCTACGACGACGGGGGAGAGGACGAACTACGAGCCGCTATCGAGGGTCTCGCGTCGCTGACCCCGCGCTGTATCGTCGTCGCCGACAAGATGCGATTCGGTCCGGAGCAGTCCCCGAGCGACTACGAGACGTTGCCACCGATGGGGACCCTCGCAGATCTCCTCATGGATGCGGGGTTCACCATCACGGACATCGGAATCATCACAGAGTCGGTCGGAGTCATCGTTGCCACACGATAAGCACTCCAACTTGCGCGCCCCTAGAATCGAGACGCCTTCCTGCCTCGGTACACTACTGAATCTGCAAATATCGACATATGCAACGATGTGGATATTCGAATAGCCACCAGCGATCGCCGCACGAGAGCGTCATTACAAGAGGATATCTACATATTCGGATATCTGAGTCTCCGAATGGGGTAATATCTAAGTAGCCACACTCGGACCGGTGGATATGCTCACATCCACGTACGTCGATGTGCGGACGGGGGGATGTCCGCGATGAGCGTCGGGTTGGAGGGGTACCCTGGCGCGGTCGTCTCGCTGTTCAAAGGCGGGGTCACGAAGACCTCGACCTCACTGAACGTCGCCCACCAACTGTCCGAGCGCGGGCACGAGGTCGCGATCGTCGACCTCGACAAGGACGGTCACCTCACGAGTCTGCTCGGGTACGAACGCCAACTCGCAGACGGCGAGGACATCGGCGACGCCATCTTCGGTGACACCGCCCCGAGCGACCTGCTCGTGGAGACGGAGTTCGGCCTGCACCTGCTCCCGGCGACCGAGGACCTCGAGACGGTGGAGGGGAAGATGAAAGACCAGAGCTTCGGCGTCAAACTGATCCGCAGTGAGATCGTCGAACCGCTCGTCGCCGGCGACGTGGACTACGTACTCATCGACCCACCGGGCGGCCGCGGGATGCTCCACGACGCCGCCCTCGTGGCGGTCCAGCGCGTCATCGTCCCGCTGATCCCGAGCGCCGGGTCGGTCTCGGGACTCGAGAACCTGCTCCGCCGCTCGCTCGTCCCCCTCCGCAAGGAGGTGCCGCTCGACATCGTCGCCATCACGCCGAACATGATGCGCGAGAGCCTCGCACAGGAGAGCGGCGAACAGATGCTCGCGCGCGAACTCAACACGAATGAGGAGTTCGGGCAGACCGCGATGGACCTTACCTACGAGGGGTTCGACCACTACCTCCCAGAGTACGCGCGTGTCGACCCCGACTTCTTCGACGCCGTCGCAGACGACGCACGCAGCGTCACATCCGAATATCCAGATATCCCGAAGCCTGGCATCCGCTACCGGAAGGCGATCAACGATGCGACCCGGCACGGTCTCCCCCTGGCGGAGTGGCAGCCCTCAAGCGATCAGATCGCAGCGTTCGACGCCCTCGCCGAGCGCGTCGAACTGGCAAGCCCCGAACCCGAGCGCAAGCGCGCGGAGGTGGCCGATGCCTGACGAGGCGGACCGATTCGGTGGACTCGGGGACGCACTCCAGAGCGGTTCGGACGAGGACCCGTCCGATGCCGATGCATCGTCCACGGAGACCACGACCGCGAGCCCGGCAGTTCCTGAGGCACCATCGGAGTCGGCTGACGAGTCCGAGCCCGCCGACACCGTGGACGCCGTTGACGACGTCGAGGAGTTCCCGGAGCCGTTCGGGTTCGACGAGACCAACCAGCAGTCGTACTACGTGCGCGACGAGACGTTCGACCCCCTCGCGGCCAACCGAAGTCGCATCCGCGCCGTCGCCTCCAAGCACGGCCTCGACGAGGGCGACCTCTCGAAACGCGAACTGCACGACGCGGAGCTGTCGGTGTTGCAGTCGTTCGAGGACTGGGACATCGCCGTCGCCGTCGAGGTGCTGGAGCGTCGCGGCGTCGACGTCGACGAGGAAGCGGTCCGCGCGGTGTTCGACGTCCTGCGGTAGGCCCCGATACGACCTGTCGGCGACCCGGTCAGCGGGTCACCGAGAGATCATGACGCGCCCCTTCCACCGCGCTGTTCCTTGCTCACGTTCACGCGAACAGGCGCTCGCGGAGCGTCCGCTTGCGCGGGCGCTCGGCCAACAGCACGTTCGAGTCGAGGTCGTCGAGCACGGACAGCTGCAGCGACCCGCGGACGATCCGCGACAGGAGGCCGCGCTCGGTTGCGCCGACGAGCACGAGCGACCGCGACGCCGCGGCGGCGCCGATAGCCGCCTCCACGTCGCCGGTCTCGACCAGCAACTCGGCGTCCGCCAGGTCGTGGTCTGCGGCCCACTTGTCGAGGAACGCGTGTCCCTCCTCGGCGTCGTCAGCGACGTGGAGCACGGAGACGTTCGCGCCGACCGTTTCCTGGAGTGCTCGTGCCACCTCCGCCGAGAGGTCCGATGAGTGCCCCCCGGCGGTCGGGACGAGCACCTCGCTGGGGTCGAACGCCCCGTCGTCGAGGACGAGCACGTCACACGGCAGGTCGTGGGTCAACTCGTCGAGTCGGCCCTCGACGCGGCCCCCGGCGAGTCTGGTACCGCCGTGGCCCATCACGAGGCGGTCGACGTCGTGTTGGCGTGCGAGATCGAACACCTCCGCGAGTCCCTGGTGGGACAGCACCGTCCGCGTCTCCACCGGCACGCCGAGGCGGTCGGCGTCGGCGCGCGCGTCTTCGAGCAGTCCCTCCGACGTCCGGGAGATGCGGTCGCGCTGTGCGGCGGCCGCCTCCAGCGAGGTCTGGTCGGGCACCTGGATGACGTGGGTCGCGAGGACCCGCCCGCCGTCGCGCCCGGCGAGGGCCGCGCCGAGCGTCATCAGCGCGCGCTCCGTGCGCGGGTTCGACAGCGCCACCATCGTGGTCGGGGTGTCGTCGCCACCGGAGCCGTCGGGTGCGACCGTCGCGGCCGCGCTCACGACCGACGGCGGGAGGTCGTCGCCGCGGTCGAGGACGTACTGTCCCAACAGCCCCTGGTGAGTCGTCTCCTTGCGCGCGTACAGCGCGTACCACAGGACCGCGACGAGGACGAACGCGCCCGACAGCAACAGCTCTGTCTGGCCGACGAACGCGAGCAGCCCGAGCGACAGCACGAATCCCAGTGCCGGGGTGAGCGGGTACAGCGGCACCCGGAACGCGGGGTCGTACTCCGGGTCCGTCTCGCGGAAGACGACGAGCGCGACGTTCATCAGCGCGTACACCACGAGGTGGAGCACGCTCGCCGCCTTCGCGAGCACCTCGATGTCGGTCCCCAGCGCCGCGATGAACACGACGATCACCGCGCCGGTGACGAGGATCGAGCGGTAGGGGGTCGCGTACGACGGGTGGATCTCGTTGAGCCAGTCGGAGACGATCCGGTCGCGACCCATCGCGAAGTTGATCCGCGCGGACGCGAGGATCGACGCGTTCGCGCTCGAGGCGGTCGCCAACAGCGCGCCGAGCGTCACCACCGTCACAGCCAGACCGGCGTACCCGCCGGGGAACGCAACCTGCGTGGCCTGCGTCAGCGGCGCGGATTGGCTCAGATCCGTCCAGGGGACGACGCCGAGCATGATGCTCACCAGGATCGCGTAGAGGACGGTGACGATCACGACGCTCCCGACGATCGCGAGCGGCAGGTTCCGACCCGGGTTCTTCAGCTCCTCGGCGACGGTCGCGATCTTCGCGTAGCCGAGGAACGAGACGAACACGAGCGCCGTCCCGGGGAGGATCGCGCCGTAGCCGAACGGCGCGGCGCCGCCCTCGCTCAGCAGCGTCGCGAGGTCGAACGAGAGCCACCCCTGCACCGCGAACAGGGTGAGGATACCCAGCAGGAGCGTGACGATCACCGTCTGGACGCCGCCGGTCTCCTTCGCGCCGACGTAGTTGACGCCGACGAACACGGCGCCGGCGACGAGCGCGCCCACCTGCACCTCCGAGAGGAACAGCACCTCCGGCAGGGGTACCAGCGTCGCGAGGTACTGGCCGAAGCCGATGCTGTAGAACGCCGAGGCGAAGGCTAAGCCGATCCAGTCGCCGAGCCCCGCGATCGAGCCGAACAGCGGCCCGAGTGCTCGGTTGACGTAGTAGTAGCCACCGCCGGCTTTCGGCATCGCTGTCCCCAACTCCGACACCGCGAGGGCGTTCACGAGCGCGATCAGGCCGCCGACGACGAACGACACCACCACGACGGGGCCGGCGGTGCTGGCGGCGACGCCTGGGAGCACGAAGATGCCGGCGCCGACCATCGTCCCGATGCCGATGGTGAGCGCCGACAGGAGCCCCAGGTCCTTCGCGAGTTCCTCGTCGCTCACGTGTCTGCCTCGCGCTGTTCGTCGCCCGAGACACTCGCGGTCACGCTCCCCTCCGAGGAGGGCAGCGAGACGATGGGGAGGGCGGGGTCGGAGACGAGCCGCTCGGCGGTGTCGCCGGTCAGCAATCGGAGGAGCCGCCGACCGCCGCGGGGACGGAACGCCACTGCCGTCGCCTCCGCGTCGAGCGCAGTTTCGACAATCGTCTCGGCGATGTCCGTCCCGAAGACGATGCGGGTGTCGGTGGCGACCGCGTCGTCGACGCGCGCAGCCGCGACCGAGAGGAACGCCTCCGCGTCCGTCCGTCGCTTCGCCATCGGCGCCTTGTCCACGACGCCCCCGCCCTTCTCGACGACGTGGACGAAGGTGACGCGCTCGACGTGTTCGAGGTACGGCTCCAGCGCGGTGGCGGTCGCGACGGCGTCGTTCGCGTCCGCGACGGGGACCGCAAGGTGGCTGAACGCGGGCATCTCGTCAGCCACCCCCCGGGGAACGGACCGAACGTCGGGCGGGCAGGGAGGCGTCGACAGCCGCGGTCACGCGCTCGGCGGCGCCGGCGACGGCTGTCAGTTGTCGGCGCGTCGCGGGTCGCAGTGGTGATCCAGTCCGATCTCGGTCGACTGTCTCGTGGTCCATACCCGGCTAACGACGCGAGTCGACATAAATTCGCGCATTTAATTTTCAGAATCGCAGTTTATACTGTCATAGATTTTCATATCCGAATGTCGTCGTGGCTGGCAGTCCTCCGCGCCGCGCGCTCGACTGCCGGGGTGCCCAGCCGACGGACCGGAAGGCGCCCGTGAGGAACTACTAAACCGCGGTGTCGCGTACCGACTCGCGACATCGACCTTCCCCGCCAAATGACGTACCCGAACACGGACTACCGGCTCGACGAGATCGATCGGCAGATACTGCACGCGCTGATGGACGACGCGCGCAACACGTCCGCCAGCGCACTCGCCGAGCGCGCCGGCGTCTCGGGGGCGACGATCCGCAACCGTATCCGGAAACTCGAGAACGCGGGGATCGTCCGCGGGTACACCGCTCAGGTAGACTTCGAGGCGGCAGACGGGAAACTCACCAACCTCTACCTCTGTGACGTCCCGATCACCGAGCGCGAGGCGCTCGCCCACGAGGCGCGCGCCGTCCCGGGAGTGATCAACGTGCGCACGCTGATGACCGGCCGGCGCAACCTCCACGTCCTCGCCGTCGGTGGAACGACCGCCGACCTCCGGCAGATCGCCCGGCGACTCACCGACCTCGGCATCCACATCGAGGACGAAGACCTCCTGGAGGAGGAACTGTTCGCGCCGTTCGCGCCGTTCGACCCGCAGGACGACGACCGCGTGCCGGAGCCGAACGCGTTCATCAGCCTCACCGGCGACGCCAGCGTCGTCGAGGTGAGCGTCCAGCCCGATGCACCAATCGCCGGTCGCACACTGGAGTCCGCCGTCCGAGATGGGGTGCTCGACCCAGAGACGCTCGTCATCGGCATCGAGCGCGACGACCGCGAGTTGACGCCCCACGGCGACACGGTCGTCGAGGCGGACGACATCGTCACCGTGCTTTCGCGTGGCGGCGACGACGTCGACACGCTCACGGCGTTCCGGCGCGCGGACCCGAAAACCGAGTCGAACTGACCCAGACGGTCGGCCGGTGTGGACGCCAGGTCGCGACAGAAGGTTCTTGCACCCGCCTGTGGTGTGCCAACCATGGCAACAGCGGCGTCGCTCCCGGAACCGCAGGTGCTCGCCCACGCCAAGGATCGCCTGTTTCCGGCGACCGAGTCCGAAGCGTACGCGGTCTGTGACACGCAGTTCGCGATGGACGAGTGGCTGCCGGGGCGACCCATCCCACCGGCGGTCCGTGAACGCCTCGCGCCGTTCAACCACGTCCGGCTCGGCTCCGGGTACCCGGACCTCGTCGGCGTTCGCGACCTGGAGGCGGACCTCCTGGCCGTCGACCGCTTCGGCGACCAACCGCCACTCATCGCCGTCGAGGCGAAGGGCCACACGGGCGGGCGGGCGGTCGACGTCGAGCGCGGCGTGGTCCAAGCCTACGACCGATTGGGAGAAGCGAACGCCGCCTACGTCGCCGCACCGACGGGGACCATCTCGGCGACTGCACGGACGCTCGCGCGCGAACTCAATGTCGGCGTGTTAGCCGTCGACGCCGGCGGTGAGACGACGGCGCTGGAAGTTCCTCGTGTGGTCGGGAATCGAACGTCCGACGACGCGGCGGCGATCCGCTTCCAGGCGACCTCGCAGGGCGTCGCGGACGCCTCCTTCGGCCTGAACCACCCGAAGAACTACCTCGCAGTGCCGTTGGCGCTGTACCACTCCGGCGAGACAGGTGCCGTGCTCGCCGAGCGGGTCGTCGCCGCGACGACGGCTGCCCGTCAGGGCGCGACGTTCCTCGGACTGGTCGAGGAACGCCCTGACCGGCTCCGGCTCACGCCGTTGGGCGAGGAAGTGGTTCGCTTCGCGCTCACCCGGTACGGAACCGTCGACGACGCGCTCGGGGCGTTCGACGACTGGAAGCGGTCTCGCGCTCGATTCTGTGATCTCGCCCCCGAATGGGGGCTGCTCACCCGGCGGGTCGTCTGGGCATACCCAGCGACACAGGTGATCGTCGAGGAACTCCAGACCATGGCCGACGACGGCTACCCGGAGCCGACGCTCGTCCAGTTGGTCGAGTGGCTCCACACAAATCACCCCACGTTCACGGTCGAGCTGTTCCTCCGTGGAACCGAGGGCGTCCGCGCCCGCACGCTCGACGGCGACGGCGACCTCCGACCGGCGGAACTGGCCGACGGGCGCGTCTACCACTCCCCGACGGTGTTCCAGCTGAAGGCGATGCTGTTCCACGCCGGGATCGTGACCGAGCGCGGCGCCGAACCACACCGCCTCGACCCGGAGGCGGACGTGTGGGCGTTGCGTGAGCCGCTGTCGTTCGACCGCTAGGCGCTCGGAGCAACGATTTTACGCCACCATCTCGACCCGCCAGTATGGCGCCGTCCGACGACGACGACTCGCCGGTCAGGGTGCGAGAGGGGTCGCCCCTGTCGGTCGACGAGAAGCGCGCGATGATCCGGGAACTCGACCGCGCGGTCCGGTACGGTGCCCCGGGGGTCGAGACGAGTACGTGGTCGACGTTCCCGGGCTGTTCGGTCACGTTCGCTCTCGCCGAGCACGAACGGATCGAGGTGCACATCGCCTACCGCGAGTCGGACCTCCCCGGGCCGGTCACGGTCCCCTCGGTCGAGGGGGACGCATCGTCGCTGGTCGCTCAGGGGGCCCCGCCGACGCCGTTCATCCAACTGTCGGCGGCACACGGGACGCTCTACGAGGACCTCACCGACGCCGCCGGGCGCGCCGTCGACCCGTACGCGGTGACGGTACCGGACAGTCCGGCGGCACAGACCGCGACCGACGGCGTCGTCACGTTCGTCGCGACGTTGGAACTCCTCACTGGGCAGTCCTCAGCGGAGCGCCGGACGTTCGAGTGGGGCTGATCCGCTCAACAGCGCCGGCGAAACACGTTGACCGACCCCGTCGGCACCGCGATCCCCGCGCCGATCCGCGCCGCGTCACTCGGTGAGAGCCCGCCGATCTCTAAGTGGACGTACGGGAGGTCCGGTGGCTGCGTGGCGTGCTCGGAATACCACTCGAAGTAGGCCCGTTCGAGGTCGGTCGGCGGGCGTCGCTGGATGACGTCACCGTCTGCCCGGATCACGACCGTCGCGTCGTCGATGGACTCGGGGAGCCGCGTGTGGTACGTCGGCCCGAACAGCGACCGGATGAACTTGTTGCCGCGAGCGGATACGACGATCTCTGCCGTGTCCCCTCGTCGGTAATACGCCACCGCGTCGAGGACGTCGTCGTCGCCGATCCCGCTCTCGAAGTGGTACCGCGGCGGCGTCGACGGGTCGCGATCCGGGAACTCGACGTGCACGGACACGCGCCCGCTCGGACCGAAGGCGGTGCGAATCGCGTCGACTGCGCGGTCGACCGACCCATCGGGCGGCGCTTCGACGCCGATCTCGGTCTTCGTGACGCGGACGTCTGGGACAGACACCCCGAGTTCGGTGGCCGCCGAGCGGTACGCGTCCGCCCGAGCGACGAGGAGGGGCGTGGCCCACGGCGAGAGGAACGATCCGTCGACGTCGGCGAACGGCCCGTCGCCGGTGGTCGAGGCCCCGACCGACTCGACGGTGAGTCCCTCGGCGGCCGCGATGCGCTCGACCTCGGCTCTCGGCAGGTCGCCGAGCACCCGGATCGTCCGCGTGTCGGGCGACCCGTACGCGTGGTCGACGCCGACGGTGACGGTGTAGCCCTGCGACTCGATAGCAGCCGCGACGGCGGCAGTGGCGTCGGGTTCGTCGAACGGGACGGTGACCCGGACCACACGCGACCGACGCACGAGGACTGCGCCCGTCTCGCCACACGAGAGCCCACTCCCGCCGAGACAGCCTGCGTTCCCGACGAGCGCACCACTCGCGGCGCCCGCGAGCAGAGCTCGCCTCGTGGGTGAAGCCATACGTTCGACAGATAATGTGGTAAAAAGAACCCTTCGGCTAGAGCCGTCAGTGTTCGGTGTCGTCGTCGGCCTTCGCTCCGTCACGCACGAGGTTCGCTGTCCACGAACTCCGCCGGGAGACGGTGTGAACACGGCGTCCGCCGACTGTCCCCGGTCGCGCCCGCGCGCCACGACCCTCGAAGGCCTTTTGCCGGTCTCGTCAGTCGGGTTCCACATGGACGCGACCCGGGTCGGCGTCGTACCCAACGACACCGTCGACAGCGCGGCGCCCATCGGCGAGACCGGGTTCACCGACGACGAGGTCGAGACCCTCCTCCGGCGCTACTCGACCCTGACCGTCGAGGTGTTGGTGTGATGGACGCCGACCGGACTCGCTCCGCACCGGACTCCGTCGCGGATCTCCCGGGCGACACGACCCCCGCTATCGTCTCGATCAGCGACATCCACGGCTACCTAAACGACGCCCGCAGCGCGTTGCGCGCCGTCGGCGAGTCGTCGGTGTTCGACCCGGTCGTTACCACAGAGGCCGACGGACTGCTCCACTGGGCCGGCAACGACTACGTGCTCGTCGTCAACGGCGACGCCATCGACCGCGGCCCCGACAGTGCCGGCGTCGTTCGACTGATCGACCGGTTGGCCTCGGAGGCGCCGCCCGGTCGGATTCGGTACCACCTCGGGAACCACGAGATGGCCGCGCTGTTTCCCTCGGTCCTCGACTGGTCCCACTGGTACTGCGGCCAGCTCGATTCCGAGCGACGCCTCGAGTTCTACGAACGGGTCCGCGAGGGCCTCCTCACGGCGGCGTTCGATGGCTACGAGTACCGATACAGCCACGCCGGCCAACCGAGCGCGTTCGACGTCAGCGCGGCGAACGACCAACTCCGGGAGGAGGATTCGGTCCTACTCGTATCCGAGGGGAACAATGTGGACCCGTTCGACCACGTCCATTTCGCGTGGTGAGTGTTCGGACATATAATAGACCCTAGTTATGACACTAATTCTAACTGTGGCGGCATAGTTGTCACTGTCAATACCGACGCTATAATTGTTAATGTCCCAACCAATCGGGTCAAAATGTCGTCGCACTCAACGAAGGGCGTTCATACGCCGGGTACCCTGTCCGGCGCCTCTCGTCCGCGTTCAGTGCGGCAAACGCACACCACCGTAAGCAATCGGAGGTAACATATCGATATGGAATACAAAACACCGATATCAGTCCCTTCATGGACTGGAGATGGCGAGGTTTCGGTCGAACTCGAGCTAGCCATGGTGCGGTCATGGCGGACGTTCGTTGGCTACTTTGGAGAGACAAAATCACTGCGGGCGGTCACGTACTCTCAGTCGCCACAAGTACTTCACAAACTGTTCGCCAGCGCCGACTTGGAGTTGGAACAGCTGGAGGTCGTTATCGGAGACCATCGACAGTCGAAGTACCGGAAGCAACTCCAAGGTGACCTTGATCTCGCCAAGCACCTGAATCACTTACTTGAACAGGATCAGTTGCAACTGTTCACGCTCGACAAGCGTGTCACACTGCACAGCAAGCTGTACATCGCCGAGAATTCGGATGGGTCTCGTCTAGTCGTCTTCGGGTCGCCCAACCTGTCCAAAGAAGCGTGGTCGGGTAACCAGACGAACTTGGTCGTCGCCTTCAGGACCGAGGGCGACTCGATTATCGACGGGTACGCTCAGCGCTTCTACGAAGCACACCGCGAGCAGTGTGAGCTATTCATGGGTGATTTGACCGAGCAACTCGCCGAGACAGACGATCCAGAGGAGCGTGAGCGAATTTTCGACCTTTGGGTAGATGGGACGGTCCCCTCCGACAACCCCACTGGCGACCTCCATCGGCGTATCGTCGAACTGTTCGACGAGGAGGAGAGCCGCGTTCGGCGAGTCAACGTAGTCACTGATTCGGAGGAGGCTGACGAGGTGGTGAAGCTCCCAACCGATGGCAGTGGTGCTGTAGAGGACACCGACGTGCAGTCGAATCAGCAGATGCGACTGTCCCCACAGGGCCTCGAAGAACCTATCAAGAGTGCCGAGCCGACGCTCTCACGGCATAACGTCTCGGTCAAGCCAACCGAACTACGCGGGTCCGCGGCCGGGTTTGACCGCTACCTGCGTGCGTTCAACGACGACTTTCCGACTATGTGGGTCAACCGGGACAAGCAGATCGTACGCATGCAGTTAGACAATACTACACTGGAGATGACGGCACCACTGCCGGACGACCCCGCCGAGGTTGACGAGGCTCTTGCACACATCGAAGAGTACATCGAGACCGTCGAACGCTTCGGTGACGCGAAGCGGCCACAGGAGACGATGGCCCACTTCTACGAGGCCATCATCTACGTCTTCTGGGCGCCCTTCGCGAACTACTTTGCACAGGAGTATGCGAACCGCGATGGGGCAGAGCTTGACAAGGATTTGCCCTTCCTCTACGTGCACGGCCAGAACGACTCCGGAAAGGGGATGTTCCTCCGTTTCGCAGCCAACATCATTTCGAACGGGGTTGTTGCTGCACCGGTCGAGGGACAGCAGTTCACAAAAGACGCCATCGATCGCTGCCGGGCGTCGAACACTGTCTTTCCGTTCTTGGTGGACGACGTGGACAAGGACCGGGTCGAGCGAGATATCGTGAAAACCTACTGGACGGGGGCGTGGGACGGTTCGGTCGCGTTCCCCACGTTCATTTTCACGTCGAACGACGGCAACCCGAAGTCCGAGTACCGAACCCGGATGAAGATGCTCGAGTTCGACGTGGTGTTCAATGTCGAAGGGCACGAAAGGGAGGAGACAGCTCGGCTCATCAAGAAGCGCAATCTGTTGTTCTCGTGGTTCGCCCACCTGCTGTTCCAGAAGGAGATTCGACTCCCTGACCAGGAAGATAAACTGGCAGTCGCCCGTGAGGTCTTCTGCGACCTCTACGATTACGCAGGTCGTGACCGTCCAGACTATTTCCCCGCGGAAGCACCCGCCGAAAGGATCCACGACCATGGTCGACGAAAGTGGGTCCGAGCCTACCGGACTGGGCTGTTTAACATACGGGAAGAGAACGGAATTCTGCTGGCAGACTTCTCGGAGAACCTGGACGGCTATGCGGTCCACAAGTACGACAAGGTAGTTCCGTCGACTATCCGCACCGAGATTCAGCGTACCCGTATCCAGTTTGAACAACCCGAACGGTTCTACGAGTGGACGGGAATTGAACCTGAAACTCACGGGTTTCTTGCCCGCTTGTGGAGGCGACCGTGATCCCGGTCAACCATCGATACGCCACGCTCACTTTCACCCTGGCTTACACGATTTTAAGTGTCTGCCACCGGGAGAACTGTTCACTTACACACACAGGATCTCGGCCTGATTCGGCATTCCCCGCCTTGCTGCGGATTCACTTCGGACAGAACGACAAAACGCCACCCATCATGGAACTCATCCAATGAATCTCGGACACCTTGCCGACATCCATCTCGGCCACCGTCAGTACGGACTGAATCAGCGCGAAGACGACATGACGAGCACCTTCAAGACAACGTTACAACTCATCATGCGGGACGACCCGGACGCCATCCTTCTGCCGGGGGATCTGTTCCACTCGCGGGACCTCCGTCCAAAGGTGCTGGAAGCGGCAGAAAAGGGTCTCAGTGTCGTCCCTGACGACGTCCCTGTCCTCGTCTCACGCGGGAACCACGACGAGAACTTGACGCCACGCGACGTTACGTGGCTGAACTACCTCCACCGCCGCGGGCATATCGTTCTCCTCGAAGCTGACTTAGAGAGCGGCCCGGAAGCAGCCACTTTCGAACCGCACGACCCAAACGAACCCGGTGAGGACGCCGGGTTCTACGACATCGAGACGGATTCCGGCACGGTCCGCGTGTTTGGATTGCAGTGGCGGGGTGCACGAACAGACACCGCGCTGGAGAAGGTCGCAAAGGGCATCGGAGAGACGGCAGAAGAGCACGGCCACCCCGACTACACGGTTCTTCTGTCACACTTCGGGATCGAAGACGAGGTACCAGCACTCGGTGGAAACGTGACACACGCAGAACTCCGGGATGTGCGTGAAGTGGTCGACTACCTCGCGCTGGGCCACATACATAAACGATACGACGCGAGTGGATGGATCTACAACCCCGGTTCGCCAGAGGCACACTCCACGTCAGAGGCCCGAGACGACTGGGACCACGGCTACTACAGCGTGAATCTGACCCAGGTCGACGACGATTACGATGGCCCAGGGAGACTCGCACACGATGTCGAACATAACCATTCGCGACGCCGTCCGTTCTACACCATCGAGTTCGACGTGACTCCTTACGAATCGGCTGGTGAGCTCGAAACCGCGTTCCGCGACCACTTGGAGGACGAGCAGGGAGCTCTTCAGAGGTACACAGACCGCGAGGAGTTCCTGTGGGGGAGTGACCGTCGCGAGCCGATGATCGATCTCCGGTTCGAGGGAACGCTCCAGTTCGACCGAGGAAGCTTCCGAGTGGACGAGCTCGCTGACCGAGCAGAGACTGTTTACCACGCTCTATACGTACAAACGAACACCAGCCGGGTCACTACTGCTGAAATTCAAGAACTGCTGGCGGAACTCGCCGACGACGAGGTGTTCGTCGACGGGCGATTACAGACCGCAGCACTGGAGCAACGAGTGTTTGTGACGATCGCCACCGAGTCCGAGTATAGTGATCACGCCGACGAGGTGGCGACACTCCTCGGCGATGCCCATCGGATGGCACAGAGCGGGGAGAGCACAGACGACATCGTCGACGTCGTCTCTGGTAGTCGCCGGGAGCTATTCCCCGGCGCTACAATGGATGTCTCACTGGACGTGGCCGAGGATCCCTTCACCGAAGGTGAACATACCGATGAAAGTACGGCTGAACAACAGAGTGCTGCTGCCTCTGGAGGTGATGCAGAATGAAGATACTCGGTGTTACCCTGGAGAACATCAAGTCGTACGAGGACAGAACAGAGGTGCCGCTACAGGAGGGCGTCACGGCAATCCTCGGGGAGAACGGCTCCGGTAAATCGACGATACAAGAGGCGATTGGGTTCGCCCTCTTCGACTCGCTTCCGTTCAACAACAGCGAGTTCGTCCGTGAGGGCGCCTCGTCCGGCACCGTCGAAGTCACCCTTGAGTTGGACGAGCGCGAAGACGGGCAGCAGTACCGCGTGACCCGGTCTGCGGGGTATTCGAAATACGGTGTCGCAAGATACGACAGTCAAAACTACGAGTGGGTCGACCAGGACATCGACTCGAAAAAATCACTCGTGCAGTGGCTCTGTTCGAAGTTCGACCTCGAGGACGGAGACGAACTGAGCAAACTCTGGGAGTCGTGCGTTGGTGTCCCGCAGACACGATTCCTCTCCGATTTCGCACAGACCGCCCGAAACCGACAGAAGACGTTCGACGAACTCCTCGGCATCGATGCCTACGAGGACTCTTGGAACGTTCTGAAAGGAGTTCCAGACGAGATCGGAGCGGAGCGTCAGCGTGTGCGAGAAGATATTCGCGAACTCACAGGCGAAGTACAGAGTCTCCCCAAGGAACGTGAGGACAAGAAGAAACTCGAGGAGGAAGTCGAACGGATTGCCGGTGAGATCGAATCGGCACGTTCTGAACTTTCCGAGGTCGAGGACCGATACGGAGAGCTGGACGAGATCCGCAAGCGCATCGAAGAGCTCGAAACAGAGATCCAGCAGAAGGAGCAGGCCATCGAGGCGAAAGAGGACTCGCTTGGAGACGCGAAGAAAGAACTTGAGGCTGCACGGCAAGCGGTCGACAAGTGTGAGGCCGCTCGTGAAGGATACGAAGAGTACACCGAAGCAAAAGAACGGCAGGACGACCTCGAAGAGGAAGTCGCAGAGCTGAACGAGTTACGCGAGGTGCAGCAGGAGTTGGACGGTGAACGTGGTCGTCTCCAGACGCGAAAAGAGACCCTCCAGGAGCAAGTAGAGAAGTACGAACAGGCCAAGGAGAAAATCGAGGAGCACCGGGAGGACAAAGAGCGATACGAAGAACTTGACGATCGGATCTCCGATCTCGAGGCCGACCGCGAGACCGTAGAACGACTTCGTGGCGAGATCGACTCAATCGATGCTGATGCCCGCGAAGACCTCGCTGAGCTCCGCCGAACAGTCCAAACGATAGAGGAAATCGAGCGCGAGGCAGCCGAGGTAGCGGATGCCGGCGATATTCGGGACCGCATTAGTGACGTGAAGGGCGAACTGGCGTCACTGAAATCAGAAGCGTCCGATCTCCGCGAACGGCTCGACCGTCTCCGAGACGCTGATGCAGATGCCCCGTGTCCGACCTGCGGGAAACCGCTGGAAGGTGAGCATCGGACGGAAACCATCGAAGAGCGGGAGGAGCGCCTCGAGGGGGTTCAATCCGAACGCCAAGACCTCGAAGAGGAACTTTCCGAAGTTCAAGACAAACTCGAGGAGGCCGAACGGGTCGAAAAACGGGTCGCACAGTTGGATATGCACAGGAACCGGGCAGAAAAACTCCGAGAGGTCCTCGGTGACCTGGCCGAAGAGCGCGATGAGACTCGTGATAAGATCGCCTCACTCTCCGAAGGGATTGAAAAGATACCCGACCTCAAGGACGAGCGAGACTCGCTAGAGGAAGCGAAAGATGCCTTCCAAACGGCGAAAGTCCAAGCAGAAGAGTACGCCGATGCCCCGGACGACCTCGTGGACGTCGAAGAGTCGATCGGATCGGTCGATGCCGAAATGGCGCAGCTGGACGAAGAAATAGCTGCGTTCGGCGATGTCGAAGACGAACTCGAGGGCGTGAAAGCGACGCTGAGGGAGAACGAAGACGATTACCAGCAGTTCGAACGAAACCGGCAGACAGCCGACAAACTGGAAGCACGAGAGGAGACGGTAGCGGAGATTGAACAAGAGTCCGCGGACCTTCGTGACGAACACGAGCAGTTGAACGAGGACCTTGAGAACGTAAAGGAATCGTTCGACGAGGACGAGTTCGAGTCCCTCTCCGAGGAGATAGAGGAACTCAGGGGACGAATTAACACCCTCAATGGCATGATGGGCGCGAAGGAAGACGAACTAGAGGGAGTCGCAGCCGAAGTCGAGGAGTTAGAGGAGAAACTAGCTGAGCGGGAAGAGAAAGTCGACACGCTGCGCGAACTCGCGGCGGACCAGCAGTTCGCGACGTGGGTACGCGACAACGTCCGTGCAGCCGGACCGAAGATGCGAAACGTGATTACAGACCGCATCGGAACGCGCGCTGACACCATCTTCCGGTCGATTCGGGGCCGGAAGGCCGAGCAACTGGAGTGGACGTCGGACTACGACATCGTCGTCGTCGACGCTGACGTTCGGAAGTCCTTCTCCACGCTCTCCGGCGGCGAGAAGATGGCTGCGGCTCTCGCAGTCCGACTGGCCATTCTGGAACAGATCTCCGGGCTCGGTATTGCGTTCCTCGATGAACCGACGGCGAACCTCGACGAGGACAAAAAGGCGAACCTCGTCGGACAACTCAACAGGTTGGACGCGTTCGATCAGTTAACCGTCATCAGCCACGACTCCACGTTCGACTCGATGACCGACTACAGCATCACCATCGAGAAACCCGACCAGACCTCGGAGGTGATGAGCGACTGATGGTGTTCGACAAAGCCGAAGTCGCGGCGGCGCTTGACGACAACGTCGACGTCATCCGATCGTATTTGGAGGATGATGACGACCTCGTCGAACGCTATCAAGACGCCTTTCGCCGACTTCCGGAGATGGGTGACGCGAGTGAGCTCCGCTTCGATCTGTCGTCTTCGTCGTACCCGGGGGCCCTCCCGACAGACAGATTCGACAGTGCAGACTCACTTGTGATTCACCACGAGGTATCGGACGCCTGGGACAGCCACGAGGCGGTCAACGACTGGGCACGGGACCTCCTGATGGACGTCCCGATGCTGGCAGTCGACGGATCTGAGATCCCCCCGACGACCCAGTTCAATGTTCCACTCGCGTACGTGCAGGCTGCGTGGTGTCTCAACCACCACTCCCCCGAGGGAAAACTCGAACGCGGGAGAGAGGGGCGACTCCTCGGCCCGATGGACGTGACCCGTTCCGGAGGCGACAACGGCGGCGACGAGTACCGATTCGTCGACAGTTCGCTTGTCGGCCTCGAACGGTACGACCACGAAGCATCCCTCCTTGTCGAACGGATTGAAGACCTGGCAGGGGAGTACGAGCGTGGGGAACTAAAACGTCGTCCAGTCGTCCTTTACGACGGCCCGCTCGTGGCGTCATTCGCAAACCCGAAACGACCGGCAGTCCGAGATCGATACCTCTCGGCCATCAGTCGACTCCTCGCCGCGAGCCAGCATCACCGGATACCAGTCGTCGGGTACGTCGCAGGCACAAACGCCGTCGAACTGTCGAAGATGACCCGGCTCCTGCTTCAGGATGAACTGGGTGCAGATCGTACCATCCCCGATGCCCGTGTGCTGGCTGGGATGATGAGCCCTTGGGGAGACTCGACAGTGCCGTTCCTCTGTCGACGTGATGGGAGTGTCGATGCCCTCACCGTATCGTACTGCGGGGTGCAGTACGATTTCGGCCACGAGATTCACTTCTCGTATCTCAAAGTCCCACCGGGCGAGGGGCTCGACCGGCTGGAGTTCCCCGGATGGATGCTGGAGACGGACGGGCCGTCCGGATACGCGGACCTGTACGAATACACGCTGGACGTCGTCCGTGCCGAATCAGGCGTCGGACGGGGGTATCCAGAAGTACTCCAGCAGGCGGACACCGACGCTGTACTCGATCAACGTGACCGACAGCAGTTCCTTCGCCTACTACAGAAGTGGGCCGAGACGAACGACATCCCGCTGGAGTGGGACGCGAAGGCACTGAGCAAGGAACTCCGACGACGATGACCCATGCGCCACACAGAGAGCCAACAGAACCGCACCCCGATCACGGTAATGGAGCCGTTATCTCCACGACTAACCACGACCAATGAGCGACGCACCACTGACGGACCAGTCCGACACACAGCGAGACCGAACCGACGACTGTCTCGCGATCGGTAGTATCGTGAGTTCGAACAGCCACATGGATTACACGGTCGAAATCTACAACGAGACCGACCGCGAGCGTGCCCCTTCCCCTGACGAATGTGGGTTCGGCCAACCAGTTTTCATCGAGAAGACGATTCAAGGAGACGAGTACATCGTGATGGGCGTCATCTACGACACCCAACTGGTTGATCCCGACCAGGGTCGGTCCGGACCGCGACTTGCACAGGGTGACCAACCGCAGTTCACACCGGGATACGTCGAGGAACGGACGAAGTTCGCGGGAGTCGCGTTGTTGGGAGTCGCGGAGGTTACCAAAGATGCGACCATTGAGAACCCCAGCCACCAGATGCCGCGGTGGACACTCGCCGTCGAGGATATCGTCGAACAATGTCCGGACGGCGTAACCCGCGAATTTCATAACACCGAAGACGGTCGGCTTCAACTCGCGTACATCGAACGCCTGCTGGATGTCGCCGGTCCACTCGGTGCAGAGGTGACACTGGCACTGGTGGAACGCCTCCGTGAGTCGTTCCCCGCAGAGGAACACCAGCGAGTCCTGAACGTCATCGAGAAGGACATCCGATGGCAGTCGTCTGTCGACCGGGGGGTGATGCGATGAGTACACCACACACCTCGTCCACGTCGTCCGGGAGCGATGGAGGCCTTATCGGTACCGTAGCTGGCCCGGGGGATGGCCCGAACGAGTTCTTCATCGTCACCCCGGATGAGCAGGCGGTGAAGACCGGCGAGTTCATCACATACTCGGTGACTGTCGAAGGGACACCTCGGGATGTCATCGCTCGCGTGACCAATCGGGAGCAGGCAAGAGGGCTGCCAGAGACGTTCATGGCAGATCCGCATGTTGCGCCAGAGGCAGTCGCTGGAACGCTTGGAGTCCCAACGGAGGATATCGATCTCTATCGCCTTGAGGCGATAGTCATCGGTTTCTACGACACTGACATGCAGACGTTCTCCAATCCGCGCCAACTCCCACGGTCGGGAACGAAACTTCGCACCGCCCCGGATGCGATGTTGGAAACTGTCCTCCCGAACCTCGGGATCGGTGCTGAAGACGCTCGTAACGAGAGTGGCGAGGTAGACATGGGTTCGGTCGACGTCGCCACGCGAGACGGACTCGCTCACATGGGGTGGTTACTCAATCGCGAGGCGGGTGCGGTAGACGTCCACGTCCCCATCGACGAATTCGCTGCGACACACCTGGCAATCCTCGCATCCACTGGCTCTGGGAAGTCGTACACTGCCGGTGTCCTGATGGAGGAGATGATGAAGCCAGACGTTCGAGCGTCACTGCTGGTGTTCGATCCACACGGGGAGTACGGGAGTTTATCGGAGATGCGAGGAGGTGGGAGGTTCGCTGGCGAAGATGGGTACCGACCTGAGGTTGAGTACTTCAACCCCGAAAACCTCCGCATCCGGATTTCGGAACTGAGTGTTGGAGACGTTATGGCCATCCTCGACAACCCCAGCGACCGGATGCAGGAACGACTCGCTGGAGGGTGGCGAGCGATGCAGCAGCGAGAATCTCGGACATGGGGCGTCGACGAACTGCTGGATGAGATGCGGAATCAGTACGGTCCCGATGATGCGAGTGTCGGAGCACTGGAGTGGCGTCTTCGACGCTCTATCCAGCGGAACGAGCTGTTCACGACGGACGTCAATGTCCCGCTCGATGACTTGGTTGCCCCAGGCCGATGTACTGTCCTCCAGATGGACACGCTGAGTCGCCGCGACCAACAGATGATTGCGACGGTGCTCCTCCGTCGATTGTATCAGGCACGACTGGCCGCCGTTCGTGGACGTGGTGATGACCCGGACTTCAACGGCGACATCATCGACTTCCCGCTGTTCTCGCTGTTCGAGGAGGGCCACAGATTCGCGCCAGCGACCGGTGCCGCCCCCTCGTTGGGTATCATGCGGACGATCACCTCTGAGGGTCGGAAGTTCGGATTTGGACTCGGCATCATCAGCCAGCGCCCGTCGAAGATCGACCAAGACGTCCTCTCACAGTGTGGGACACAGGTCACGATGAAGATACAGAACCCGACGGATCAGAAGGCGATCGAGAGTAGTGTTGAGGCCGCTGGTGAAGATGTGCTTCGTGAACTACCGGGACTCACTCCGGGGCAAGCAGTGGTATCTGGAGACGCGATGAATACGCCTGCCCTGATTCATGTCCGACAGCGACACACTCAGCACGGCGCGGACAGCATCCCAGCAACAGAGAGGTGGCGAGCCGCGAACGAGCAGCGACGAGAGCATCCAACACGTTCCGAAGATGCGGACATGGGTGGGGGTGATTCGACTGGTGAAGTTGACCTATTGGGAGACGGGTGATCCGTATCGGATCACGGTTACTTAGCGATGTGGCTAAAGAGATGGATATCCCGAACTCAATCTGATTTGATGCTGCTGATGGTGACAGACATATTTTCAATTAGTCAATCTATTCATTGTGATGAATATTGAGCGAGCTACGACCTAGAGCGATGGCGACTCTGGATGAAGGTATTGCTCGCATTTCTGGTGGCAGTTGGTTCCCGATCGAATGAGGTTGAACGAATTGACGTGACCGATCAGCTATTGTTCAGCGACGATCCTCACGTGAAGTTCGTTGAGAGAAAAATCTGAGGACAAGTGAGGGCCCCGAGACGGTACCGATAATGATTGGTGCTGGCTTTCTTGAAGCGTACATCGATTATTTTGAGGCAACCGGTGGGAATGGCAAGTTGGTGCCGAGTCCCCAATCTAAGAGCGGCTCCCGAACTGCTTCAACGCTGAACAACTGTTTCTTCGACCCTCGAAGCAACGCCAGCTGTAGTCGCAACCCGACTCCGTCCCACGACCAACAAACTAGGAGAGCACGGCCGATCTGCAATTTGGTATAGCAAAATGCAATATACTATTCTGGGTTTATTGCTGTGCCTCCTGATATCGGGTCTCTGGAGGTCTCTAGACGTGATCAGGTGAATATTGGCATCCACATTTGCTTAGGATAGTAAGCCGAAGTGGTATTACGGGGGTCGCTGCTGTCGGTGAAGCCACATCGCTCCTGAAGACGAACTCCCCGGCGAGATTGTCTACCTGGTTCCGCTCGACGCACCGAGACGAAGGGGCGTGAGCACGTCTCGCCGGGTGAGGGGCTCACCTCCGCCGTGGGTCGCTCGTTCACCTGCGAGCATCGACCACTAGCTAGCTCAGCGGGCCGTTCGAGAGCCGTACCAGAATCACCAACTCCTCCATACCTGTATCGACAGACGTGAACCATACTCGCCCGTCGGGGATCGGCGTGCACGACCGGGGGAGCCGATGACACTGGCAACGCTGCCGGCCCATGTGGGCCCGCTTCCGACGGGTGACGTCGAAACCGTCGTCTTCCTCGTCGTGGGTGTGCTCGGCGGCGCGCATTGTCTTGGGATGTGCGGACCGCTGGTGACGATGTATGCCGACCGGATGGATGGTGGGCGGGAGAACGTGCTCTCACTGTATGAGGTCCGCCAGCACGGCCTCTTCAACGCCGGGCGAACGGTAAGCTACGCCGTCATCGGCGCGGTATTCGGAGCACTCGGGTCGGTCGTCTACGGGGCAGCGTCGACGGTCGTGGCTATCGGCGACACCGTCCGCGCGGTATCGGGGGTCGTCGTCGGCATCACGATCCTCATCGTCGGCGCCAGGTACGTTCTTGGGGAGACCGGCGGCCACGGACTGTTCGGTGGCGGTGGCGGCTGGTTCAGCGCGATCTATGGCCGGCTCACCGCCCACGTCGACCGACTGTCCAACGGTCCGGGGATCGTCGGGCTCGGCCTCGTACACGGGCTGTTGCCCTGTCCGATCCTCTACCCCGCCTTCCTCTACGCGTTCGTGCAAGGGTCTCCGGCGAAAGGCGCCGTTTCGCTCGCGCTGCTCGGCCTGGGGACGTTCCCGACGCTGTTTCTCTACGGCACCGTCATCGGGTCGGTCGGGACGCGCCACCGCGAGCACCTGCACCGCGCTCTCGGCGCCGCATTCCTCGTGATGGGCTGGATGCCGATCGCACATGGGCTCGAACTCGTCGGTATCACGATCCCCCACGTCGAGATACCGGTGTACCTGCCGTAGAACGGTTGTCGCTACGCGACCGACGACTGTCGTTGTTGCTCGATCGCAGCCAAGAGATCGACTGGTCGGTCGTCCGCCGGATACGAGCGGGTCTCGCCCTCGCCCAACCGAACACGTACTGCGCCGTCTGCGTAGTCGATCTCGGCGATCTGATCGTACGGGATCGTTTCGGTGTCACTCCCGAGCCTCCAACTCGTGTTGAGCAGATTCGCCGTCGCATCTGGACGGATCGTCAACGCCGACTCACCGACGGTCACGACCGTGACCTGGTACTGTTTGGCCGCGTCGATTCCGATCACGGAATCGCCGGCGGCGGTCATCGTGTACGTCTGGGCCCGGTCCGTACCACTGTCGAGCGCCGCGACCGCCGCGCGTTTGATATCCTCCTCCGCGTCCGCGAGCGCGGCGGCGGCGCCGCGTTTCACCGCCCGGACTCCCGCGAACGCGAGCGCCGGCCCGCCGATCAAGATTGCGGCTCCGAGGTAGATCCGGTCGCCCGCGAGGACGAAGTTGCCGCCCAACAGCAGCGCCAAGACCACCGCCCAGGGCCACTGCCATCCGGCGGTCCACACCGGCGTGAACGTCCCAACGTCGATCGGGCCCTTCTCAGCCATCGTGGTGCCTCCGGGGCGTCGTCCGGTGGTCGTCGACTGTCACAGCCTGGCGTTTGCCAGTGTCGTACTTCGGTGTTGCTCTCGCGACCGAGCATCGACGTGGGAACGGTTTCACAGCGACCTGACTGCCGGCGCGGGGGCATGCGTCGTCAACTCCGAACCGGTAGCACTCCTTGGTGCTGTGGACGGCTGCGTCGCCGACGCCCGCCACGAGCGGGAGCGGGCTGCGACTGGTGTCTATGTTCTCCCCGAGTGCGGCGAGCGCGTCGCTGGCGACTTCGAGCGTCGTCAGCAGGTCGAGGAACGTGTCGGTGTCGTCGTCGACGTGTCGCAACAGCACCAGCGTCTCCTGGCGTTTGAACCCGGCACAAAGCCTCGTGATATCGCCGCAGTTCTCGCCGACAGCGCCGCGGGCGAGGGTGGAACACCGATGTGACCTGCATCACGCTCGTCTCGACTGTGGAGAGACGGCGTCCTCGACCGAGGTGGTGTCGCGTGCGGATGTCGTGAGTCGTTCCTCTCGTTGAACTGGTGAACAGCGGTCGAAGATCCCCCGTGCGTGTGCCTTCGTCTGTGACCAGTAGGGGTTTGGTGTCGTGTGATTCGACCTACGTAGCTAACGCTCTGTCCCGTTGTCTCCAGCGGCCAAGAGTGAATCTGCGAGTCGCTCGGCGACTGCAATGTTGAGCGTCCCGGCGATCTCCAGCGCCTGTCGTTCGTAGTCGTCGAGATCGAGCACCCCACGGAAGAACCACGAGAGTGCGACGTAGGTCTCGTGCAACTCCGCGGCACGTTCGCGACCCTCAGCTGTCAGTGTGGCGCCAGCGTAGGGTTCGTACTCCACGAGCCCGTCTGTCGCGAGGTCTTTCATCATCTCTGTCGCCGAAGCGGGGGTTCGGTCTAACCGACCAGCTATCGTTCCCGTCTGGATCGGCGGATCGTCCTGGTACTCACAGATGTACAACGCCAAGAGATACTGCTCTGCGCTGCTCACGACTTCGTCCACCCCATCTGTCGGCTGTGACTTCCTGGGCGGGCTGACTCCCACGAGGGCTCCGAGCGCCGTCGGACGCGCACAGTTTTCGGTCTGCCTAAAACGGTAAAGAGTTGTCGGTGAACTCGGCGGTTCGCCGACCGTCACCAGCGTGGGGCCCTACTGGAGCCAGATCGAACCCGAAACCCCGAAATTTATGGCGAATGTGCGGATTTTGGCGCGCTAAAACCTTCAATGGGCGTTTTAGGTCTTCCAAACTGAACAAACTTAAGCTCTCATCGCTCAATGGAGGATGTGTATGAGCGCGCAAGGCCTCGAACGACGCACGGCGAACTACCTGAGCAACAACGTCCCGCAGATACAGCAACACGGCGGGCACTTCGAGATCGAAGATGTGAACGAGGAAACCGGTGAGGTCACTGTCGCCATCGGCGGCGCGTGCTCCGGATGTGGGATCGCCCCGATGACGATCAAGGCGATTGAGCGCCGACTCCCCGAGGAACTCGACGAGGTTTCCTCCGTGACAGTCCGTCGTGCGGGCGGGCCGCGGGCGGCGGTCATGCCGAATAAGACCGAAGAGATGGAGGGCATGGACGAGTACGAGGACTACTCGCCGCCGTTTTGAACCGGTCGCTGCGTCTCGGTCACGGCGCCGCCCCGCTCCAGTTCCGGAGCCAGCAATCTCGGATCATTCTTCTGGCCGTGGGAACGCCATGAACGTCTGCCGTTCGATGCTGAACTGGTCGTAGACGGACTGGTGACACGGACAGTACACGAGGTTCTCCCCTCCGAACCTGGCGCTCTGCCCAGTCGTCTTGAATCCGGCACACAGCAGAAGTGGGTACACTTGTTGAGGAGCGCAATCACTCCGTCTTGAGTACTCGTAGTGAGTCACCGTCGATCGGCTGCCCCCGTCGTTGTCTGCGATCAGTCCAGTCGGGCGAGGTCACCGCGACGCTCCTGTTGCATGATCTCGCCGGCGAAGAACCGGAGTCGCTTGATCAGTTCGGCCTCCGTCTCGTACGTCTCGACTCGCAGATCCCACCGAACACGTGCGGAGCGGATCATCGCGCTCGTCACGTCGTCCTCGTGAACGAAGACGAGGCGGTCGCCGTGCGTCTCCGACAGCGCTTCGAGGATGCTCCCGGCCTCCTCGCCGACCCCGAAGTTGTGACCGAGGAACGGGAGGACGAACGCAGTCGCGTTGCTACACCGCGTGAACTCGATGCTCTGTGTCGCCGCATCCACCTCGTCGGTGTCGACGTCCACGTCGAGTGCGAGAAAGGCGTTTACCCCGGGATTCACCCGGAGTGACCCTTGCACGCGGCGCAAGAGGGCCTGTGCCCCGTCGATCTCGTCTTTGTTCTGGAACAGCCGCCGCAACGGCCCCGGCAGGTCGTCGACGTCGATCTCGTTCCGCTGCTCGTCGCTGAGCACGTAGTTGAGGTTGAACGACTTGTACGGCCCCTTGACCTCCTTCCGCGCCTAAAGACGGGGGTATGCGCTCGCAACTCTATCACGTAGAACAGGAACCGATCGTAGCGAACGTCTCCCAACCAGTCGACGATCAGGTCTCGCGTGATATCCCCCGCCATGATCCGCCGTCTCGTGGAGTATATAAAAACCCAGTTTTTGAGAGCTCTCGGCTTGAGAACGACTAAACGGGACGGGTACGTATTGATACCCCAGATGGCCACGAACGAGACGGGAGCCGTCGACGGGGCGTTTCCGGAGGATCCAGAGGACCTCCTGCCCGAGGAGAGCGTCCTCACGCTCGACGAGTACCTCGACATGCACGCCGCGATCGGCCACCGGACCCGCTACGAGGTCCTCTACCGACTCGTTCACTCGGGACCGATGAGTCCGAAGGAACTGGAGCAGGCGTTGGACGTCGACGACAGCACCCTCCACTACCACCTCAACACCCTCGTCGACGTCGGCCTGATCGAGAAGCGACAGCGGACCGAGCGCGACGAAGACGGCCTCCACACGTACTACCGCGCGACCGTCTTCGGCGAGGTGACGCTCACCCAGGGCGTCGACCAACTGATCCGCGGCGAACGGCAGTTCGACGCGATGTACGACAGTTCGGTCGACCAGTAACGCCCCACCTCGTCGTCGGCCGGCGACACTCCTGTGTTGGCTCTGGTGATGCCCCTTTGGCTAACAAGTTTGTTAGCTCCGTCCGTTAGATACTGTGCGCGAGTCGCCCACTGGGATTCTTCGACATCTCAGTCGAGCAGGTGAGTCCAGCCTACACCTCCAAACGGTGTTTGAAGTGCGGGTATTCGCCTCAGGCGGACTACAACGCGGCAAACGTGTTTTTCGTACCCTGACGGGTGATGTGCGCTTGAACAACCTGCCGATTCGACTTCGAAGGCTCGTCTTCGAACAGAACTCGTCCGCTAACCCGCTCTCGTACGGACGAGTTCGCTCATGTCCACATCCGCAGGATGCGGTTTGGGGGAGTGATGAACCGGCGTCCAACTCGCGAATCGAGCAGTGTGATTCGTACGAACGAATCTGAATCGATAGCCGCTACAGGATCTTGAGGCCGAAGCGTAGCCGCCTACTCTCACACTCGAACACCTCGGGGAAATGTTAAATAGACTACCATACATTGGTAGGAACTCACACATGAAGTACACACGTGAGGAGTCGCTTTCGCGCCTTCGAGCAACCGTCGAAGAGGGAGACCCGATAATTGGTGCCGGTGCGGGAACCGGTATCTCCGCGAAATTCGCCGAACGCGGCGGTGTCGACCTCCTCATCATCTACAATTCGGGTCGCTACCGGATGAACGGGCGCGGGTCACTCGCCGGATTGCTTCCGTACGGCGACGCAAACGAGATCGTCTGTGAGATGGGCCACGAGGTCATTCCAGTCGTCGAGGATACGCCGGTACTCGCAGGCGTCAACGGGACCGATCCGTTCCGGCAGATGGACGTGTTTATTGCGGACCTGAAGCGGCGCGGGTTCTCCGGAGTGCAGAACTTCCCGACGGTCGGCCTCATCGACGAGGACAGCGGATTCCGGCAGAACCTCGAAGAGACCGGGATGGGCTACGATAAGGAGGTCGACATGATTCGAGAGGCAGCCAACCAGGACATGCTGACCTGTCCGTACGTGTTCAGTGAGGCGCAGGCTCGTGACATGGCCGAGGCGGGCGCTGACGTCATCGTTTCGCATATGGGACTGACGACCTCCGGCGACATCGGGGCAGAGACCTCTCTCGATTTAGAGACCGCAGCCCAGCGGGTACAAGCCCACCATGATGCCGCGAAGGAGGTAAACGACGATGTCCTTGTCATCTGTCACGGTGGTCCCATTGCGTGGCCCGATGACGCGGCGTACGTCCTCGAACACACCGAGGGCGTGGTTGGCTTCTTCGGTGCCTCCAGCATCGAGCGCTTGCCCACAGAGGAGGCCATCGAGAACCAGGCTCGCGAGTTCAAGGAGATCGACGTTCAATGAGCGACTACTTCGTCGAACCCGACGACGTGGAGAGTCAACTGTTCGACTGGGGCGCCCTCAAGTGGATGAGCACGCCCGAGGTTACCGGTGGCGACCGATTCAGCGCTGGCGTCGTGAAACTCGAACCAGGAAAGGGGCACGAGCGACACACCCACCCTGAGAGCGACGAGATCTTGTACGTCGTTCGGGGCGAGGGCGAGCAAGAAGTCGCCGACGAGACCCGTGATATCGAGACCGGCGACATGGTGTTCATCCCCGAAGGCGTCGAGCACGGGACGGTCAACATCGGGTGGGAACCACTCGTCTTGCTGGCGGTGTATGCACCGCCGGGGCCAGAAGACGTTCTTCGTGACCTGCCAGAGTGCGAGATCGTCCCTGCCGGTAAGCTACCGACACCGGAGAACGTTGATCCGGAGGCGAAGTAATGGCCGTCGTTCTGGTTGGTACGCTCGATACGAAAGGTGAGGAGTTCGCCTTTGCCCGTGATGTGATCGAAGCGCAGGGCGTCGATGTTCACATCATTGACGTAGGCGTGCTGGATGCTCCCGAGATCGAGCCGGACACGACCGCTGCCGAGGTGGCTGAGGCTGCTGGAACGACCCTTGAGGCGCTACGCGACGATGGTGATCGGGGCGAGGCGATGACTGCAATGGGCAAGGGGGCCGCCGCCATCGTCACCGACCTACACGAGTCGGGAATGTTGGACGGCGTGCTCGGACTCGGTGGGTCTGGGAACACGTCGATTGCGACCACGGCGATGCGAGCCCTCCCAGTGGGTGTGCCGAAGTTCATGGTCTCGACGATGGCTTCGGGTGACACTGAACCGTACGTGGGTTCGTCGGACATCGCGATGATGTACTCGGTTGCCGACATCGAGGGACTCAATCAGCTCTCACGGCGGGTCATCTCGAACGCCGCGCTGGCGATGGTCGGGATGGTCACCAACGAGCCGGACGTGACGGTCGAGGACCGTCCGACGATTGGCATGACGATGTTCGGCGTCACCACTCCCTGTGTCCAAACCGCTCGAGAGTATCTCGAAGATGCGGGCTACGAAACCATCGTCTTTCACGCCACAGGCACCGGCGGGAAGGCGATGGAGGAGCTCATCCGCCAGGGCATCATTGACGGCGTGCTTGATGTGACGACGACAGAATGGGCGGACGAACTCGTCGGTGGCGTGCTCAACGCTGGGCCAGATAGGTTGGATGCAGCTGCGGAGACTGGCACCCCACAGGTCGTCTCGACGGGAGCACTCGATATGGTGAACTTCGGCCCGCGTGACTCAGTCCCGGACGAGTTCGAAGGACGACAGTTCCACATTCACAACCCGCAGGTGACGTTGATGCGAACGACTCCAGCGGAGTGTGCCGAGTTGGGTAGCATCATCGCGAACAAACTGAACAGCGCGACCGGCCCGACGGCGTTGGTTCTCCCGCTCGCTGGAGTCTCGATGCTCGACGTTGAGGGAGAGGAGTTCTACGACCCTGAGGCCGATGGGGCGCTGTTCGATGCGCTTCGCGAGAACATTGCGTCGGATGTCGAACTACTCCAACTGGAGACAGACATCAACGACGAGGCGTTCGCACGCGCGTTGGCTGAAAAGCTGGACGAGTACATGCGTGCATCCGGTGTCGGGCCCTGAGAGGAGTCCGACAGCTCCCACCTGTCCTGACGGACTATCTGCGTTCTCGAACTCGTCACCACGTCAAGAGGTATGGTGTCGGCCACTGAACACCTGCTATGGGCGACCGCAGGGATCGAGTCGAGCCGTTCCCCACCCGTCGACGTGGGACGGTCGATTACATGCGGGCGGCAGGCCGCCGGAGCAACGTTCACGGCCTCATCGAGGTCGACGTGACCGAAGCACGCCGGCGTATCGAGGCCATCGAGGTGGAGACGGGTGACTCGCTGTCGTTCACCGGCTTTCTCGTCTACTGTCTCGCGCGTGCGCTCGACGACCACCCGCACGTCAACGCCTATCGCGACTGGCGTGGGCGGGTCCACGTGTTCGAAGCCGTCGACGTGAACGTCCTCGTCGAGACGACGATTCGCGGTGACCGGATGGCCGTTCCGCACGTCGTCAGGACGGCGAACGATCGGTCCGTACGCTCGATCCACGACGAGATCCGGACGGCACAGGAAGCCGCAGACCCGACGAACCTCTCACGACTGGGCGAGTTGGCGTTTCGGCTTCCGGGGGCCATTCGACGACTCGTCTGGCGGCTCCCACAGTGGTTCCCCCGACGGTGGAGGGACGTCGCGGGGACGGTCAGTGTCACCTCCGTGGGGATGTTCGGAGCGGGAGGTGGGTGGGCGATCAGTCCGACGAACTACACCGTGCAGTTGACCGTCGGTGGCATCAGCGAGAAACCCCGATTCGTCGACGGAAAGATCACGACGCGAGAGATCCTCCACCTCACCGTGACGTTCGACCACGACGTCGTCGACGGTGGCCCCGCTGCACGGTTCGTCCAGCGGTTACGGGACCTCATCGAGGCTGCGCACGGACTGGACCCGCCGACCGACGGGTGAGCGAAGCCACCACCTCGGGGCTGACCGCACTCACCCGAGCAACCCGTGAGCGATTCCCGGCGCGAGGAGTCGCCCGCGGCGCTTTCGGAGCCAGCCGTAGACGAGCCCACTAGCGAACGACGCCACGAACAGGTACCACGCTGTGAGTGGGTAGTACCCAACGTGGGCGACTGAAAACGCGCCGGCCTGGAGGACCACCGCGGGCCACGCTCCGTATCGGCTCGCGAGCTCGGTCTGGAGGAAGCCCCGGAACAGCGTCTCCTCCTGGAATGAGGCGACCGCGAGTCCGAACACGAGGAGGAGGAGCGTCCCAATCGGCGACGGAGCGACCGCGACCGGCGCGTTCGACGGAGGTGGCCCGAGCAGTGACTGGCCTCCGACCGCCACCCCCAGTGTGACGAGGAGCGCGAGGACGAACCCGGCGACCCCCCACACGAGGTCCCGGAGCAGGTACTCTCGATCGACCCACCACGAGACGATGTCCACGCCGACCCACCTGGTGAATCCGACGTAGACGAGTCCGACCGAGCCGACGATGATCGTCACGAGCACCAGTCCGCCGAACTGGAGTGGGTCGGCGGGCGTTGGCTGCGTCCAGAGCGGTCCCCAGAGGAGCGCACGCATCGCGACGAACGCGAGGAGGATGATCACGCCACGTCGGAGTTGGGACTGGCTGAACGAGCGATCGATGCCGGATTCGGGTCGTGTCTGTGCGTCGTCGCCGAGTGGAGTTGCGGGCACGGGTGCTGTGAGGTGGTGTCAGTTCAGGTCTGCTCGTGCGAACGTCCAGTAGCCGGCCACGAGCGGCAGGACGGTCCACGCGAGGAGGATGAGCGCGAACACCCACCACTCCAGGTAGACCGGCAGTGTCCCACCGAGCAGGTCCGCAGCACTGGGCATGGACGGATCGCTGGCGCTGATCGCGCGGATCACGAGAGCGCTGTAGGCACCGGACGGACTGAACCCCTCGAGTAGGAGGAACCAGCCGGGGACGGACCCGCTGGGCGGACCCCCCTCGACGACAAGGTGGGCACCTTGTGGGATCAGGTCCCAGAGGAGAGACAGCCCGAGATAGCTGGCGATGCCCAGCGTCATCGCTCGTGAACGGGTGCTCGTCGCCGCGGAGATGCCGATCGCGAGGCCCACGAAGGCGACCCCAAGGCCGACGGTGAGCGTCAACACGGCCAGGAACGGGACGATCGGGACGCCCCCGTAGACGAACCACGTGACGCCACTGGCCAGCAGGAAGCCGATACTCAGCCCCGCGACGACGACGGCGCTCCGGCCGACGAACTTCCCGAGGACGACCCGCCGACGGTTCGGTTCGAGCGCGAGCAGGAGTCGCAGGCTCCCCGACTCCCGTTCGCCAGCGATGGCGAGGTACGCGGCGACGAGCGCGACGATCGGAACCAGCATCGCGGCGAACTCGCTGGCGGCGCCCAGACCCGAGAGTGCGGACGCGTTCGCGCCAGGGAGCAGTAGTGGGACGGCAGACGTCAACGCGATCATGATAGCGACGATGGCGACGACGCCCCAGAGGAGCCGGGATTGGACCGCGTCCGTGAACTCCCGGCGCGCGATGATCCGCCAGCTCATCGGCTCACCTCGGCGACCGTCGTGGGCGCTGGCTCCGTGTGGGTGTATTCGGCGAAGAGGTCTTCGAGCGACGGTTCGCGGGTCTCGATGTCGAGGACGGTACTGCCTGCCGCGCGCACCGCGTCGACGACGGCAATCTTCGCGGCCGGGTCGGTACACGTCGCGTGGACGGTGTCGCCGTCGACGACGATGTCGGCGACACCCTCCATTGAATCTGCGGTGAGCCCCCTGGGTGGCGTGTTGACGGTCAGCCTGATAGTCGAGCCGGTGCCGACGGCGTCGCGGAGCCCGTCGATGGTGTCGACGGCGACCAGTCGCCCTCGGTTCAAGATCCCGACGCGGTCACAGACCGCCTCGACTTGACTAAGGATGTGCGAGGAGAAGAACACCGTGCCGCCGTCGGCGGCGTGGTCGAGGGTGATCTCGCGGATGTCGGCGATGCCGTCGGGGTCGAGTCCCGTCGAGGGCTCGTCGAGGATCAGCAGGTCCGGATCGCCGACGAGCGCCATCCCGAGCGCCAGCCGTTGGCTCATCCCTTTGGAGTAGGTCCCCGCCGGTCGCGCGGCGGCCGATGCGTCGAGCCCGACGCGGTCGAGCACGTCGTCGGGGTCGTCGTTCACCCCTTTCAGATCGACGGCGAACTCGATGTGGTCGCGCCCGCTGAGCCGGTCGTACAGACTGTAGCCGTCCGGGAGGATGCCGACGCGCTGGTGAATCGCGTCCGCATCGCGCTGGGCATCGTAGCCCAGGACTGTCGCCGAGCCAGCGGACGGACGGACGTAATCGAGCAGGATGTCGATGGTCGTCGACTTGCCGGCACCGTTGGGACCGAGGAAGCCGAACACCTCACCCTCCTCGACGGTCAACGAGAGGTCGTTGATGGCGTAGACGTCGCTTCCGTAGCGTTTCGTGAGGTTCTGGGTCTCGATCGCCGCCATCACCGCACCTCCGTCCGGGACCGAAGCGTCCCCAGATCGACTCGCTGTTGGTAGAGTACGGTCCCGACGATTGCGACGACCACGAGCACGACGAGCCACGTGAGAACCGCGTGCGAGATGTAGAGGGAGACGAGCGACTCGAAGTTGACGGCGCCGTCGATGAGGACCGTGTCGACATCAAGCGGGATGCGGCCCTGCGTCGAGTTGTCGGTGCCGTGCATGATCATCGCGAGGAGTGCGCTCCCGCGGGACCCGTTGAACACGACGGCGAGGAGAATGGAGAACGCGATGATGCCCACGAAGTAGGAGGCGGTGAGCGCGAGCGGCCAGTCGGCGCGCATCCCACCCGGGAAGACGAACTGCGGGAGGTGCCACAGTCCCCAGAAGACGCCGACGATGACAGCGGCGGTGAGGCCACCGTACCGGGCCTGGAGTTCGGGCTGTGCGAACCCGCGCCAGCCGAGTTCCTCCTGCCCGCCACCGAGGAACGTCCCGAGCACGATGCCGATGACAATACTGGTGGGGTCAACCTCGAACGCTGCCCAGTCGATGGGGCCGCCGAGCAGCCACGCGGCGACACCGGCGGCGTACGTGATGCCGAACGGGACCAGGATGGCGAACGCGTACCACATGGGGTGGACGCGCCACCGGAGGATGTCGCGAAGCCATCCACGGACGCTCTCCCCGCTCACGGAGAGTACGATCGCCGCGGCGACGCCGGGCGAGAGGGGACTGAGGAACCCATCGATGATCCAGCGCGTCCACGACGGCTCCATTCCGAGGAGGATCGGGATGGTCTCCAGCGTCCACGAGAGGGCGTACGTCAGTACGAAAAACGAGGCGATTCGGTGGTTTCGAATCTGCTCTGCGATCGAGGCGTTCACAGAGAGGAGTTGCCCACCGGTGAGAAATATCTTGTTACTATTGTGTCATATTGTCAGTGGCACTACTCAAAAATCGTTGAGCAACGGTCGGTCGATGGGGTCGACTACGTGTCGACAATCGTCACATCGAGGTCGGCGTCGACGACGGTCCGGAGCGTCTCGGACCCGTGTGTGACCGTCACCGCACACCGGAATTCCTCGCCGTCGAGGTACTCTGTCTCCCACTGCTCGAGATAAGTTGCGAGGTTCCACAGTTCGATGTCTACGATGTCGATACCGCACTGCCAGTAGAACGAGACCACGGCGGGATGGTGGAGCAACCGTGCCTCGAGGGGGGCGAACAATCGCATGCGACACTGCGTACAGTCCGTCACACACGTGAACCGGGAGATGCCATCGCTCTCTTCGATGGTCACCTCAGTCGGCCCACCGCACTGCGCGCACGTCCCTCGGAGCGCAACAGCGTATTCGTGGTGGACACGTCGGTTGCAGGAGCGCAACACCTCCATGGCCGACCGGTGCTTCGTCCCGGACGGAGGCAGATCGTACGTCACGACGGTCGTCTCGCACGACGGACACCGAACCGTGAGCAACCGGTCCTGATACCGCGCACCGAGCTGCGTGTGCCCGCAGGACGGGCACTTCCCGTCGACGGTGGTCGGCTCGAACGACGCCTGTTCGGAGAAGGTGCCCGACAGCACGGCGCGGACGACGCGATCGCCTGCCGGCGTCAGCGAGTACCCGTCGTCCGTCTTCTGAACGAACACGTCGGTCAACTGGTCGAGGTGATAGGAGAGTCGAGAGGTGCTGTCCATCTCGAATCGATCGTACAACTCGGTGAACGTGAGCGCCGAGTCGCCGTCGAGTTCGGCGTCTGCGAGGTGTCGCAACACGGTGAGCCGTGGTTCGCTCCCAAGTGCGGCGAACGCGTCCTCGGCAGTTGTCGCCTGGCGCGTCATGATGTCCGACATCGCCGTCTGGGTTCTTATGCTCTCAGGGAACGCGGACGTGAGCGCGTGAGAGAACGCCGCTCTCCCACAGGATCGCGCCGACATTCACGACCCCAAGTGGCTGGAGACGTTGTTCGACCACCTCGGGATCGATGCGATGGCTGATCAGCGACCGCTCTGCGGGGTCTCGCGATGCTGTCAGACGTGGTTCAGTCACTTCCGACCTCGACGTAACGCATCACCGCCACCGGAGTGGTGGATGACGTGGCCGAATCTACTCTTGACGTTGAGTGCCACCTCGTCGCGAGCGATGTTCCATCCCCACGACGGTGGCGTGGAGGGCTGTGTCCAGCGAGAACGTGGACGGCGGTCTCAGACTGGGGAGGCGCCGACGCCACCGATGGTCGCATCGATCCTCTCTTCGGCGTCGTCGCTATCGTCTGCGTCGTCGGAATCCGATTCGGCTGCCGTCTCAACGTCGATAGGCTCCCCGTCGACCAGAATCTCGAACCCGTCACTCACACCGATCACGCGAGCCTCCTCGACCGTTCCGGTGATCTCGTACGCGTCGCCGGAGTTGTCGCCGGTCGAGCCAAAGATGACCACCGTCCCGTCGCCTCTCGTCTCGACATCGTCGCTCGAGTCGGCGGCCTCGGTGTCCGTTTCGCTCTTCACAGCGGTGCCGGCGACGACGATCTCGTACTCGAACTGGTTGTCCTCCGTCGAGAGGATCCGCAACACCGACATTTCGACATCGTCGACATCGGTGTCTTCGTCGTCGTCGGAGTCGTCCACTGCGGTTACTTGGTCGGTGATGTCGTCGCCACCGAGCAGAATCTCGTAGTTCGACTCACCACCGGTGATCGTGCCGCTGACGAACTCCCCGGTGACGGCGAACGCGTCTCCGGAGTTGTCACCGGTTGACCCGGAGATGACCACTGTCCCGTCGTCTCTCGATTCGACGTCGTCACTCGAGTCGGCTGCCATCGTGTCCGTCTCGCTCTTCTCGGCGGTTCCCTCGAAGACGAACTCGTACTCGAACTCGTTTTCCGCTGTGGAGATGATCTCGAGTGTCCGTTCGGTCGTCGCTTGGGTGTCGCTACTCTCGTCGTCGGGAGTGGGCGTCTCTGGCGGTTGCTCGTCGTCAGCGTCGTCGGGTGTCGGTGTCTCTGGCGGTTGTTCGTCGTCAGCGTCGTCGGGTGTCGGTGTCTCTGGCGGTTGTTCGTCGTCAGCGTCGTCAGGAGTGGGTGTCTCTGGCGGCTGTTCGTCGTCAGCGTCGTCGGGTGTCGGTGCCTCTGGTGTCTCTTCGTCGTCAGGCTCCACTGCTCTGACGCCGAAGGGGGCGACAGACTCCGACCCGGAAAGCGTCGCCGTCGGCGACGATCCAGTCGCACCGTCGATCGGCGACCAGCTGCCCCCGACGAACCGGAACAGTTGCACGCTGGCATCCGGTCCGGGGTCCGACGGCTCGAACGTGGCTACGACGTTCGAATCGGCATTGCTGACGGTCACCCCGCGCTCGACGAGCGCTTCACCGGGCTGGTCGCCGCCGAGCTCGTCGACGGCTGTCGTCGAGATCCGAACGGGGTTGTCACGGGTGGCGTCGAACGACGCTGGCGAGCCACCGTCTGGAGTGCGTACACTGATCTGCGAGTCGATGGACACGTCGGCCAAGCCGAGGTCACTGTCCGAACGGATCTCGACTGCGGCGGCCTCGCCGCTCCGGATGGTGACAGCCTCCACCTGGTCGCCGGCGGCGTTGTCGGCGATGACTGCCGGACTACTGGACCCCGCGACAGTCGACTGTTCGAACAGGTTGTCTCTGGAGTCGGAGAACCGAACGCCGTACTCGTCGTTGTTCTCCACAGTGGCGTCCGTGACGGTGTTCCCGGCGGCGTCGGTGCTGAACGCGATTCCGCCGCCCTCGTTTCCAGAGATGGTTACGTCAGAGAACCGACTGTCCTCGACGACCTGCGCGAGGAACAGGCCGACGCCCGCGTTGTCAGCGAGTGTGATCCCCTCACCGACCACGTTCGACGTCTCCCACAGGTAGAGACCGTTCTTGCTGTCGGTGACGGTCACGTCCCGGAGGACACTGTCGTCGGCGCCGTACAGCCCGATGCCGCCGGCGTTACTGAGCGTGACTCCGTCCAACTCGACCTGCGGCCCGGGGCTCCCCGCTTCGGGCCCTGCGCGGACGCCCTCGCCCCAGTCGGCGATCTCGACGTCGCGGACGGTGACGTTCGTCAACCGCTCGCCGTCGCCGAAGCCGTCTGCGGGACCGTTGTACACGAGCAGTCCCAGGGAGTCTTCGCCGCCGGGGCCGCTGATCGTGTTGCCGTTGCCCTCGAGCGTGACGTCGCTCGCACGGATGTGGATGCAGGGCCCATCGTCGGACGCGTCGATGTCGCTAGTGAGGTCGTACGTCCCGGACTCGGTGATCGTGGTACAACTATCGACATCGGTGGACGCTGGCGTCGGCGTAGGTGTAGCTGGTTCCGGCGTCGGCGTAGGTGTAGGTGTAGCTGGTTCCGGCGTTGGCGTGGGTGTTGGTGTAGCTGGTTCTGGCGTCGGAGTTGGCGTAGGTGTGTCTGGCTCCGGCGTTGGCGTAGGTGTAGGTGTAGGTGTGTCTGGCTCCGGCGTTGGCGTAGGTGTAGGTGTAGCTGGTTCCGGCGTTGGCGTCGGAGTTGGCGTAGGTGTGTCTGGCTCCGGCGTGGGTGTCGGCGTCGGCGTCGACCCATCGCCCTGCGCGACGACTGGGATGCTGACCTCCTCAGTCCTCCACGTCGTCAGCGGCGGACTGAAGGGATTGCTCGCGCAGTTCAGTCTGACCCAGATTTCGGCTTCTCCGTCTCCCTGGTTCTCCAAGGTCGCCGTAACTGTCCGCTCGACGGGGTCGTTGACGCGGTCGGCGCGCATGTTGAACTCGGTGCTACCGATCTCCTGTCTGGAGAGGAAGTCCTGCTCGAAGACAGTCAACTTCCAATTGACACACGTTACTGAAGACCGCGATAATTGTGTGACAACACTAATGTCGAAGGGTTGGTTGACGACAATTTCGTCTGGCTGATCGACGATCACAACGCCTTCCGCCAACGTCTGTCCGCGCACTGGGGTGGCACCGACCGTGAGGCTCCCAAATACTACGACGAGGACTAGCAACAGAGAGAGGACGCGTCGTCTGCCCGCGCTGGGTCTACCAGTCATCGCTGGATCCTCAGAGGAAGGAGACGTGTTCGGTCAGACGCGAGTTTCGGAACTGATCTTCGGCAGTCTAACTCCTCTTTGAGTGTCATTTTCGGGTTTCACGTTCGGTGCCCTCTCGATTCAGTGTAACCGGTGCACATTCGTTCGCCCCCTGCACGAGCCGGGCTCAGCATCTGAGGACGGCGAACCGTCACAAACGCAACGTATCACGAGAACCAGTCGCTGTCAACTGGCAACTGTCCTTTTGACATGTCACGGTGTGAACCCTCCCATGAAGGAGTCGATTCAGGAGATCGAGTTTATCGCACGTTCGACAGCCAGAGTGCGGATTCTCGAGGAACTGTCGACTGCTTCGGAGCTCACCCGAGCCGACCTCCGAGATCGGGTCGACTGCTCTCGAACGACCGTCCAGCGGAACCTCGAAGCGCTCATCGACAAGGAAATCGTCTCGAACTCCTATCGAACGTACTCGCTCACACCGAGTGGGCGACACCTCGCGGAGTCGTTCCTCGACCTCGTCGAGTCGACGGCGGTGTTCGGCCGGCTACAGCCGGTGTTGAAGTGGGTGGACTACGGCGACATCGACCTCGACTTGCGTCACTTCGCAGACGCGACCCTCGTCGTGCCCGACGACGGTGACCCGTACAAGATGATCAACCACCAGGTCGACACGATCCGAGACACCGAGCGGGCGTACGGGCTGTTGTCGTTCACCGGATTGCACGCGACCGAAGTCGCGGCCAGGAAGGTGATCGAAGACGGCGCACAGATGGAGATCGTCGCGACCCCTGCCGTCGCCGAGACGCACCTCACCGAACCGCAGTACCGAGAGGTGAACGACGCGGCGGCGGACACGGGGCGGTGGCACATCTACGAGTATCCGGGGAACATCCCCTACTGTCTGATCGTGTTCGACGACGTGATCCAACTGGTCGTGGCCGAAGACGGCGATCCGCGTGCACTCCTCGAGAGCGAAGCCGACGAGGTCAGATCGTGGGCCACCGAGACGTACCAGTCGTTCAAACGTGACGCGACGATCGTGCTCGGTGAGGCGTGATCGTCGCCGAGAGCGTCATCGAGACGGAGAGGATCGGCGATGAGGTCCGTCTCTCGGGTGGTATCCCGGGGTGTACCATAACCGAGTCTGGATGCTGACCTGACTGGAATAACGCAAACAGTAGTCTGAACCACCGAAACCCGCAGTTTGCTGACTTGGATCCGATCGCCGAGCGACTGGTGACCGGCAACTACGAATTTGGCTCGGTCAGCAGAACAGTTGCTGGGCAGACATGAACTCCCCTCCCTCCGACACGGACGACCGAAACCGGCTGTCGAGTGGGAACGAGTCGAGCGGTCGGGTCGGCCTCGGCAGGCGGACGGCGCTCAAAACGGCGGCGCTCGGTGTCGGGGTGCTCCCGTTCGTGCGGCGCGGCAGGGCGTACCGTCAGCCGTCGTATCCGTACCTCGACATTCTCAGCGTGGACCCGACCGACTGCCCGTCAGTCCTGGTGAACGTCGCCGTCAACAGCGACCCGGGCCGCGAAGGCGAACTCGACGTCGACCAGTTCACGATCATCGAGGACGGGGTGGAACAGTCGATCGAGGAGTTCTCCTTCACCAGTTCGTCGGCCGATATCGCGTTCGCCTTCGACAACAGCGGCAGCATGGAAGACGAGATCGTCCGGATGCAACGCGAGGTGCGTGGCCTCACGGACGCTATCGAGGACGCGGGTATCTACGCGCGGTACGGGCTCGTCTCCTTTCGCGAGCGAGTCCGCGTCGAGAGCGAGCTCACCGCGGACGCCGCCGCGTTCGACACCGCAGTCGACCGCCTTCGGCCAGGAGGTGGCGGCACCAGTCCCCGTCGGGAGAACAGTTTCGACGGGATCGCGCGAACGCTCGGGCTCGACTTCCGGCCCGCCGCACAGAAGGTGGTCGTCGTGATCACCGACTCGCTCGCCCACTACGGCGGCGACGACACGGGCGTGACAGATCTAACAATCGACCAAGTGGCGCGGCGAGTCCGCGAGAGCGGCGTCGCCTTCATCGCTGTGTCTCCCGACCAGGACGACCCGTCCTCCAGCATCAGGGTGCTCGCGGATCGGGTCGACGGCCTGTGGATCGACATCCGTGGCGGGAGCTTCACCGAGATCCTCCGCCGGATCCGGGAGTTGGTGACCACCGCGTACGTCCTCCGATACGACACCGACGCTGGCGCGGGAGAGAGCCGCGACCTCACTGTCACCGTCGCCGATCCGCAGTTAGGCCTAGAGCGAGACTCGACCACGCTCGACATCCCCGCGGACGCAGACTGTGGGGACGACACTGGGGGCGATGGGACCGACCGCCGCAGGACAGTCATGATCACGGCGAACGGCCCCATCGAGTACACGATGGCCGTCGAGGGCACCGTCCAGCCCGACCGGTACGGCGGCGACTTCGCGGCTGACGACAACGACGACCCGGAGGAAGTCGACGACGGGGTGTTCTCGTATTCGAACGACACTGGCCCGCGACCGGAGAACGCGGGGCCGACGAACTTCCGTGGTGACCGCTTCGTGTTTAGCGGCGTCGTCGAGGAGTTCGACGTCGACCCGCGCTCGTCTGGCACCGACTACAACGTCTACCTCGACGACAGTAACACGACCGTCGAGCGCGTCCGCCAGTTCCGCGACGTCGAGGAGCATTCCTTGATGATCACGGCGAACGGGCCGGTCGATTACACCGTGACCGTCGACGGGACGCTCGAACCGGACCGCTTCGGCGGCATCTTCGTGGGCGACACCCTCGATCTCCCGGTCGAGACCTCTGGCGGCTACCTCCGCGTCACCGACGACACCGGGCCGATGGCCGACGACGCCGACCCCTTCGCCTTCCGCGGCGACCGCTTCCTCGTCGACGGGTTGGTCCGCCTCCTCGACGTGGACGCGTTCGACGACGACACGGTGGTGAAGTGCTATCTCGACGAACGGCTGACGCCGATCGATGAGATCGTCTCCCCCCTCGCAGGCGGCGACGACCCGTTAGAGGGGTACGCCGACGGCACCGGCATCGAAGGCGACGGCAGTGTTCTGGAGATTCTGTCGACGGCGGACAACCAGTTCGGGTACACCGCTGTGGTCGATGGGGAGGCCGAGAAGTCCGCGGCGGACGGCAACGCCGCCGACGACGGCGATCAAGTTCGGTCGCGCGGCGGCGTCGCGGTCATCAAGGGCACGACCGGCGACGAAGCCGGTGATGTCTACGAGTTCACCGGTGAACTGCTGTCAGTCACTATCGTCGGCGTCGACAACGGGTTCGAGATCGAGGTCGATGACCGACGGGTGACCGACGTGGTCCTAAAGTGACGCTCGTAGACCTCGACGACTCTCTCTCAGACTGCGTGTACGAGTTATTCCACTCGTCGGCGACGATCGATACCTCCGACTGCATTGGGATGACGATGCTTTCGGAAGTCAGTGCTCACTATAACGTTCCCCGAGGAAGCGAGCCGAACTTGCTGTCTAATTCCCGCTCGACGACCGTAAAATCGAGTAGTGATGATTGCAAACGAGGAGGGTGCCGAGCTTATACGGAGCTCAAACGGCGTTATCTTTTTATATGGTGGGGTGATTTTTCGATGCTTGGTAGGGCCGACCGTATTACTGGTGTTACCACTAACCCCCGATTTCGGGTGTATCGCTGTTTTCAACCACTCTATGCACTGTTTGTAAGTACCGCAGTACATCTGCACATGTTGATAATTTCAATACCCTTCGTGGGTATGGAATTTGGGAAAATTGTTGTCCGACCCAAGAATCGAGTGCGGCTCGGTGTCGCCCAAAATTACGGTCCCAGACTATTTACTATTACCTCAATCATCTCTATTATTCCAGCGGCAGCAGTCCATTTTGTGATTGACCCACGATGTCGTGGGATTGCTGTGCTCGGTTTCAAACTGGCGAGTTCTTAAATATGGGTTTAATTATTTTATCGGGCAACACCGATGCGCCTCCCGTTAATTGGTAAGAATTCCTACAGAGCACTCCAAATTGACGAAAACCTTCAGAGGGAGCTCCAAGCCTACGTGACCGAGCGAGACAACACCATCATTCAGTCACTTCCGTTCAAGGAAGGCCCGGGGCAGGAGTACGGTCCAGAGGTAATCAAAAACTTCCAGCGGGACGACGTCTCCCGTGGGTTCTTCAAATGGCTCAGAGGCAAAGAGAAATCCCCAGGGCCGTTCTCGTTTGAAATCTGGTACGACAACGGGAGCATCAAGTTCCTCTGGTCAGTCCCCAATGAGTTCTGGTACAAGGTCCACCGAGAGCTCCTCGCAGGGAACTACCCCCGAGTCGAACTGAACAGGAAGGACCAAGCCTTCCCAGCGTTCGAGCCGGGCGACCACGTCGCGGGCGGCCACCTAACCCTCAACAACAACATCTTCCATCCGATCAAAGGAATCGGGGGCGACTCTCACGGGCAATTCGAGCCCGGAAAAGCTGCCCTTCGGAACATCACTTCGGCCATGATCGGGCAGAACGAGTCTACAGCCATCGCACAGGTCATTTTCACGCCTGCTGGCGATAACTGGCGTCGTCGGATCCCGTTTCGGGCAGACGCCGACAAGGTCTCCAGGGCACTAAGACAGGGCCGCTATGTCCACCGTGATTTCAGAAAAGGGTATCTCGAAGACCCCACTGAGAAGGATCTCCGTATCGCGAAAGCGATCTCCGACACGAAGGACGAGACGGCGTTCCACGTCAATATCCGGTACTTCGTTTTCAGCGACAAACCCGACTTCGTGACCAAGGCGGCGGCGCAGATCGGCAATGCATACAGTGCCACCTACCAAAACCGCGACTACGGACAACGATTCAGAGAAGTGCCCAAGCGCGGTCGTGGCCTGAAGAAGGAACTCAAGGCGGCTGTGGGGCGCGACTGGCGTCGATATACGGGCGAAAATGGGCCGAGCTTCCCGTTAACTCCAGCCGAGCTGGGTGGGCTCGCTCATCTCCCCAACGCCGAGATCGACACGCCGAACGTCCAGTACACGCGGAAAGCCCTCAGTTCACAAGCGCCCGCGGATGCGTCGCGCAAGCCCGAGAGCATCTCGCCACTCCCGATGGACCGATACACCGTCGGGAAAGAGACGACCGAAACAGCCCTTAGCTCGTCCAAGCCGGCACTCCCAGACCCCGAGCTAGATGATGAAACTGACGTAGAGCCGGCTCCCGAAGGGACACCGCAACTGCCGGGCGAAGTAGCCCCTGACGACGAAGTGAAGGCCGCCCGTGAGCGGGTGGCAGCGTCTAAATCCGTCACGGGAGAGGCCACCTTCCAGGAACAGCCACAGCGCCCCAGTGATCGGTTAGAGGGAGAAGATAAAGACCTGCACCTCAAGGCTGTTGAGCTGTGGAAACAGGGCGAGTTGACCTACGAAATCCTGCTCGAGAACTTCGACGAGGAGACTGCGAAGTCGAAGAAGGCGCTGATCGAGGCAGAGATCGCAGCACAACAAGCCGAAGAACAGCGCCGGCTCGAGGAGGACCGGCTCAAACACGAGGTCGACAACCTCCCAGTTCCCGCCCGACACAACGATGCGTCTTCGGAGACGTTCATCTCGACCGTGCGTGAGTGGTGTCTTGATCCCCACACTGGTCAAGACCGCGCGTATGAGGTGAAAGCGATCACCGACGAGGGTGACGTCTACATGGGGTACGACGTCCAGAAGGAACTGTTCGACAGTCACGAGGACCACCCCGACCAGCCAATCTGGCTGGGGTACATCAAAGACAACCGCGTCGGCTTCCACGAGATCGGCATTGAGGAGAACGCGTGGTTCCGCCACTTCACCCAGTTCGGGATGACTGGGATGGGGAAGTCGACCGAGCAGAAGAACATCATGAACCAGGTCGTCCGCAAGGGCTACGGCCTCTGCTACATCGACCCCAAGGGCGACACCGTCGACGAGTTCATCAACGAGATTCCGGAGCACCGGATGGACGACGTCATCTGGATCGAGCCAGGGTCCACCGAATTCGACAAAACGGTCGGGATCAACTTCCTCGAGGCGAAGGCCGAGCCCGGAACGATGGCGTTCGACCGCGAGGTCACATCTATCGTCGACGACCTAACGGCGATCCTGAAGGGTGGCGACTACTGGGGCCCCAAGATGGAGGGGATCACGACCAACATCGCCCGCGCGATGATCCGGTCGCCGAAGCCCTTCACGCTCACTGATATGTACCACGTCCTCATGTCGTCGCACTCGCGACGGGCGTTCGCCGACATGATCGCGCGTGAGGGTCGCCAGCTCTCAGAGGCCGAAGAGATGGGTGCCGACTACGCCGAGGACATGGAGAACATCCACACGTACACCAAGCAAATCGCCGAGATGGGCGACGACGAGGTGGACGCTGTGATCCGTCGTATCCAGTCGTGGGTCGAGGATCCCATCGCTCGCGGGATCGTCGCCCACCGTGAGGGGACGGTGAACATCACCGAGGCAGTCGAGAACGGGAAGATCATCCTCGTCAAGATCCCCATCGACTCTGACGAGCTCAAAGAGGTCGTGTCGACGGCAGTGATGCGGCGGGTGTGGTCCGCGATCCAGGCACGCAAAGAGAAGGAGGCAGACCGCGAGCCGTACTTCACCTTCATTGACGAACTCGACTGGGTTGCTACTGAGGAGATGGACCTCGAAGCGATGTTGTCGAAGGCGCGCTCGAAGAAGATGGGCGTCGGCCTTGCGAACCAGAATCCCTCCCAACTGCCGGAGAAGATCCAAAAGCAGATGTTCGCCAACTCCCGCACCGTCACCTCGTTCGGTGTGGGTGAGGCAGACGACGCTCGGTTGATCGCCGAGCGGATGGGCGAGGAAGTCGATTACAGCCTCGTCGAAGAGATCCCCCGCTTCACGATGTTCGTCCGCGTGCTCCTCCAGGGCGAACAAGACGAGTACCTCTCAGACGCACTCCCCGTCGAGACGTTCGCCGACTACCCACCCGTGCGGACGGACAGAGAGGCGGACGAGCACATCGAAGAGTCGCTCGAGAAGTACGGTGTCGAGCCACTCGAGGCCGACATCAACGAGACGGCGATGTTGATCCACAACCTCGGCAACGACGACCAGACGCAGCGCCAGTTCCTCATGGCGATTCGAGAAGTGCAACTTGAGCGGGGCAGCGAATATGTTGCACTCGGTGCGGTGAACCGGGCGTTTGAGAATCGTACTGGAAAGCCCATCACCGGCTACCCGAATGGGCTGTCGATCGAACGCGATCACATCAGGCACTACGTTCGGGTTGAAGACGAACACGAGATCAAGTCCGCGAAGGCAGCCGATGGTGGAGTTCAACCAGACGTCCCCGCAGAAGAGCTACTTGGTGAAGAAACAGACGAGCAGCCACCGTATCGAGAAATCGCCGCCGAAGGCCGGGGAGACACACACGAAATCCCCGATGACGAAGGAGCTGTCACACTTACCGACGCAGGGCTCGCGTTCATCCTCTCTGCGGACGAAGCCCAGTTTACGCCCTCCGACGAGCACCGAGAGATGTTGGCCCAAGGATTCGACTGGTTCTCACAGTTGGGCTTCCGCGTCAGCATCATCGCACAGCAGGCGAAAGCAGACGTGGCCGACGCAGAAGGGGAACTCCCCGGCGAAGTCAACACCACCTCCCGGCGGCTGATGCGAGAGTCGCTGAAAGAACTTGAAGAGGAGTTCCCGGTCGCGACCGAACTCGCAGGGAACCAAGACATCACCATCGAAGCGGAGAAGTCCCTACGCAAGCCCGCAGGGCCACTGAACAACCTCGCCCGTGGTGCAAACCAAGGCCGGAAGGTGATGTTCCTCGTCCCCGACGGCCGGGCCCACAACCGCCAGCGAGACGCCTTCGCAAACCGGCTTCATATCGTCCTTGCAGACCCACCGATGGTCAGATCCAGAGACCACTGGGTCAACGACGAGGGAGAAGAAGTCGAGAGCGACATCCTCTACAACACCCCCGACTTCCTCGAACTCTCTGATGAAGACGAGGCCGACAAGTTCGCACTCATCCGCGAATCTGGACAGTCGGTGTGGGAATGGAACGGAAGCCAACTCACCCTCTATGACGGCAAGAGCGCAGATGCCAAACAAAGAGGCCAGATCGGTCCTGATGCCATCGACAACCCCTCGGTGAACGCCTTCAGTGCGTGGGCCCGCTACGACAAATACGAGGACGAATGGGTTGTCTACCGTGAGAAGGGGAATGAACTCCTCTACGATACGATGGAGGAGCTCGAGGAAGACTGGAAGCGGGTGCGGCGGCCGTTCCTCCCTCAAGCAGAGTTCACGCACGGTCCCGAATCCGTGGACTGGGAGATCGCAACCATCGCGACTGACCACGAATTGATCAACTCACCCGAAGACGCGATGCCGCAGTTGTACGACGGTGAGAGCCTCTCGCCACTCATCCCCGAAGAAGAGTGGACGCCATCGTTCCGAGAGCGGTTCCCGACAGAGCTCATCCGCGGGTTCGACAAGACGGACGGGGAACTGGACGACGAAATCGCAGACGACACGACCACAGAGCCACCGATGACAGACAACACGATCCAAGCAGACGCGCTGCTTAACGGAGAGAAACTACCACGACCCAGCCCGCAGTACACGTCGCACACCGACTACGGCGGGAAGGACCCCTTCTCGCGTGTGTTCTGGGAGCAAGCGTGGGACGCGGCCGACACCGATCACGCCCAACACCTCCAGAAAGAGCAGCTGAAGAAAGCACTCGCGAAGGGCAACGCCATGAAGGACAACCGGGACCGTGCCATCTACGATGCCTCGCAAATGGGGCACATCGTCGAGACGGAACTGGGATTCTTCCTTGCCCCGCCACAGGGTCGACACGCGAAACTCGTCCTCGACGGCGAACGCGACCGCTTCGCGAACCGCTACGTGTGGGAGAACGTGTGGGCCGACGGCGGCCAGGACCGCGACCGGTCCCTCCCCCGAAAGAGCGTCGTGTTCATGGCGAAAGGCGTGGAGCCGTTCATCGGGCAACACAACACCGAACAGCGGGTCGCAGCCGCAATCGAAGTTGCACTCGCCGCCGGCTATCTCGAGGAAGTCGATGGCACTGACAACAGCGTCCGTATCACCGAACGGGAGGTCCCGCAGGAGTGGAAGACGGTGTGGGCAAAGATCGAAGGCGACCCGGAGAAGAAGACGGGAACCCCGCGGGATGCGTTCCCCTCGGTAGTCAAAGGAGTGCTGGAGACCGTCTCGAAAGAAGACGCCGCCGTAGAGGTTGATCGAGCGTTCGAGGCGAACATCCTGTTCCAGGAGGGCAACATGATCGCCTTGAACGCAGCCGACGTCGACGGCCCCGAAATCGACTGGGATGCGTTCGACACGTTCCACGAGGACGGCGGCGACGATCCCGAGGGCGACTCGGACACGGCAGACTCCGAACCAGCCGACGAACGGAGTGAGCCGGCTGACGATGGTGAGGGCCCGGCGGAAGACGAGGTGGAGGAAGCCGAACCTGCCGAAGAAGGCGTTGAGGAGCAACCCGACGAAGCGGAGCCGACCACGGGCCAATCCGACACGGCGACCGCGGAAGGGGCCGCGCCAGACGATGAACAAGTGGTCGTCGATGACTACGAGGCCGACGGCCAGTCAGAGAACGAAGAGCCTACCGAGGCCGTGGACGAGCACCACGAAGACGAACCGGAGGAGCGGGCCACCGAAGCGACGACCACCGACTCCGCCGCCGACCAAGAAGAGATCACCGTCGCCGAAGGGGCAAGTCCCGAAGATGTCGCGAGTGCGATTGAGGGAGCCGACGGTGACGATGAAGACGACGAGGAAGACCTCCCACTCATCGCCCCCGACGACACCGACCCTGAAGAGCCAGTATCGCTCGCCACGCCGAGCGACGATAGTCAACCCGACGAAGAGGTCTCCCCGACCAGCGAGGGCGACGCGGACACGCCCGTCGCGAGCGACGACCCTACAAGCGACGCAGATGCCCCCGGCGACGAGGAGCCGACTACCGGGCTCCTCCCGACGACCGAACCCGACGGCTGGGAAGAGGCGTTCGACGCCGCCGTCGACTACTACCACGACCAGCTCGACCGGACGGTCAAGCCCAACGGCTGGTACAACGCGCTGCTGGATCACGTCGACGACCAGTACCGGACGCCGTGTGGCGAGGCCGGTCAGAAACCGCTCAGCGCTGACAGCGACGACACCGGCGCGTGGCCCGAACACGACCACTACCACGACGAGTGCCCCCACTGCCGCGTCGAAGGTGAGTGTGACCACTGCCACGACGAGGCCGCCGTCGTCCGCGTCGACGCCATTCCGTGCAGTGAGCACATGATCACGAACGCCGACTGCGACGACTGTACCGTCGCCGCGTTCTGTGCAGAGTGTGTCGCCGAGCACGAACAGGCCGTCGACGACGCGCGCGTCGTCCCCATCGAGGTGACCGCCGACGCAGACGAGGTTGACGGCATTCACAGTCCGACGTGGGCGACACTCAAACGGCTGGGGGTCAGTGCAACCGACCTCGTCGAACTCAACAAGCAGCCGCCGACGAGCGACGACGAACCGATGCTGATGAATGAGTTGGAGATGGGCGAGTTGGGAGACGAGGCCGGCGTCGACCTCGAACCCGATCAGCTACCCCCCGAAGAACGCGCCGGCTACACGGCGCCTGCCAACAGCGCCCAGTACGCCGACGAGACGCACGCCGAGGCGACCACCATCGTCGAGTTTGAGCCGTGCTTCAGTCACAGCGGCAACCCCCAACCCGCCGAGTGTGACGACTGCTGTACGATCGAGACGAGCGAGCCGTTCACGTACCTGCCTGAGACTCAGTACGACTACTTCACCGGCCCGTCGTGGGACGTGAGTGACGACGACCTCGCGATCATCACGCAGGACCTGGAGTCGCACTCCGCACACCGACACGCGGGGCAGGCCGGCGTCCACCATCACGGACGTGGGTGGAGTGAAGAGACCGTTGAGTCTGCTCGCGTCGGCTGGGTACCCTCGTACAAGCGCGCCGGCGTCGAGGAACTGCTTGAGCAGGGGTTCACGTTCCAGCAGATCATCGCGACCGGGCTGTTCCGTCCCGACTACTACGCGATCCGCGACCACTTCGCCAGCGACGAGTACGACGGGCCTGCCATCGAGGCCATCAGAGAGTACCTCGAGAGCAAGTCGGATACGACCGTCCCGGAGGACATCAAGGGCGCACTCGCCGAGATGTTCGGCGCCGATCTGCGCGAAGCCATCGAGGAGGTGCCGTTCCCCGATGCAGCACCCCAGTTGAGTGCCGTCGAGATGCTCCGGTCGCGCTGGAAGGGCCGCTACCTGTTCCCGTACTTCGACGCCGACGGGACGGCCATCCACGCCATCAGCCGGACGCAGAAAGGGCGCCACCACCCGCGCGACCTCAAGCCGGACGCGAAGTACCAGAAGCTCCCCGCCGGATACGACGGCGTCTACACCACCGAGCCGATCTACGGCGAGCACTCGCTGGAGGAAGGCCGCCCCGTGGTCATCACGGAGGGTATCGCCGACGCCATCGCGGCGAACGCTCACGGCATCCCGTGTCTCTCGCCGGTCACGACCAAGTTCAAGAACAGCCACGTCGAGGAACTCGAACGCCTCATCGAGAAGTACGACATCCCCACGGCGTATCTCGTGCAGGACAACGAGCGGGCGACCATCGATCCCATTGCCGAGGCCGACCGGCCGTCCGCCGAGGTGCTGGAGGCGATGGTCGAGGGCGACACCGAGAACATCCCCAAGACGTACCAGCGCTCCCCGAAGGGGCCCATCACCGAGTGCATGGAGATCAACTCCGTGGCACCCGGTGAGGACGGCGCGATTCGCACAGCCGCACGCCTCGAACAAGCGGGCATCTCGTCGTTCATCGTCGAACTCCCCCGCGTCGGTGCGGACAAGGTTGACCTGGACGACTACCTCTCGGACAAGCTGTACGAGTTTGCGCCGCCACTGCCGCACCTGTCGGCGTTGGTCGAGACGTGGCGCCGCGACGAAGACGTCACCCTCCTCGAACAGACCGATACGGTCGAGGAGTACGGCGACATCACTCGCCTGCCCACGCGGGCGCTCACGCACGCCGAGAGCCAGTCGACACTCGAACGCGACTGGTTGGAGTCGTTCGCCAAGCGGCGCGCGTACGACGCCGCGTACGTCCCCCAAATCGAAGCGTACCTCGAGGAACACCACAGCCCCGAGGACGAAGATGGAACGACGCCGGCGCCGGTGGACATCTCCTCGCTCACCGATGACGAGAGCCAGTCGCTCACGCAGTACATCAGCCAGTTCCCCCACTTCGACTACACCGAACTGACCCAAGAGGAGATGGAGGCCATCCGCGATTCGCCGGTGGAGTTCGCGACGATGGAGTACGGTCGCTTCGCCGCCTACGGTGAGGCGAAGACAAACGCCGCGAAGTCGGCGTACACCGCGATCATCGACGCCGACGCACATGACTGGGCCGGCGACGAGCACTTCCGTCCCACCTTCGCGGACGGAGAACTCGGCCCGTTCCTCACGCTGGGGCGCCACGTCGCCGTGGCGAGCGCGGAGGGCGTGAACAGGTCCGTCGCACCCCTGCCGAACTCGGCGTCGTCTGAGGCCGCTCACGGCGCTCGTGTGGAGCCGCTGTTCGACGGGCACGAGATCCAGCGGGCGACCGACCACCCCGGCTACGCGGCGATCATGCAGGCCGAGACGACCCGCGTCCGCAACGACGAGTGGGAGTCGTCGTTCGACGAGGAAGACGGCAAGCCCGGTTCGGGCCGGACGCGGAACGAGCTGTACGACCAGCGGATGCGTGACCTCGTGCCCACTGGGTTCGGTCGCCGTGGCACCAACCCGCTGGGCCACAAGGGCGAGTCAGAGAACTACTTCGTCCTGCTCGACTCGGGGGTCGCGTACGACCACAAACGCGACGCCGCGTACACCCCTCTGTCGTACCTCGCGTGTGCGGTGAACGTCCGCGATCTCAACCACCCCGAAGGGAGGTTCACTGACGAGGAAACCCTCCACACCTGGGTCGGTGTCAAAGAGAAGCTGAACGTGCTCAGTGACGACGCGCAGGTACCCCGGAAGGCGCTGATGTACGCTGCACTCGAAATGGGGGTTGCAACCGAGGACGACTTCGAGGAGGTGACCCGCGATGGACCGAACGGCCAGTACACGCGGCGCGAACTTCCGGCCGAGTTGTACCGGGAGACGATCCTGAACTTCGAGGATCACTACGGAGTTGACCCAGGTATCGAACCACCGCAGAAGCAGTGGGACTTCAGCGTCGATGGACTGACCACGGAGAACTCGATCACGGAGTTCGTTGACCGGCACATGACCGACGAAGCCGAGCCAATTGACGACGAAAATATCGACTACATCCACGTTGAAAGCAACGAGGCGTTTCAGGCATACCAATCGTTCTGTGAGGCAAATGGGATCGACGCCAAACCGAAATCAAAGATCGCGGAGCTCGTTGAAGTGGCGGGATGTGAGAAGAAGCGGACTCGGGTGAAGGGCGAACAGGCCACCCGGCTAATTGGGGTCGTACTGACCGAGTCTGGTGAAGCCCTCACCGAGTAAACGTAGCGTGTGATGGAATAATACTGACTACCATCTACTAGATTCCTTACACAGTATAGAGGTCCCTGAACTCGTCCTCTACACAAAGTGCTGACTCAGCGAAGCGCAAGTCTCTGTAATCGACCCGCCCTACTCAGACACTCAAGATCAAACTGGGCTAGTAGTGAAATGGGATTACCGAACGCGGGTAGTGGTCAGAACTCACCCGGGGTAGCAATGCGATCTCAAGGGACTGAATTCTAGATCCGATTCGGCCAGATCACTCCTTTGGTCATGCGACGGATCTTGCTGTAATAATCTACTCCATTCCGACCACTTTTCGGCCCGACCATACCCCTGGTGTATTTTCTTCAGAGTGAATCTCTCCCCGCGAGACGGACCCGAATGAGACCTACAATCCCGACTGGTGGACGGGCCGATTCGATGAATATTGTTCAGGCCTTCAGAAGACAACGCAGATTTTCTCGGAGCTGTTGGTACACTCCACAAATACATACGATATCTGGTATATGTATAATTCGAATTCTGGATTGGGGCCTCAGTTTGGGACTTAGAGGCGCGATGTGTTCTCACCACAATATCGATCTGAGGGGGGGGCAATTCAATCTCGAACAGACGCCACCATTCGTTATCGGTTGCACCCCAGTCGATCCAGACAATGGTCAGGACTCCCCAACCCCGACAGTGAGATCCGCACCAGACTCGGGAGTATATTTCTCGAAGAAGCCGAGGGTATCTATCTCATCTCACAACCTCGACCAACAACTGTCTCATCGATCTGCCCCCACATTATTCCGCGATTACCTATGCAGAGATATACCCCCGCCTGTTTCCGTATTCAAAGAGCACTCTCAGGGTGTGCAGGGGGGGTGTGCAGGGGGGTGGTAGAACGCCAATATGCGAAAATAACCAGACGGCGTCGGGGTAGGGGGATGCACACCCCCCTGAACAGCATCGAGGCTCAGAGAATATTTTATTAATAGAATGAATTCGCACGTATAGTGGCTGACGGTGGAGGTGTGCAGGGGGGTGTGCAGGGGGGTGTGCAGGGGGGATAATCGGCCCAATTCAGACCAATGTTATTAAATCTAGAATTCTCACAATAGCAGCCCGATACACCTATTTCACAGCCGATTAAGGGTATGAGAGACATTCGACTTTATTTCAGGTTTTGGAAAATCGCCAATCGCACCCCTTATCGTATTGATCAAGGGGGGGGTTTTGGATTACGCAGGGATTTCAGCTTGTTTCTGAGGGCCAACGGGCAGGGGTCTCTGACAGCACCTCAGGAGGGGGCCAGTGGGGCCCCATCGAAAGGGAGGAAATCCGGGCGAACTTCGAGTGGTTCCCCCTTGGGTTGAGCGAGGCAGATTGGGAGGTCAGTTGAACGCGACCGACTCGGCTCGACCCCGATCGCCGAGTCGGTTGGTCCCCCCTCTCGCGAGGGGGGTGGGTGGACTGGTTGTCGACCAGGGTCGAGTCGAGATCGTCGACAGCACTTCGGGAAGATCCTGGCCGTCGGCCAGCTCGAATCGACGTCGTCGATTGGGACTCGGATACCCGAGTCGAACTGGCCGCGACCCAGTAGGTCGTCCTGCCGGACAGGGCCGAATTCCCATATCGACGATCTGGTAGGTTCTGGTGATCACGAACCGTACCCCACGATTCGGAATCGTGGGATACTCCCAGTACCGTGGCGACGACCAGCAGGGCCGACTCGTCGAGTCGACCCGGCGGTGGCCGGGGGCCACCGCGACCGCACCGCAGCCGCAGCGGCGGCCCCGGCCGCCGGTCGATGGTGGGGGTCGCAGTAGGGGGGAATGACTCGGCGATCGACAGGCCAGTTTGGACGTCGACGAGCAGCCGAACGTCGGCTCTGATCGAGCACTCGTTCTCGGTGTGTCCCGCACCCGCTGGGTGGGGGGTCATCCTTCCCGACGAGCCCGTGGGAGAGGTGGGTTGAACCGCACCGGCCACAGTGGGAAAGGTGGCCTACTCCCCAGGGGGGAAGTTGGCTTGAGCGACAGCATCGCCACTACTCGAGTTGTCGTCGCCGATGCCGACCTACCAGATTGAGTGCATATCGGATCGGGGGCTTCGGCGACCGCGTCGACGCTGGTGCAGACCGCCCGGGGGACTGTCCGACGACCGCGCCCGCTCGGCGACATCTCTCCTGGCGTCGAGAGGGGTCGACCGAGGCGGGCGGCTCGCCGGCGTCCCCCGTGACCCCCTCACCGCGACCGCCGCCCCGGCCGCGCCGCGACCGCTCCGCAACAGCTTCCGCGACCGCCCCGAACCGCGTCGGCTCCGCCTGTTCGTTTCACTCACAGGCTCCACCTCGAAAAGCCGTAGTGGAGATTCGAAGAAGGTCGGTTGTTCAGTTAGGTGAGTGGCAAGTGTTGAGATATCGTCGGGGTGGATGACCGTCGAAGACCGCACTAGATCAGTCGTCGTCGACCCGCCCCGCTCACGTCCGTCAGCACTCGTCGGTTGGTCGGTCGAGGCGATCGAAGCCGACGGCGACCGCGACGAACCGCCCCCGCGACCGGCAACACGGCACCAGCCTCACGCACCCTCTGCCGCCGAGGGTGCGTTTCGACTGGAGCCTCACAGCGCCGCCCCAGCAACCGCCACCGTTCTATCCGCGCCGCGCCGCTCCGCAACGATCCCGTAGTGCCGGTTAGGGAGAAGACGTAGGAATTGGTCCTGATCTTGAACGAGACCGCGCGGTATTGATACCCCGCTAGACAAGCGAGATGTCTGAGAAATCGATGTCGACGAAGATGGCTGAACAGCACTCCACCGACGAAGTCCCCTGCGTCATGTCCATGAAGCTCGCCCGCCACGAGGAACGCCAGGCCGATCTGGCCGACGCTGCTCGCCGGACCCACCAGAAGAAGATGGCGCGTCGTCAGGAGCTCGGTCGCGGCGAGGAGGACTTCGACTACTACCTGCTCCCCGATGGCCTCGAATGCGACGAGGCCACCTTGGAGCACCTGCCGTCGACGACGGTTCGCCACGTGGATGGCGAAGTCGATGTCTCGTACCCCTCGCACGAGTACGCCATCGTCCGTGTCGACACTGTGGTCGACCTCGTCGAAGTCTCGTTCGCAGACCGTGAGAAGACGGGCACGCACTACTGGGGCGTCACCGAGTACGTCGCGAAGTCGTTCTCGCACTACAACACCCACCGGGTGGACGCTCTCGTCGAGCAGTTGGAACAGGACGCGATCGCCCTCGAGTGGGTCGACGACCGCACCTTCAACACCGTCGACGCGGAGGTGGATGCATGAACGACGACGTCCGCGCGCTGTTGGACATTCCCCTCGTTGCGTTCGTCGTCCGCCTGATCGTCGTGACTGCGGTCATCTGGCTCATCGCGACGTTCACGTGGGCGTTCACTCTCTCGCCGGTGTGGAAGGTCGCAGCTGACTGGTCGGGGGTCGCCCTGTACGTCGAGGTCCTCGTCAGCCTCGCCGCCGCTTCCCTGCGGCTCATCGTGAAGGACTTCGTTCTGTCCGAACCCCGCTGGTAGGCAGGTTCATCTTTTTTTAATGCGATCCTACTACACGTGCAGAGGCCCCGAATGCCGCCTCGGGGCCTCAACACGTCGGCCGCCCCGCAACCGCCCAGACAGCACTGCCCCGCTCCGGACGCCCTCCAGCCGCTCGTCGACGAGTCGACTCCCGACTTCCGGGCTGCTCCGCACAGCCCCGCCCCGCGGCCGCCGGGGAATTTGTATCCCCGTGAAGAGCGAGATGACTTCCACAACCGAAGTGACGACGATGCGCGGCGGCTCGACGACGTTCGACCTGACGGCCTCACTCGAAGAGGCCCAGACGTGCTGCAACGGCGACTGCACCGGATCGCCTGCCGACACGCGCCACGAACTCTCTTACACGACCTCGTGCGACATGGAGGGCATGGCCGCCGACTGGGGTGAGGTCGCCTTCTGCTCGTACCGATGTGCCCGCGAGTTCGCGAATCTCGGTGCCCTCCAGACGACGAACCCCCGCGAGGACCTGATCGTCTTCACCGGTCAGCCCGTCCTCGTGCATCTCACTCGGAAGGGCGACCCCGAGCCCCTCCGGTCGGTGCTCGGGTTCGACGCCGCCGACGCACGCCGCAAGGCCAACGAGATGCTCGAGAACGACGGTACGTGGATGGACATCGACGTCGAGGACGTCGTCCTCACGCACGAGCGGCTGTAACCTCGCCCCTCGCGGGGCCGACCCCTGATCGCACCGTTCCGCTTCCGCCTCCGCACCGTCGGTCGACGACGCGCCCGCGCCCGCCGGCTCTCCGCCAGTCGCCGGCTCCCCACGGGCACGCTGCACGGACAGCCACGCCTCGCCTCTGGCCGGTGGCGACTGCCGCTGTCGCCACACGACCGTCGGCGTCGGCGGCGACCGCCGCCGCCCCGCAACGGCGGGTGGCCGATGCCCCCATTTGTCGTCCTCGGACGGGTGATGCTCAATGTGAACTACGTGTTCCGTCTCGCGAGTCAGTCGGATGTGTGGATGCGTTCGGGGGTGGCACCAGCTGAGTCGATCGCGGCGATGGACTACGCTGAGTGTGTCGCCCCTGAGGGCTGGGAGGAAGATGATCCAGTGTACGAGGTCGTGACCGACGACGGGGAGGTGTACGTCGCGATCGACGACGTCCTCGAGATCGTCGACGTGTTCGAGTAGACTGCGTCGACGCTGGTGCAGACCGCGCGGGGGAATATCCGGCGACCACGCCCGCTCCACGACATCTCCTGGCGGAGAGGGGTCGTGGAGACCGGCGGGCGGCTCGCCGGCTTCCCCCGTGACCCCCTGACCGCCCTGCTCCGCTCAGCGACCGCTACCCCCCCGCCACCCCCGCGACAGCAACCGCAACCGCTACCGACCGCGACAGCGCCGCTGCCGCTCCGCTACCGCTTTCCACCACCGCTGACCGCTCCGCAACGATCCCTTAGTGCGGGTTGGAAAGGAGGACGTGGATAGGAGGGGATCGGGACGGAGGGGCCACGAAGTCTGAGTGGGATCCGATTGGAAGAACTGAACACACCCACAGCAACGCCTCCGCGCGGTGGTATTGCCACTCTGCTATGCAAGCGGTTCTGCCCGACATGAAACACATCGCATCACCCGGTGGCACAGGTGGTGCGCGGAGAATTTGTGTTTCCCCTGTACTGGCAGCCCTACTTCCGACTATGAACGACGAGACTACGCAGAACGACGTTAGCACCGACGGTGACCAGATCGAAGCGCAGATGGACGAGATGTGGGAGCAGCGCGGGATGATGGACGACCTGCACGAATACGACATCCCCCGCGACTCGCCGAGCGCCGAGGCCGGCGTGGCGGTCGAGGACACGCACGGGGCGGTTATCGAGTTCAAGCACAGCGAGGGCGAGAGCGAGAGCGCGAGTGTGGTCGGCGAGGTCGTCGGCGAGACGCAGGACGGCCAACCCATCGTCTCCACGGCTGGCTCGATGAACAAGCGCGCGGTTGACGGGAACGTCGCCGACGGCATCGGCGCGGAGCACGGTAAGTGGGGGCGGTCGGGTGGCCAGGCGGCGGCTGGCGCGGTCCCGAACACGAAGTTCGAGCCGGGGACGCAGGTGGCCCAGACGCTCGAGAGCACCGACGACCAGGGGACGCCGGCCCCCGTGATGGCCGAGGATCGCGGGCTGTTGACGGGCGAGTCGTTCGGCGCGTACGGCGAGGCCGTTGCGGAGGCGCTCGAGCTGGGCATCGGGAACGTGACCGAACTCTCCCACATGACGATCGAGAGCCTCGAGCGCGCAATCGCCAACGAGAAGGAGCTCGCGGCGATCTCGGAGGTCGCCCGCCCGGTGCGTGACCGCATTGCGGCGGAAGGTGAAGACACGACTGGGAAGGAGCTCGAGCTGATGGAGGAGGTGGAGGCTCGGGTCGCCGACCGCATTACCGATTGCCGTGAGTCGCTCGCGGCGTTCGTCCCGGTTCGCAAGAGCATCGCCTTCGACTTCTACAGCGACGACGACGAGTGGTCGCGGACGCTCGCTCGTGAGTCGAAGGACTTCGACGCCGGGTGGACGAGCGCCCCCGAGGCGGCGCCGTCGCGCCTGCCCCACCAGACGTTCGGGCGTGGGGCGTACACCGACAACGTCGGCGTGGGCTACACGGAGCGCGTCGCCGACAAGTGGGCCGACGAGAGCGCGATGGGCGGCCCGGCGCTCGTGTACCCCGAGCACAACGAGCCGACCACGCGCCCCGAGTCGCCCATCGTCTACGACGAGGAGGGCGTCGCGGGCTACGGCGCGGAGGTTGAGGAGTGGACGATGAACCTCGTCGAGAAGATCGAGGAGGCGGACCCCCGGGCGTTCGACCTGCCGGGGGTCGATGTTGAGTCGATTCGCTCGACCGTGGCGTCGGCGCTGGCGGGGACGAACGACACGCTGGCGGGCCTCGTCCGCGCGAAGGAGGCCATCTTCCACTCGGACACCCAGTCCCTCATGGACATCGAGCCGTGGTGGTCGGGCTGCTCGGCGCTCGTCCGTGTGACCGAGCTCTTCGAGCCGGCTGACCCGTCCTCGCAGCAGCAGGTGGCCTACATCGAGGACGCGTCGCCGTTCGTCACCCAGACGTCGCTGGGCGGCTCGGTCGGGAAGCTCACCGTGTGGAAGCGCAGTGGGTGCGAGACGATGTTCCGCGAGGGCGACGTGGTGCGGCTGTCGAACCCGGCCATCGGCGGGTTCGGGAACCAGCTCACGTTCGCGGTCACCAGCGACACGTACGTCGATGTGGTCGCGCAGGGCGACGGGCCCGCAACGTCGTGGCGGGACGCGATGTTCGAGACCGGCGGCGCTGGTGTGGAGACGCACAACCCGGACGCGTACGGTCGCTCGAACCCGCGTGCGAACTCGAAGGCGGTGAACACGACGCGCTACCGGCGCCCCTCGGAACTCGTTGGACACACCGTGCCCAACGGCGTCAACGAATGGACGGGTGGCGACCTGACCATGCGCGACGCCCTGCACCAGGTCGGGGGGTGCGGTGTGACCCTGCCTGTCACGGATGACACGCCGGAAACATACACCCGATCCTGGGAGGAAACAGGGAACTTTAGGCGGTCGTTGCAGTTATCCACGGGCTCTAGTCCGAGCGAGGTTGTACCATCATAGACGAGCGCTCTTGAGGACGACCCCCGCTGGGATCCTGTTTATGGCTGAGGGGTGTGGCAGAAGCAGCGGCTGATCTGGGTCGTTCGATTTAATATGAAGTGGGACCAGTTTACGGCTGTCAATGCACATGGCGGTGGGTGCTCCCGCCGCTCCTTCACACCTCCTGAGCGACCGCTTTGGTGTCCCGTTCGTGTCGAACTTCGAATACTGTCATTCTCCAACCGTAGGGTATGGCGGTCGACCAAAACGCATCACTCGAGTGCGCTCGGGTCGGACCCTGGCTCCCCACAGGAATTCGCGAATGCTGCTCCATCTGCGATATCACGCTTCCTGATAGCGAATACGTGTTCCTCGCTACTGGTGGCGATTACAAAGATGAATCCCGACTCGGATGGCCCTGCCCATCTCCTGCCGATCGAAGAGCTGCTCAACACGATGGATACGTCGCTCGTGTACGAATGAACTTGGAGCCGAACTCCGGACCACCGCGAAGGCTCGCGATCGAGCCGGCGATCTCGTCGAACATCTGACCGCCGCCGTGGATGAACTCGGCGTGACGGTGCGGATCGTTCCACCTAAGGGTTGTACTTACGGCGAGGCGAAGGGCATCTGCGAGCAGCTGAGACTTGTCGTCGTCCAACCGCTCGTCGAGGTGCGTGATCGGGAGACTGTGTCGCGATCTCACCCGCCGTCACGGGAGTTCTTCTGTCACGTCTACGAGTTCCTCCTCAGTCTGCCAGCGATACAGCTGCCCCTCGAGTTCAAACAGCTCGAAGATACCGTCCTGCATCCAGCCGAAGGGATACTTTTCGTCCCCATACACCCGCTTGAGAACGTGGAGTAAATCACCTATTCAACTGGTCATAGTTTACTCCAAGGTGGTTTACTCAAGGGTAAACTACTCACCGCCAGGCCGTCTATCGTCTCGTATGAGCACTGGCCTGGGGACTGCCGACGGGATGGAATCCCGTGAACTCATCCACTTCGTCACTCAGCAGACGCGATTCGCGCTGATCAACAACATCCTCCAGCACCCTGAACAGCTCCCCTCGATGTACGAGCTCGGGGAGCTCAACCCCAGCGTGAGCGACGCGACCGTCTACAAGCACGTCCAGAAGCTCATCGACGCCGGCATCGTCAAGGAGGTTGCTCTGGATGACGATCAGCGCCGGCAGGGCTATCCCTGGAAGTTCTACGGTCTCACGGCGGAGGGACGGGAGTTCCTAGAGGAACACAACCTGCTCGCCGCAGAGGAGACCCTCCAGCAGATCTACGACACCATCTCAGACAAGCCCGAAAAGATGGTCAAGTACCAGAAGGCTCCCCGTCCGGATGGCACATAACTTCGTCCTCACAAAATTCTGCTGACGGCCCCATGTATCCTCCAAGACCACGATCTATTGTTTGAGCCGGCCCCACCATGGTCCTTCGCCGTCGAGGAGATCTCGTGTGTACTTACTCCCGACGACCGTCAGGATCCAGCGAGGCCGCATCGTAGTGCACGCGCGGTGTTGAGGACAAACCCGTTGCGCCCTTGTCAGTGGTTGTGGGGTGTTGGGAGACGCAACGTATGAACTAGGCCGTTCGTTTTAATAGGACCAGTAGACAACTTGCGCTCGTCAAAGCACATGGTGGCGGGTGCTCCCGCCGCTCCTTCATTCCTCTTGAGCGACAGCCATCCCACCTATCCGCGTTGAACTTTAAATACGGTCATCCTCCGACCATAGGGTATGGCCGATGACCACAACGGACCACCCGAGTGTGCTCGGGTGACACCCTGGCTCCCCACTGGAATTCGTGAGTGCTGTTCCATCTCCGACATCACGGCTCTCGACTGCGAATTTGTGTTCCCCGCTACTGGCGGTGATTCATAAGATGACCCCCGACTCGGATGGGCCTGACCGCCCGCTGCCGATCGAAGAACTGCTCGACACACCGGACCAGTCGCTTGTGTACGAACTGAAACTGGAGCCCAACTCCGGACTCCCGCGGAAGCTCGCCATTGAGCCGGCGACTGACGGTGAGAAATGGACACTGCACGAGTTCGAGTACAACGGCTGCATATGGCGCCAAGTAGGGTCTGAACAGCTCGACGAGTTCTCGACACAAGTCACGGCTGAGGGATGACCGTGAGTTCCGCAGCCGAACGGACGCTGGCATTTGTGCTCCCTTGATGCGTGCGTTCTCAGCTATCTGAGGCGCACGCGGCGCATCGACTACTGACTGCCCTGCCCTCCACCGACGACAACAACAACATGCACCACCAGCAATCGCTCTCGCCAGTTGCATCACACGATCCACCAACACCGCAGCGCGTGCTCACTGCAGACCTCGGGTGGGTACCCATCTCCACCGTCTCGGCGGGTGACGAACTCGCGACACTCGCGATCGTTACCGCTGAGAACGGGCAGAGACAACGTCGACTCCAGACGGCACAAGTGACCGACGTCGCCCACGTGCGCCGGCCGACAGTCGAACTCCAGACCGACGAGGTGACCGTGTCGGTCGCGGCGGACGCGCGCGTGTTGCCGTACACCCACGACTTCCGTGACGCCTGTCGCTTTCGGTCGGGCCAACGCGTCAAGACCGTCCTCACGCCGACGCCGGATCCTGATTCGGTTGCGTACCGCGACGGATACGTCCACGGCGCGTTCGCAGGCGACGGGAGTGTCGTGAAAACGAAGACGACGAAGAACGCCACCTTGCGCTGTCAAGACGAGGAGATCATCGAACGCGTCGACGCGTTCGCCCGCGACGAGTACGGGCTGCAACGGAAGGGGCGGGAGTTCAACAGCCTCCACGAGATCCGGACGACGATCTGGAAGGAGGTGGATCTTCTCGATGGACTGCTTCCGATCGATCCGACGCAGGTCGACGATCTCGACTACTGTCGGGGGTGGCTCGCAGGGATGTTCGACACTGACGGCGCCTTCGACGGCCACACTGTCCGGTTCACGCAGACGAAGCCCGAACAACGGAAGGCGTTGCAGTTGCTGTTGGGTCGCCTTGGGTTCGAGTACGTGGTCGAGCAGAAGGGCGTCCGCGTTCGTGGGGCTAATAGTCGGCTCCGTGTGTTGAGTGCGATTCGGCCTGTTGTGTCGCGGAAGATCCGCTCGTACGCGGGGATCATGGTCAACGGGTCTGCGGAGGTGGTCGGTGTGGCAGAACGGCCTGTGAGGGATACGTACGACATCTCGCTGGATAGGGGAGATGCGTACGTGCTCGAAGGGTTGTGCGTAGAGGCTGTGTGAGCGCGAGCGTGCGGGGATTGTGACTATGTATTAATGCTGTTAGGCGTGTTGGACTTTTAGATATGCTCCTGTGTGAAATCCGCTGTTATCTCCGCTTGACTCTCGCTTGCTGCATTATCCAGCATACGGCTACAGACAGAGAGAACTTGGCGGATATTCCCTTGAGAGCGCTGTAGGATTAACTCCAAGCTATTTTCTGTGAACGGCCGAACGGCAGGATCAGGAACAGCACTTGTCCGCTCTCGGCTGAGATAGTCCTCAACAAGTTCGGTAAGATTCTCAGTAGTAAGTGGACGGAGTGCCACTTCTTGGCCAATACGCTCGCTGAAGGCATGATACTCGCTCATGACGTCCTGCCAGACTTCCGGCGCACATCCAAATAGCATACAGAGTCCGTTGCTGTTTTGATCCATCAGGTGACGGATGCTGTTCAATGTCGCCTGCTCGTTCTTCGGGGAGAGTCGAGCAATACTTTCAAACTCGTCGACGAAGACAAACACACCTGTATAACTGAGATCCAAGAGTATATTCTTCATAGCAGTGAACGCACGGACCCCCATGGTGTCATCGTCAAGGGCGCTGTGTATCTCCATCTCTTTCCGCTGTTCGTAGCGGATTCCTTCCGCAGTAAGCCACTGCCACGCGTACAAGTTTGTATCTTCATAGACCATATGGACGATTGCGCGAGCGAAGTCTGCGAACTTGGTCACATCACTTAATCGACGGATGGTCTCAGGGACAATTTCCGAGAGAAGGATCTCGCCATCGTCGAGGAGTGACTCCATTTCGTTTGCTCCGGTTGGGTTTTCGTCGGTGATATCACAGGTGACAGCAGCAAGATACTCGTAGGCGATCTCCTGCACACGACTGAACCCGAGGTCGTAGATAAACTCGTGATAGATGTCGAGAAATCCTTCACCGGGTTGAGCAACATACCCGACGACGACATCGTCGCGGTCACGTAGCAGTGATCGCGTGTACTTGAGCGTGTGAGACTTTCCGTTTCCGTATTTTCCAGTAACCACGAGGTGTTTTGATTTCCCCGTTGAGAGGACAGATGAAACAGTAGAGCTGATCTTTTCTGTCACATGCGGTTGGCCGCAGTAGATCTCTGGATCTTCCGCGGGTACGGGGCTGTAGGGGAAGGGGTTGGCATCGAGGTCGTACTGTGAGTAATCCTGCTGCTCGTCGGTGATGGTGAATGTATCGTTCATGGGGAGTTCTCCTGAGTGAATGTGATGTTGCGGTCGTGAACTGCCAGGTAGTAGTACTGTTTTCCGAATTGTACGACACCACTCATAATTTGTTGGCTGGACTGAGATGTTGAGACTAAGTTGTCGTCGCCCGCAAGCTCAATCTGCTTAATGCCAAGTGTGGCGTCCTTCGCTCCGGTATCCATTGGAGCACCGGAAAGTTCAAGCTTTCCGACATTCTGCTGGCAGAGAATTAGGAGTGCTTCGTTGAACGCCTCACGTGTAGCACCCAGACGTTCGCATGTCGCCTCGCGGAGGCGCGGGATAGAGAGGTAGCGTTGCCGGAGGTCGACACCAGCAGTCTGTTCGAGGTCATCATAAATGTCTAAAAGAATATAATGGAAATTGTCCGGGATCGGCGTCTGTGCAGCAGGGTAGTAACTGCCGGTGAATGCGTTACGCTGGACTGCACCCAGTCGCTCTGCCCAATCGCCAAGTACCTCTACACTTGTTTGGTTGAATGAGTACGGGGTGAACTCCTCCTCCGCCTCAAGATGTTCGAGGACAGTGGTCAGATCACCGTGCTCAACCTCCTCAACGGTCTGAATAAACGAACCGTAGTGTGGGCTGTGCATTTCAAGTATCTGACTCGCTTGAATCCAGTTCTCATCGAGGATCGCGTTCAAGAATTTGCTACCGACATCAGTCGCTGTATAAGTTGAATCGGCGTCAGCGTCGTCCTCAGAGAGCAAATTAATTCGAGTAGCCTCGAGGACTGTCTCTCGTGCCCGACGGTAGGTCACGTCCAAAGCACCCTCGATCTCCGCTGTCGTTTTTTCTGTATCTCCACAGGAGTGTGTAACCTCAACGAGTCGGCTGAGTGAGACAGGGCGGACGGTCGCACGTTCATCGCTCATGAGAGCCTCCGGACTTGCTGCTTCGCGGTCTCGTAAGCGCGTTGTGTGACTGGATTCCCTTGGAAGCGTAGATCAAGATATTCTTCGATGTCACGATCAGACTCAGCGACATAGCGGAACCGTCGAAGCTCAGTTGCGAGGGCCCAAAGATTATGCTGAGTGAGTGCGGTGCGATCCTCGCGAATATCATCTAGACACCGCTGTCCACAGACCGGACACGGGCAAGGAAGGTATTCCATCGATTCAACGTTCCTAAGCGCTTCTCCACCAAATCCAGGAACGAGATAATTCCTATTTCCCGCACTTCTGATGAATGCAGAGGAGTCGAAGCTGTCGACGCCAAGATACAAAAGAAGTGGTTGATAGACAAGACCACCAAGGCCATAAACGTGGAGATGTTTGTCAGTCGCCGTACGAGCAGCAAGTATCAGTTTAGATACTTTTTTGTAGTCAGTTCGGATCGGGACCATGCTCCCAAGGGCATAGCCATCGAAGTGGCCATTCTTCTCCAGATAGCGGATGTTGTTTCGAACTGTCTGCGGGTCATACCCGTGAACACTCGCGATGAGGAGACTGTCTCCATCGTGTAAATCACTCGCCTCAAGGGCGTACTTCGTGCTCTGTTCAACACGGCGGTCATTCTCTGCGTCCCGATTCTCTCTGGAGAGGGGGAGGTCCACGGTTCCGTAGATGTCAGCGTCAAGTTGCCGTTGCGTGTCGAGGGTTTGTGCTGGAGTGGTGTCGACATCTCCGCTGGAAAAATCAAATCCACCGCTATCCGCGAATACGATCGTGTCTTCTGGGACATCCATCTCCTTCCGGAGAGGAACTCCATCTGTGAGACGATTCCACATTGGTTCGCGGTTCCGAATTGACCGGGTGTTGATCATCGCCACTGAAAATTCGGGTATAGTACCGACGTATTCGGGCGTGTTATCGCTTGACCGTTTCCCGATGTTTCTCACGGGGAAGAGAACTGGCGTCTCTAGTGCCCCCCTGGAGAGATCGAGGGTTCGTCGTCTGTATAGCATACCTCCTGCTTGGCTAGGCTGTACTCATACTTATCTAATAGCTCGATAGGAAATAGACGATTAAACAAAATATCGCCACTAAGTACGACAAATGATATAGAATGTAAACCAGTTGGCCATCCACCGTCTGGACGGTTCCCGTCCGGACGAAATTGGAGCGAATGGCTCCCCAGCAACCCAATTTACGCACCTAAGTCTAATGCCGATAGGGGTAGGTTTGCGTCAACTCATACGCTCACCACACGTAGGTCCACGCCGTGCAGCGGCGCGCGTAGCCGGAGGTGGTCGGCGTGAACCGGAAATTCACCCCAGTTGGAGCTGTCGACCGGGAGTGCCAATTCTGTGCTTGGCACGTGGCACGCCGGTTTGCGCGGGTGTTCGGTGACGAGGACGGCGTCGCACACCGATGCCTTTCGTGTGACTCGACGTTCCGAGTCCAGAACGGGAGCGCAACCGGACTCGACGTCGACGCCAACCGTCTCATTTGTGAGCTCCACGTCCGCCGCCGCGCCGCCGCCGACCGCACCGACCAGCGTCGCGGCGAGCGCGAACGAGACCATGACCACGGCTGTCGCGTTCCGGCGCCTCATACGTCACCTCCGAGCACGTCGATGCCGAACAGTTCGAGGAGGTTCAGCCCGCCCGCCGCGCCCACCGCAAGGTACGTCAGGTCTGCGCTCGAGCCGAGGAGCCCCGTGACGAGGTTCACGTCGACGGCAGCCATGAGTCCCCAATTGAGCGCCCGAGCGCGACGACGAACCACAACCTGACCTCGAGCGTCGACTCTGACTTGTCGTAGGGGTTGCGGAGGTCGATCATCAGTACATCCACCCCAACGCGACCTGTGACGCCGCGACGCCCGCGATGTAGAGCACACCCCACAGGTCCTCGCTCTGGAAGGAGGAGGAGACCCCGGGGAACAGTACCCACGCGACGAGAAGTACCGCCGAGCCCGCGACGGTGAAGGCGTACACGTCGTCCATCTCGTCGCGCATCCGGTCCATCCCGTCCGTCGAGAGCAGTTCCGTGTTGTCGTTCGTGACAACCACCGTGACGAACGTACCGACTGTGAGGAGCCACGCGATGTTCGTCTCGATGCCGGCGAGTGTGAACCGTCCGACATCGAGACGCCGAATGCCGATACTTGAGCGATTCCGACCATTCCTGTCGCGGTGGAGATCGCGAGCACGAGTGCCCTGATATCCTCCGCGTCGAATTCCTGGTATGCAATTGTGAGAGAGTTGTTTTTCGTTCGGCCAACCGGGGCCGATCCGGTGGCCGAGCCCTCCCCCTCACTAATACTCTGACTTGAACAGCGGGGTCCCCGTGGGGGTGCCCTCCCCTCGGGCGGGGCTTTATGACACCCCGCGGGTAGCCGCCAGATATGCCACACAGACAGCTACGGAAGATCGGGATCGACTCCGTCGGGATCATGCTGGAGCGGTCGGACTTTCTGGAACGGGACGGGATCCTCGACGACGAGGGGGAACTTCCCGAGAACACCACGGCGTTCACCGAGCGGCTGGGGGAACAGACGTACCTCGTGCGCGTTCCCGAGGACGGACACGTTCCGGAAGTGCACGAGTGTAGTTCTATTCGTCGGGTTGCCGGGCAATTGCTACTGGAAGCCGATTATTCAGGGAGTAGATCTCCCCGTATCGAATAGAGAGTTTCACCCCTCAACAGTGAGGTTAATCTCTGGATCTAACCAAGTATCCGTCATAGTCGGAAAACGCTCCTCTATGTTGTTTACAACAATTGGTAAAAGAGATCCAACGTGTTGGTAAGCCTCGCCTCTGGCTTTCCAACATCCAGACTCGATTATTACGGACCAATCAGCAAGTGTTCCGTCATGGAATTTAACCGTGTGAGTCGTGGATGTGACCACAGACCCAGAGTTATCCTTGACTACTAGAATAATGAACAGACGGTGATACAGATCGTCGGATTCTGTCTTCCATTCGGGTGTGAATGCAACTACGCTGTCACACACCTCACCGCTCAACTTCCTATTGTTCGACAACTCTTCTTTGATTTGGCTTGATATGTTAGATTCAAGTTCTTCGTGATTGTCATCGAGAGTCTCAATCCCAAGTACGGAAGAGATCTGTTCCAATTCTTGGGTGGAAAGATTTCTCGTTGAACGGATTGCATCCAGAAACTCCATGGCCTCCTCCCTGCTCAGAGACTCTGAGGTTTGGTCTGGGTCAGGAGTGAACTTCTCGTCATCGGGGCTTATCACTCCAGACTCTTCCGTATACACCACTCCAAGAGCTTTCAAAGTGTTAATATATTTCCAAGATATCTGAACGCCATCTGTGAGGTTTGGATCACTGTCGATGATATCCCAGCCTTCGGACCGAATTTTGTAATTAAAATTCCTGAGATCTGAGGTCCAGGCTCTAATATAGTACCCCGGGTCATTCGAATATGCATTTAGTGTCGCCATTTGTGAACTGTGTGTCAAATTGTGTTGTAAATAATTATCGGGTTTCGGATACAGCTTATCTCCACCGGCTTTCGATACTTGTCCGGTAGTAAAAGCCGGGAACGTCGGTATTCGCGATATCTTGGATCGTCCGAGGATCGTAGTCCTCCCTCGCGTCCTCGACGTTCCGCGCCGACTGGACGAGGTGCATCAGCGCGGCGTCGATCACGTCGGACCGCGGCGGGTCATCGTCGTTGCCAGCCGCGACGATCCCGGCGGCTTGATCCAGCAGTCGTTTCCGTTCGTCCGAGAGGCGTAGGGTCGTTCGTCCGGTGCCCATGTTCGGCGGCTGACCTCCCCCGTATATATCTGTATGTATGAGCGGAGTCCGAATCGCGTCGATCTGGAGTTACTGGATGGTTCGCGCATTATATACCCCTACCCGCGCGGCCACTCGAAACTGCGGACTCAACGCGAGGGACCGTTCGGATGTATGCACGAGGACCCCCGCGCGCCGGGGGTGTGCATACATCGCGGATCCCCGTTACATTGGCGCGCGACCCCAGGTAGTCAAATAAGATCATAGCTACAGAAGCAGGAGAAGACCGATCCGATGCTTCGTCTTACAAGTGTTCGTCTGAAGCTCCCGATTTGCTGGCGGTAGTCGGTTCGCTTCCCGCTTCAACCCCACAAGGAATCGTCTGAAACTTACTCGTACAGGGCCTCACCAATTATGTCGAGGGCGGCATCGACCTCAGGGTTACGCCACTCCTCCTCGATGTTCTCAGTCTGGGCGACAACTTCGCGGTACAGCGTCTCAACAGCGTCACGGTCAACGTCGATTGTTTCGGACATTACGATTTACCATTGGGGTGTATTGGTATAAGCGTCCGAGGAGAGGCGACGTGCGGTAAGGGCGGTGGAGGAGTACAACAAGCACGGAGAACTCGAGAAGTGCTACGAGTTGGTAGAAGAGTTCCTCGCTCCGACGCAGTCGTTTCAACCCCACAAGGGTTCGTCTGAAACCATACCCAATTTCGGTGCCTCAGGGAACGGACTTCAGTACTTCGCACCCAGATTTCCATCGACCGTCGGTAACCCCCAAACCCCGGGGAGTCGATGGACGAAGGCCAACAGCTGAGTCTTCCTTCTCGAGCACAAGCCGTTACCAGACCGAATTGTCGTGAAAGTATACTGATCGGCTCTTCATCTCAGAGAGTGGGTTCACTTCCGGCGGCTCGTCGGCCCGCATCCGGGTACCTCTACTTACACTCCGCCCCTGGCTCGCTTCTAATACCGAGCCGGGTTGGTATCGACTTGATGTCAAAGTCGAGCCCGAAACACAGCCTCTACACCCACACGAAGGGAGAACTCGCGTGGACAATCGCCGAACACCGCTCCTCGAGCGAGGCGATCACGCTGACTCGCCACCTGACCGATGCCGACGGGAGACGCTTCGAACTCCTCGGACTCGTGAATGAGTGCGAGGTCGCACTGTATGGGACTACTTCTTGAACCACACCGTCGCCTAGCGGTTCGACGCCGACGGCGTCGACGATCTCGCTCGCGATGTTCCCGAGGAGGTCCGGTAAACCGAACGCGAGGAGTACTTCGCCGACGTCGACCTCGATGACTGGGACTGGATCGACCCCCGACACCAATGGCAGACGGAGTGAGCGCCACAGTCCCGCGGGTTCTGGAACTCGACCGCGTCACCCGAGCGGATGCCCCACCGCGACGCCGCGCTCGGGCAGTTCGCGAACGCCCTCGACCCGCTCCGCTCGGACCGTCCGGCGTACCCGATCTGTATCTCGAGGCCGACTGGCGCGGGCGATACGGTTGTCTCGCGGTTCGCGGTCCACGAACTCCGCCGGGAGACGGTGGTGAAGACCGCGCACGTCGACTGCCTCCGGACGCGCTCGCATGCTGCGATCCTGGAAGAGGCGCTGGTCGACGCCGGCCTCAAGACGCGTTCATCGCCGAAGGCCGACGCCGCGTCGTCGTACCTCGCGCAGTTGGAGGACGCCGACTCGCCCATCGTCCTCACGCTCGACGAGGCGGAACACATCGAGGACGAACACCTCCCACACGTCCTCTTCGAGGCGAACGGCGTGGCGCCCGTGTTCGTCGTCCACGAGCACGAGCGGTTCGTGACGCGCCTCGACGCCGAGACGTCGTCGCGCTTCCGGACCGGCCTGCACATCGAACTCAAGCGCTACAGTCAGTCAGAACTCGTCGACATCCTCCAGTCGCGCGTCGACGCGGGCGACCTCTCGGGGATTACGGACGGGACGCTGGAGCTGATTGCGGACGTCCGCGAACTAGCGATGGAGTCGATCCGGCGCTACAATATGGAGTGTCAGGACACGCCGCATCGACTGTTGAAGCACATGATCGACTACCCGGGCGAAATTTGGGCAGAGGAGCTGGTGGACCTGTTCGGGGTGGAGTACTCGCCGCACCAGCTCCGCGCGGGGTTGATCACGACCCACCGCGACGCGGGGACCTGCGCTAGGTCGTCAGCGACCGCGGCGACGTCTGCAAGAAGATTCTGGGAGCGCACTACGACCAAGCATCGAAGCGCCAGGGGATGCGCCGACGGCGCGATTTCATCCCTGCTCAGCTATGAACTCCCACGGAACACGGATTGACTCGTATACCCTTGCAACGATTCCACGAGAGCGCGTTCCCGCGTTTGTTCCAGTTCTAAGACTTTTCTTGAGGTAGTGTGGTCTGGTTTGGTCCATCATCGACATATCGGCAGAGTTCCTCGATAGTCTCCGGGCGAATCGTCTCAAGATTATCAACCTGTTTGGCGAAGTTCTTCATATACAGACCTTTGAGACCGATGACAATCGTACCGTGTCGCTTCGCATCCTCAGTTCGTGCGGGGATGGACTCGATATTGTCAAACTGGTCTTCGACTAGTTCACGATTGAACACGACGCCAATTCGATCCGCTTTGACTCGTTGAACCATTTTGTCAACGTCAATACTGGTGTAGTAGTCTTTGCTGAGTGTAAAGAAGACAACGTCGTAGTCACTCTCGTCGAGAACCTTCTGTAGATCCTCTTGAATATAGAGTTTCCCGGACCGGTCACGGATCTCGCTCACGTTCATCGAACTGAACGTCACTTCGTACGGGGGGAGGTAGTCGTTCTCGCCGACTAAGCCAAATCCGGCGCTGATGAAGTACCGATCAACATCATGGCCGTTCGATCGGAGTCGGCGAACGGCATCTCTGACATTGGCTTGCTGGCGACCAGTGTATAGGTCGCGTGCGGCGATCCCAGGGACGTTATCACGAGCGAGGAGATCTTCTCGGGAAAATTGAAGCGTCTCGTCGGCGTCAAAGACTGGCGCATTATCAGGGACATCCTTCGATCCAGAGCACTGGTCAATGACCAAAATGTCGAGGTTGTCCACATCAAGTTCTGGTGGATGTGGGAGGAAATCCTCGCCAGCAACATAGTTTTCGCCACAAGTCTCCAACACCTGCTCACGAAGATCGGCTGGATCACTGTATGTCTCTACAGCACATTCTTTCTCACGTGCTGCTTCAATAACCGCATCGTCGATCGACCCGTCATCATCCTGTAAGAAAAGATACTGGTAGCGTGCGGCCTGTTCACCAATATTTGCGGCCATTCGATCGGGGTCAAACGACGCCATGGAAGGAGTGTCATCCCACCACTCGTTCACACCACTTGCATCCAACATACCAAGTTCAGCAATAGGGAGGTCGTGTGTCTGCTCCCAGAATTCAGGATGCTCATCGCGGAGATAGTTTTCGACAGTTTCAAAGCCGCTAAGTTTAGCTGTACCCTTCGTCGCAACGAGAATCTTCGGTAGGTCCTCCTCAAACTCATCGTAGAACCTCCGCGTGTTGTGGAACCCCCGACGTCGGTTTCGATCGTTTCCACGGAAGATACAGATGTCAATACTTTCCTCACGACAGAGTGGACAGTCACAGCGATCCCAAGGGCGCTCACGGAGTGTCTCTTGATACTCTTCTAAGAGGTCGTCGTCCCCGACCCATGTCGCGTACTCTCTGACGATCGCCCAAACGCGATCGTAGTCAGTCACTATGTCTGAGTCGTTGAGGAGAACTGGCGCATGTGGGAATTGATCGAATATCTCATCAGCTGTCTTCAGTAGATCACTGTATTGAGAGAACGGAACCGGATCCTCTGGGCCGTCTTCACGAAGGAGCTTAGCGAGCTTCCGGCGGAGGTCGCCGCCGAAACTCGCCTGTAGTTCACGCCCATATTCGAAGTCCTCTCGGAATGCCGCCTCGACGACCTCTAAGAGACGCTCATCAAACTGGTTATCGTGACGGTGTTCACGGAGATAGTGTTCGACCGCCGGGAGAATATCTACTGAGGATGAATGCCAGTCGTTGAGGGCATCACGAATCGAGCCACCTGCGTCGTACGCCCGTAGGGCAACAAGCACCTCGCGGCTACGAAGTGATGCCTCGACAGACTCCGCAATATTAGCACTGCTCGACGGATAGCGGACACGAATGGCGTCATAGCGTTCGTCGTGATCAAGTCGGTAGTTCCCTCCTCCGGTCCACGCCGACCGAAGCATACTCGCACTATCGAAACTCGACATTCCCGACCGTCCGATTGTCTCGAAACCTTCGGTCTTTGCGAAACCGAAGACGTGAGAATCCACACGTGTGTTATGATCACGTTCAAACGCTTTCACCGTCTTCCCGACGGCCTTCACGATCTCTCGAACATCGTGAATCGGGCTTCCTGCGACGCCGCCGATCCCAAGATAGTCATAGCCGATATCGAGGACTTCCTCTGCAGCCCTCGCGTAGGAGTCGGAATCCCACCCCTGAACCGCGACCATCAAGCGGAACGGATAGTCACGCCGCTGATAGAGGGCATACATCTCTTGGGCGTTCCGCAGCGTCAGCTCGTATCGAAACTCTGCATCGTCTTCCCGGTAGACGGCGCGCGGATCCTGTGAGAGACGTTCGAGTACGCTCTCAATCTCCCCTTGAAAGTCTGCCGCGGTGAACGGTTCGATCTCACTGTTTGCATCCGTTCGAATCGTAGGTTCGTACTCATCAACGTACGCAGGCCACTCCTCCGGCCACTCGTCTGTCATCACGTCGACAACTTCCGTTACCGCGTCCGGAATGTCGTCCTTCGTCATGTCGCCATCGAACGCCCGTTCATTGAGGTAGAGGCGGCCCTCTTCTTTCCCGGACCCGAGAACGAGATGGTCGATTGTGACCCCGACAGTGACTTTGAGTGTCTTATAGAAAGATAGCATCTCTTCGTTCCCGTAGGGAGGGAAAGGCAAGGATTTGTACCCCCAGGCGCCACAGTCGCTGATTGTCGGGAGCCAGTTTGGCACAGAGAGTACTGGATCATCGTAGACGCCGTACTTGGCAAGTCGGTCGGCCTTTCGATCAGTTTCCTCGACCTGTTCGCGAGAGATAAGCACACCGTCAATCGGTGTCGTCTCTGGTTCGAAGATATCCCAGATATAGTTTAGATCACGCTCCTGGCGGTCGAGCGTAGAGAGTTCGTCGTGTTCGAAGTCGTAGTGAGCGTCGACTGCATCGTCCCACTCAGGAACATAGAATCGCACAGATTCGATTCACCATTTCACGGTTACAGCACACATTTATATGAATGTCTCTTTGGACGGTCGGCTGGTTCTAATCTTGGGTTAGGAGTCGCGTCAGGTGTCACCGATCCATTAGTGGTTTTCATCTCCACTAAACTCGTCATCACCACGGGTGCGGCCGACTGCCCCGTTAATCGCATATATTAATACATGAGCTATTTGAAACGCGTCCTCTCACGTGAGATTAGAGATGGGGCGAGTGACGAACTCCTCCCCGCTATTGTTGATACCAGTAATTGGGGTGACGGTGTACTGAGTGTCACCCATGGTCCCATCAAGCCGAACGATTATGCTCGGGTTATCTTCGTAGTACCATTCTACATAAACTCTCTCGTGAATCTCCTCAGGCCATCCAGAGGGATAGTAGTCTATCAGGTCAGTTTTGCTTGCGGGCATACACCGATCGTACCTCGGAGTCAGTCAATAATGTGCGCACAAAACGACTTAGGCGTACTTGGATAATCGTAGGGGGCTCCACCGATATTACTTAGTAAATACTCGAAGAATCCGCGTCCGTGCCTTCCGAACAACAGCGCGCGTCACCACTTGTCGACGCCGGAGAACGAACACTCCAAATCGGCCGCGACCAGCCGATACGCATCAGCGCCGGGCATCGGCTTCTCCACCACGACGGGAAATGCAATCGGCCCCACGGCCATAACTACGAGATTACCGTGGAAGTGACCGGTACACTCTCCGAGGAGGGGTGGGTCGTCGATAAAGGAGACGTCACAGACGTCATCGACGAGTGGGACCATCGGTTCCTCGTTGAGGCTGGTGACCCACTTGTCGAGGCGTTTGAGTCTAGTGGCGATTCTGATGGACTCATCATCCTCGAACACCCGCCGACAGCTGAAGTGATGGGTGTTATTCTCGAAGAAAAACTCTCCCAAGTCTTCCCAGATCGCGTCTCTGATGTGGCAGTCTCCGTTCGCGAAACTTCGGAACTCTGTGCAGGGAGTTACTGATGCCTGTCAACTCGACCCTAGATCCCGAATCGCCGATCGCAGAGACTTCTGACGCCGCGATGCTTCCTATCAACGAGTGTTTCTACTCGCTCCAGGGAGAGGGAACACTTGCGGGCATCCCCAGCGTGTTCATCCGCACCTCTGGATGCAACCTGCGCTGCTGGTTCTGCGACTCATACCATACGTCGTGGGAACCGACGCACGGTCAGTTGAGCCTCGAAGATATCGTTGCGGAGGTCAAGTCTCACGAGATGGCTGAGCACGTCGTCCTCACTGGTGGTGAACCGCTCATCCACGACCACTCGGTAGAACTCCTCGAACGCCTCAACGAGTTGGGTTATCACACGACCGTCGAGACGAACGGCACCATCTATCGCGATGCCCCCATCGACCTCGCCAGAATCAGTCCGAAACTCGCTTCCAGTACTCCCACCCCTGAGAAAGATCCTAAAGGTGATCGAGAGTGGTCTGACCGCCACGAAGAACGCCGCATCGACATCGACGCCCTTGCCAGACTCGTCGAGAGTTACGACTCGCAGTTGAAATTCGTTGTAACCGGCGAAGACGACCTGCCTGAGATCGAAGATCTGCTCGCACGTATTCGAGACGCCACTGCGACTACGATCCCTGATTCAGACATCCTCCTGATGCCTGAAGGAACAACACGCGAGCAACTCGATGACTCGCGAAACATAGTCGCAGACCTCGCAATGGAGTACGGCTACCGTTACACACCCCGACTTCACGTCGATCTCTGGAACGACGCCCCCGCCACCTAATACGATGACACAACACTCACAACTCACACAACCCGAAGGAGAGAATATTGACCGAGAGAAAGCCCAGCGAGGGACGCGCATCCTCCTCGAATCGCTCGGTGAGGACCCCGATCGGCTGGGCCTCAAAGACACTTGGGAGCGCCGTATCCCAGACGCGTTCACGACGCTCACCGAGGGTAATCGCCACGAGGCCAAGCCGACGATGCGCACTTTCGACGCAAAGAACGATGACCTCGTTGTGAAGACTGGCATTCCATTCTACTCGCTCTGTGAGCACCACTTGTTGCCGTTCCACGGGATAGCACACGTCGCATATCGCCCCAGCGAGGAAGTTGTTGGACTATCAAAGATAGCGCGGTACGTCCGCTGGCAGTCTCGTCAGCTTACCATGCAGGAATCCCTCACGAATGACCTTGCGTCTGGCCTTGCTGAGGAACTTGACGCACCAATGGTACTGGTCGAAATGAATGCCACCCATCTCTGTGAAGCCATGCGCGGCGTCGAGACTGAAAGCACGACAACCACTCGTACCACCATCGGTGAACTCACCGATGTCGAACGCGAACAGTTCCAAGCCGCAGTTGCCCGTGCGGAGGGGAATCAATGAGCAGCGCGAAGCGGGCAGTGGTTCTTGCTTCTGGAGGGATGGACTCGGCGACCGCCGCCGCCATTGCCAAAGATCGGGGTTACGAACTCTACCTCCTGCACACCTCATATGGCCAACGGACAGAAAATAAGGAGTATGAGTGTGCGAAGGCCCAAGCCGACTACTTCGACGCTGCAGACTTCCTCCATCTTACCACAGATCACCTTTCGAAGATCGGCGACTCAAGCTTGACCGATGAAGAGATAGACATCGAGGAAGCCGACCTCGAAAGCGATGAAATCCCGACTTCCTACGTGCCGTTCCGGAACGCGAACCTTCTCGCGATGGCGACCTCCTACGCCGAAGCCAACGAGTGTGATGCTGTGTTCATTGGAGCGCACTCCGAGGACTTCTCCGGCTATCCAGACTGTCGGCCCGCGTTCTTTGACGCCTTCCAGGAGGTCGTCGACGTCGGCACAAAAGACGAAACCGAGATCAGCATTGAATCTCCGTTCGTAGAGTGGTCCAAGACGGATATCGCTGAGGCTGGGACCGAACTCGACGTCCCTTACGAACTAACATGGAGCTGTTACAAAGATGAAGAACCCGCCTGTGGGACGTGTGATGCTTGCGCGTTTCGCCTTCAGGCATTCCAGAACATCAGTATTCGCGACCCAATCAAATACGCCGAATGCCCGGAATATTCGGAGGATTGATCGAGAAAGCAGCGATTACAACACTGGAGGCTTCAGCGCGTAGTAATCGAGTAGAGACCAGGGCCTCATTAGTTTGCACTTCTGGTATTTCGGTGGGAAAGAGGTTCAACTCCTAGAGAATGACCAGGTGCAGAACGAGTCGACCAAGACCTACGATTACCCGAGCAGGATGATTGGGTGGTCATCAACCGAGGAAAGAGAACAGATTGAGAGACTCGTCTCCTGGCTTCACGAGAATTTCTGTCCGGGTGTCCCCGTTGGTCCTCGTGGCCAGTCGATACTGAGGAAACACACATACACACCGATTGCAAATCGTTGGCCATGGCTCAGTCACAGACCGCCTCAGAGAGAGCTGTCGAGGACGTCCTTGCGCAACTCCCTGAGGTACTCGAGAATGTGCTTCCCAACATCGATCCCCCGCTGAGACTGGTCGAGCGACAGCAGCAACTACCGAGTGGCCGAGCTGATCTGGTGTTTCTCGCGGGCGAGGAGGTCCTCCTGATCGAATTGAAGGTCGTCGAAGCTACCGAAGACCACGTCTCTCAACTGAAGGGGTACAAAGAGGATTATGACGCTGTAGCAGATAATACCGAATTCGCCGAGGGTCGTACACTGTACCCAGTTTTGCTCGCACCGTCAATCCCCTCGTCAGTCCGAACTGCGTGCAGGCAGAGCGACCTCGAGGCGGTCACGTACGAGATCGGCGATGTTCTCGATGCGTTCCATGACACGATATTCAGTGACCTTCGACAGTTCCAAGTCAAGGGCGATGTGACGGCAGTCGCCCGGTTTGGGCTCTTCAACGAATACCTCAGATTCCTTGAAGATCGAGACGACCCTGTTTCGATAACAGACGCCGCAAGTGAGTACGATCGACTTGGCAAGGGGAACTCGAGCAGTCCAAGATCTAGGATTCGAAAGTTCGTCCAGCAAGCTGACGCGCTTGGCCTCACTACGGAAGACTCCGATGGGATCTACCTCACACCCCGTGGTGAAGCGTACGTCGCAGGAGGTGATGAGGTGGAGTCGAGATGGGAACTCACAACGGAGCAAGCACAGGTGATTACTGACTTGCTCTATGACAATGTGTTCTTCTCAGATCTCACCTACAGCATGGCAGCCCTGCTCCAAAGTGTGTTCGAGCTCTCGAAGAACTCCCACCCTGTTGCGCGTGACGATATCGATGACTGGTATGCGAAGAAAGTCGGGAAAGGCTCTGCCTGGGGTGAGCGAACTAGAGCTGATGCCGTTCGCTGGGTAGGGAACTATCTGCAGGAGCTCGGACTTGTGACCGTTGTTGATGGGGCATTCTACATCACACCAGAAGGATACGACGTGCTTGCCCACGTCGCGATTGACGAAGGAAAGTCTCTGATCCGGTCGACGACAACACGGAACTCAGTCTAACACCTCACTCTCTCCGTGCAACGTGACGCGTCGTTCTACCGATCCGATTAGCACGGTGCCAAAATAGAACGATGCCCCCCGCCCGGTTAGAAGCCTGCAGATGGCAGAGACTGTTTTTCAGGGTGCCCGCATGGGATACTCATCCTCAACTACAGGGCAGTCCCATCGAAGGTCGCAAGACGTGCAAGTTTCCTTGGATGGGGGCTTCTCAGGTGGATTCCATTCTTGAGATTCTCGGCTCCGCTCGATGCTCCCGACTGTCGAGCTAAACGTCTCCATCGCACTATCAATCTGATCACGATCGAACTCAATCTCCACCTGTGCTTGCTCGGGGTCAGACTCGCCCATGAAATAGAGCACAGCACGTGATGGTAGAACACCGTTCTTCTGCTCGTAGAGTCCGGCGTACACCTGCATCTGGTAGCGGTAATTCTCCAAGTCGATGTTCCCTTTGTCCGGGAGTTGTGACGCCTTGTAATCCCAGATCTCCCAATCGCTTGGTTCCTCGCTGTCAGTGCCATCCTCTCGAATCAGCACGTCCACAGTTCCCTCAATTACGAAGTCCTGATGTTGGGCCTGCAAACGGTGTTCGGTGTCTTTGACGCGAGGGTAGAGTTCCTCAGCCATCTCTTCGTTGAATTCCTTGATATACTCAAGTGCCCGCTCCTTTGCCTCGCCGCTCATCGGTTTCGTACCGTGGGCGATGAGTGCGTTACTGACCTGTTCGAAGTATCGCTCAATATCCGCCTCCTCTGGGACGCTAGCCTCAACTTCGTCTAACTGACCCCGGTACTGTTGGTGCATCCGATCGAGAGTCTCGTGGACGACAGTACCGAAATACAATTGCGCGGCTTGTGCTGGTGAAAACCCGTAGTCGGAGAAGTGTCCATATTGGCGGGCACACCGTCGATACGAGAGGATATCACCCGTGACGCTATACCGTCGCCGGACTCCGGCACCTCGGTCGAACTCTCGGTCAATCACGTCGAACCGTGAGAAGTCATTGCTGTCGGTGAGTACTCTCCCTGCTGCCTCAAGATCGTCCGGCGTAATCGGTGTCCCATCGGCACTGTTCCCCAGAGCAATCTGCTCAACATTTGAGCGTGCCCCGGCCAACACGAGGGCGTCCTGTGCACGTGAATACTGAACGAAGAACCGGCGGATGTTATCTCCGTCTGCACGGACTTTGGCGCTACTCTCGTCGGTGTCGAGGTCGGAGTACGGAGCGAGAACATCCTCCATGAAGTGGGTACCATCAGGACCATCGCTTTTGTCAATGTCGGCCGCGAGAACGACTGGGAACTCGAGACCTTTTGCCTGGTGGACCGTCATTACCTGAGCGAATCCCTCCGGGATCTTGTCGTAGGGATCTTCAGGTTCGTCGAATCCAGAGTTTGCAACGTACTGGACAAAGTTGTAGTAGAAGTTCACCAACCACCCGTGTGATATCTGCCCCTCATAGTGGCCCGATGTCCGAAGTTTTCCATTGTAGATATTGGTGAAGGCTTCAAGCAGATTGGTAAGTGTCGCAAGTCGCTTCGCACGGTTAGGGTCTTCCTCACGCCAGGTACTGAACGGGTCGTGTGCCATGAGCCGGTAAAACACGTCCATCACCGACTCAAGCCATTCATCAGTATCGTGCCCGTCGAGGTTTTCATGAGCATTCTTCACATATGCATCGAGTTCATCACTAGCGGCCTCAGCGCGGAGTTCGTCGAACGCTTCGATCCAATCATGAGCAGAACTCTGGAAGTTCCCGCGGATACGGTTGCTGTCGAGCACGGTGAGATCACGGTCAAGTACCCGTAGCAACCCGCCGAGGGCTAGTTGAATTTCTTCCTGGTCGAGAAGTGCTTTGTTTCGAGGATTGTATACATCGATGCCGCGACTGCGGAGTTCGTTGACGAACGGACCTGCATTCTGTGGAGACTCCTTAGAGGACCGAACCAGGAGTGCAATCTGGCTTGGATCGTCTCTAGAATACCCTCTTCGAGTATGTACTCAACCAGCTCAGCCGCAATCGCGGCGGTATCCTGTCTGTTGCCCCCGAGAATTGCGTTTACCGCTGGGTAGTCGCCATCGAGTTCCGCAGCTGGGTCTAACTGCTCCTTGTTCGGGGCCCTGAGTGTTGCACTGAGTTCTTTATGATGGTGGATGTACCGGTTTATCCACTCGACGATCTCATTGTGTGAGCGGAAGTTCTCGGTGAGTTGTGCTGTTTCAGGACTGACTCCGAGTTCAACCTCACACCGCTCACCAAACCGCACCATACATTCGACAGTCCCCCCACGAAAGCGGTACAGAGCTTGGTCGTCATCACCAACGACTGTTAGGTCGCCATCGCATCTTTTGGCCAGTTCGAAGTAGATTCGCTCCTGTAGTGGGTTCGTGTCTTGATATTCGTCGACGAGGACGTACTCAAGCGGTGGTTTGTCGACCTCGGGATCGCCATTGAACAAGCGATCGCTCGAAGTCGACTCAATAAACTCGAGGAAGTGCTCCTGAAGAGCGGCGAAGTCACACCGTTGCTGGTCAGGGGACTCAAGGAGTTCCTGGTACGTTTCCAGATGTTCGCCTAGTTGCCGGAGAACAGGTTCGTCGCTCTCAGCTAACCGCTCTGGGTCAGTCCGGTACTGGCGTGCTTTATTGAGTAGTTGTATTCCGAGCCGTGTTGCCTCCCACGTGTTCGGTGGATAGTTCGTCTTCCAGGGTTGACGGAGTGATTCAAAGAACTCGTATGCACCGTACTCATCGTCTTTCAGCCACGTTCGTAGTTCGTCGGCGTGGCGTCTTACGAAGAACTCTTGATCATGCTGATCGAGAAGCTGAAGGTCGAGATAGCCTGGATAGCGGTATTCATCCATAAGTGAATCACAGAGGCTGTGGAGAGTCCCGCTTCGAATATTCGTGACATCTATTTCATCGCCGTAGCCAAACGCATGGACCGCGACTGCAATACGATCCTCAAGTTCTTCAGCTCCCTTTTCTGTGAACGTCGTCAGCATTATCGACTCGGGAGCGACACCGTCGACGACCAACAGGCGGAGAGTCTTAATGATCAAGGCCTCAGTTTTCCCGCTGCCAGGACCGGCGAGGACCCACAATGGACCACTCTCATGGTGAAGAATATCGTGTTTTCCTCCTTCGATCTCCCAATCGTTCAACTTCTCCCAGCGACGCTCGAACTCAGCTAATGATATCGTGTCCATGGATCGTTCAGTGTTTAAATGTCACCAAATATTCATTGGTGGTTCTATAGTATGGGTACCTCCTACTAGATAATAGTTGTGTAAAACGACAAGTAGCCACCTCCTTGGAAGAGGATCAAATGATGAAACCTCGAAGAGGCGCTAGTCGACGCAGGGTTCAAGACCCGCTCATCACCGAAGGCGGATAACACGTCGTCGCACCTCGCACAACTGGAAGACGGAGATTCGCCGATCGTCCTCACACTCGACGAGTCGGAACAGACCGAAGATGAACACCTCCCGCACGTCCTCTATCGAGACGGAGAGCGTGACACCCATCTTAGTCGTCCACGAGCACGAACGGTTCGCGGGACGCCTCGACGCCGGGACGTCGTCGCGTGGATTAACACCATATAAGACAAGCCGAGACGAACCGAGACTACCGCGTCGCGCTCCGTGTCTTCGGGAAGCGACTCGCTGAGGACGATTCGACCACCGACCCGGACGTGGTGAAGGACGGCACCCTCAAGTCCCTCGCGTGGGTGTCGGCGAAGGTCCTTAAGAACTACCAGCAGACGCCACGTGCCTCGGATATGCTTGACTGGGACGGTGACTGAGAGCGAACGGTCGCGCTGGTGCTGGAGATATGGCTCGAGTGCGGCGCACCGAAGCCGAGTTAGGCGTTACCGTAGTACCATTTGACCGTCAATGACGCGACCATCATCGACCGAATAGGGCGACTCACGGACTGGAGAAAGTCTAGAGTAGTCTGCCTATGACCTGAATTTCTCTCACCCAGCACGGGCGAAGGCGAAATCACTCGCCTTGCCTTGATCATGGAAATACTCAGAAATAATCGGCAGCACCGCCAACAGCACGAACTACTCGGAGGCATAGCCGATGTCTGCTAAATCAGTTATCGATACGGCGACGCTCTTCGGTCTGCTCGGGAATCGACGTCGACTGCTCGTCATCGAATACCTCTCCCTTTTCTGTCGCGATGAGTGCGTCGAGGTTCGTCATCTGGCGAGGATCGTTCGTGGGATCGAACTCAGTGAACCACCAAGGCAAATCGGGTCAAAGGAATATGAATCTGCGTATAACGGACTCATTCAGACACACCTTCCAAAACTCGCCGCACATGGCGTGGTCGAATACAACGATACCCGAAAGACCGTCACGCCGACATCCCGTGTGAGACAGTATGCTCTTCTTGCACAGTTCGCTCGGTACCTTCGCTAACGCCAAGACTGGCGCTACAATCATCCTCTTGAATAGTTTTATTCTGCCTGAACTGGATCACACCAATGAAGTGAGTCGAATGAGTTGAGCACACCCTTGCTGGAGGATGCGGTATTCGTACGCACTCACAATAGGAGTCGTTTGACTATCCACCGTTCCGTATCCCCGAATCACCGACCGCAGTCGTCGACAGCGTCCTCGATAGTCGTGAACCTCCACGCGTATTTTGTCAGGGATAGGTTCGACGAACAAACAGAGGTTCACCGCCCCGTCAGTGATCAACTCTTGGTAAACGCGCTGAGGAACCGGAGCGAATTCGCCGATGTTGCGATTGATTCTCAGGCTTCCTCTGTCGTATCACCGGATATCCGATGAAGACGAAGTCCGTTCTCAACGAGATCAAGCACGTCATCGCGCTCAAACGAATGGGGTCGATTCCGGTGTGTACACCCGTACTGATACAGACAACGTGGACACCCATCTGAACAGTCACAACTGAACTGCGTCGAGATGAGGTCCATCGCGGACTGGAAGTTCTCGAAGGCCCCGTCCTCCTCTTCGATCAGGAGACGAGAGACAGCTGCCCCTCCCTCGAGAGAGTCGAACACGTCGGCGTATCCCGTCCCGATATACTCGTTGAGATCCCGGATCGTCACACCAGAGAGTTTCTGAAGTGCCAACCGAAGGCCGTGAATGAGCGTGTGATCTGCGTGGCGTTCCCCCTCACTCAGACTTACCCGAACACCCTCAGTCGAGTACGAGTATCCCAAGCGGGCGTACGTGGCCTCTGAACCCCCCGTATCGACGACGTGATCGGCGTTAACTGAACAGCGGCGGACATCATTTTCGTCTTCATACATGATCCCGGTGCAGTCCGATTCTCCACAGAGTTCGAATGTCGTCGCCTCGTCGTCCACCGCACCTGACTGGTACTTAGTCCGATACGATTCGGTGAACTCCAGTATCTCGTATTCGCCGAACGCGAGGGTGCCGACTGGTGTTCCGTCGGCTGTCTGTAGTTCGAACTGTTGCTTGGAGTCGAAATCGAGGATCTCCGTCTCTCGGTGGGCGTACGTGTTCTGGACGCGCTCCCCGGAACGCTCGTATATCTGACGCGCCCGGTCGAGTTCGTTCGGAAGCGACTCTGTGTCGAGCGTCGCCTCGACGGACTCGAGTGCGTAGAGCCGTCGCTGCTGCCAAGCGGTTGCCCCGCACGAACAGTCGGTGTCAGGCGAGTCAGCGGTAGACCCACACTCCTGACAGACAAAATCCTCCGCAAGTCCGTCGATGTCCTCAACCGCGGTCTCCGCATGCGTCTCGATGGTCTCCCGCAGGTCAGCCGATCCCTTGTCGTCGATGAACACCTGTGAAACGACGAACGGCCGACGTTCGTGCAGGTACGCCGCTCCCGGATGGAGTTCACCGATGGCGAGTCGGCTCGACCGGCCACTTCGATCATCGCCGATCGGTTCGGGTTTGCCCGTCTCGTCTACGACCTCGATCCCGACGGAGTCGGAGACAGTGCGGAGGCTGAACGCGTACTCCGCGAACGCGTCCTTGAGGACCGTCAGGTAACTCTTCCCCGACAACTGCTCCAGGTACTCCTCAAGAACACGTCTCCGATTCTCGAACTGCTGTTGTTGTCGCTCTAGCCGGGGTTCTTCCTCTGCGGTGGCCGCTTCCAGTCGGGACTCGATTTCGTCTCGACGGGACGCATACTCTCGGATCCGCTCTCGGAGTTTGTCCGCGTATGTTCGATACCCGTTTACGAAAACGCGTCTCGCCGCGTCGACAGCATCATCGACGAGATGACCGTGTTCGGTTAGTGCCCCGACCAGTGGCCGATCCGAGTCGCATTCAGGACATTCCGTACCCGCTTTCGATTCGTCGAAGTGTCGGTGACACCCTATACAGTAGGCGTACGACAGCATTGACTCAAGATACTCACGGATTTCCCGTTCGTGGTCCGTGATCGTGATTTCAACAGGACGGAGTCGCGACTTGTCAGTCCCGAGTTCGAGTTGGGAAACGTTACGCGACAGTACCTTCGTAAACTTTGCCACCTCGTCACGTCGTTCCTCTGAGACTTCCGAGCGACGTTGGACTGATTCTCCTCCCTTGACGCTGTTTTGAGTCGTCTCCCACGGAACAACAAACTCTGCTGCGAGGTAATCGAGAACACCCCAGGCCAGAGAGACACGGAGAACACGCTCGTTGTGTTCGTTGAGCGGAACAGGCTGTTTGTCAGCGTCGATGAGTTCGATCGGTTCGTCGTAGTAGTAGTAGTCGATCGGGTTTCGCTGGCTCACGCTGTGAACGAGTGCGGATCCGGAACGTCGACCTGCTCGTCCGATCCGCTGGAGATAGGCGTTCATGTTCGGCGGCGTACCGTACAGGAGGAGCGTATCGAGCGATCCGATATCGACCCCCATCTCCATTGTTGGCCCCGACGAGAGGAAATGCGGGTACGTCCCCTCCCGGAACAGGTGTTCGATCTCGCGGCGCCGCATCTTCGGTGTCGCCCCGAAGTACAGTTCGCTCAACAGCAATGCGACCCGCGACCGAGTCGCGGTGAACGCTCGCTCGGTGAAGCGTGGGTGGATTCTTTCGGCCCGATCGAGCACGCTGTCCTCCGCTCGAACGACACCCGTCGGTGATTGATACTCGTGCTGCCGTTGGGAGTAGTATTCGTCACCACTCGGATTGTACTGGACGGACCCCCATTGTGGGAGTGTCAGTTCGAGCACGGTCGGATCGAATGCCACCCGGTCGTCGTTCCGGAATTCCAAGACCCCTTTACTTACCAGCAGGTCGATGATCCGACGCCGTTCGTCGTCCTCCTCGCCCACTATGTCGGTAAGTGCGGCGCTGTCTCCAGCGTCGACCAACGCAGCGATGACGGCTTCCTCCTCCGGTACAAGTTTGTCACGGACGGACGGCGATAGCCGAACATCAACGAGTCCGTCCGTCTCCAGAGAGACTCCCGTTGACGGTCGCTCACCGACGTGACGGACCGCTCGCCGTCGAAGTTTGTCCTTGACTGCGGATTCGGGGTCAGACAGGTACTCGGTACTGAAGATCGTACTGGCGAGGTCGACTCCCTGCTGGTCTCGAACATCACCGTCACCAAGTTCCTGTTCGAGCGCCGAGAGGAGTTCGTAGCCGTGTTCGGCTACCCTCTCGAGATCCACCCATATCGAGTCTGCTTCCTCCGGTGGTTGTTCGTTTGTGCTCGCTCCGATTGTGAGGGTTGCCAGATCGGTGCTGCCGAGGTTTGCCGACTGTCGGCCAGCGAGCGCGAGTTCCAACCCCGCAAGCACGAGTTGGTCGAGCGCCGTGTCGACCTCTGGTTCCGTGAACGCTCGGTCAATCTCTTTCATGTCGCGATGCGAGTCGGAGAACGCAAGCAGTTTCGAGTCGCTGAGACCCTCCTCGCTCGCGATATCCCGGAGCAGATATTGGGAGGGCGTCACCGCAGCGTTCGTCGGACTTCGCATCAATTCGGTGTACGGATCCCCAACTACTGTCGAGTGAAGGCTGTGCTCACACGGGATCGCCTGAGGGATACCCAGTGGCGATCGGACGTGCCGCTCGCCATTCCACGTCCGATATCGACGGTACGGCTCCTGCGTAGTTCGATAGGAGGGGTCGGGGCAATCGCAACCACCACCATCGAGGTGTTCTGTGTCGCAGGAGGAGCAGGTATGAACAGTCGACACCTCATAGAGACCGCGTTTCACGAACTCCGTCGATCCACAGGAGCACCTCTCGGGTGATGATTGCTCGAAGTGAACTGCCTCACAGTCGCCGTCGGCACACACCCATGGAACGTACCGAGTATTCGTCACCCTGTTCCCGCACGAACAGTCCGTCGGGACCTCGGCGGCGCTGTAGGGCTCACCGCAGTCGCTACATTCGATCGAGCCGTTGAGCCCCACCGCTTGGAGATCCGATCCGCTGCAAGAGGAACACGACCGCGTCAGTTCCCACGTGTGACCACAAGAGGGGTTACGGCAGACGAACGTCCCCTTGTCGGTCGGAACGCCTTGAGTCCCGCATCGGTCACAGCTATCAGTCATCGAGCGAGGCTCAGCGTGGCCGCAGTCGGCGCAACGAACGAACGGCGAGAAAGTGACTCGGTGCATAAGAGGCCCAGTATCCTCGTGGGTCCCGCAGAACGGACAGGGCTGGAACTCCTCGTCGCCGATCAGTCCCTCCTCAGTGTGAACGTGGGGGATGAGTCGGTCGCAGTTCGAACAGGCGTCGGCGACGAGATGTTCCTCACCGCAGTTGTTACAGTAAGTTGCCCGTGTGACGAACTCACCACTACAGACGCCACACTCGTCTTGCGGGGACCGGTACACCGCCTCACAAGACACACATGCATAGAACCCATCAAGGGGCCACGAAAACAGATGATGGCGGCTTTCAAGTAATCCGGCGAACTGGCCCACCGTTTGGAAGTTCTCGACCACACGGCTAGCCTGTTCCCGCGTGAGATCGAAGCGTTCGGCAGTGTCAGTGACGAATTCCTTCGGTGTTCGAGGCTCGCTCGATAAATCCATATAGAGCGTTTGGAAAGTCTGGATGACCGGGTCGTCAGTGCTGTCAGCAGTGTAATAGTTGAACAGTTCGTCCGCGACCTGGTCCTCCAATCGGTCGTTATCGAGGTGTCTCGCGTTCTCGATCTGGACGTCGACGTCTCCGAACTGGCTGGGCGGTTCGCTATCGCTGCGACCTGCGTCGACGATCGACTCGGAATCGACGATGTCCTCATACAGCGCTTCCGGAACCTGGACGTCGTAGCTATCCAGCGATCGCGGATCCTCTCTGACCGATGTGACTTCGCTCGCCCCACTTACCTGTCTGAACAATTCCTCGTCATTGGCGACCGTCGCACTGCTCCCGATCACCTGGAGCGGATCGCTGTCTCGACGCTCCCGGAGGCGGCGAAGTCGTTTGACGAGCGTCGCGGTGTAACTCCCCAACAGCCCGTCGTAGGTGTGGACCTCGTCGAAGACGAGAAACTCCGGTTCGTATATGAACGCCTCCCGTTCGGTCTCGCCGTTGATGTTGAACAGTCGGTAGTTGACCGTGTCGGGGTTCGTGAGGATAATGTCCGCGCCGTTTTCTATCAACTCCGTCCGGGTCAGGTGGACGAAGTCTAAGGGGACTTCGTGCGGCCGGTCGTCTTCACAGCGTGGTTTGTCGGGTCGGAGTCTGAAGCCGCTCGAACTGGTTTCGACAAACACACCCTGTCCGCACGACTGACACTTATCGAGGTCGTCATTCGCTCCCGGGCAACCGAAGTGCTGGAAGGTTCGATTGAGATACCCCTGTGCGTTGGACTCGTGCTTATGACGTGGGGTGTCGCCATCGTAAATCCCTACAGTGACCCATTCCTTCTCCCTGAGGTTCCGGTTAACTCGATAGAGGATCTGGACCAAACGCTTGAACTGGTCCTGTGCCAGTGCCTTCGTGGGATACATCAAAAGCGCCTTAGTCGATGTCCGCCCAGACTGTTCGGTCGTGGTCTTCGACTTGACAATCTGGTCGAGAATCGGGATGAGCCACGCCTCGGTCTTCCCCCGTCCAGTCGCGGCGCTGATCACTGTATCGTCCCCCGCGAGGATTCGTTCGACGCTGCGCTCCTGGAAATCGTAGAGACGACGGAATCCCTCCTGATGGAATGCGCGTTTGATGTTGGGGTGGAGCGACTGTGACCCCGCGAACGTCGACCAGTCCTGGTGACTCCAGTTCGCGATGGGAAGCGCTTGAAGATACGGACCGCGCATCCCCGCGAGTGTCGACTCGCCAGCCGAGTCCGGTTGTAGTCGACTCGCGACGCTCTTCGCAGGGAGACCACCTCGTCCCTGCAGATACGTCTGGTACGCTTCCCGCATTGTTTCCGCGTGGTGTGCTGGTTCGTTCATTGTTCACAAGTATAGATCTATTGTTAGTCGATGCCTGGAGTCGGCCCGTCAGCGGTCAGATCTCTATCTTCACCGACTCGGCGAGTTGTGGGATTTCTTTGATCTCCCGTAGTGTACTCAATTCGACGTCAGCGAGGGTTGTATTTGTCCGCTGGTTGAGTTCGAGAATCGTCTCCATCGTCTCGTCGCTGATGCCGTGCTCCTCCTGGAAGGCTGCCGTGTCGTGGAGTTCCTCGCTCTTCTCCCACTTCTTTCGAGCTCTCTTCCACTCCTGAACGACGGACGAAGCGGAGTTCGACGGGTCGTCCATTTTACTCGTGACGATCGTGCGAAGCCAACTGATGGTCTTCGAGAAGTCCTTCTCTTGGGAGCCGAGAGCATATAGGAGGTCCTGTGCGGAATTGAGTTTCTCTTTCCAATCGTTCCGTTCCGATATATATGTGTTTCTGGCGTGCTCAGCCGCCCTGTCAACGTCCTCTTTGGCTTCCGAAATCTCATCTCGATATCGGTCGAACTGAGGGCCACCACTCAATTTCCCCGAGGAAGTCCTCTGCTGGTCGAGTCCCTCTTCGACGAGTGCACTGGCGACCTCCTCCGGCGTCTTGGCGACTGAACTACGAGCGCGTCTGATCGCCGCGTCTCCAGGGGGAGCTATGTCGAACCCACGGTCGAGGATCTCGCGGTAGAACTGGAGTTTTCGGATCGAACCCTCCAAAGCGTCGATATCCCTCTCGAGGCTCGAGATGAGCATTCCGGCTCGGTCGACTTTCTGGTCGATATTTTCGGCGTTCCGTTTCTGGACGGTTTCCTCCTCGATCTGCTCAACGGCTGATTTGAGTGATGGTGACTCGCTCATGTTAGAACTCCTCCGTGGCTTTGATTGCGTTCTGACGTACTTGCTCGTATTGACGCAGTTCGTTCAGTTGCTTGACCTGCTCCTCAAGATCGCCAGTGTCGTCGATTTCCTGATCGCTGAGAACCTCGATCATCTCATCGAGAGTTTTGTAGACTTCCCACGCATCGTGAGTCTCGAGGCTTACTTGGAAGTCGTGTAGCAAGGCGAGTCGCTCAAACGCAGTATTTCGGCCCGTCGATCTCAGGTCCGAAAGGACCGAATTAAACTCGTTGAGGTGGAGGTCGTGTCCATCTGTGGTGAGTGACGCCTTCGCCTCCTTCCAGTCTCCGTCCCTCGTCACGTCGAAGACACCTAGCGCCTCGTCGAGTGTGTCGAACGCGTCCAGAAGGTCAGCTTTCGTATGCTTCGGATCGAACCAACTCTCAACAGCGGCCAGGTGGTCCGCGAAGTGCTCTTCAAGGTCGTCCTCAGAGAGGAATGACACTTGTACCGCATAGTCGGATACTGCGTCAAGGAAGGTCGTGACATTGGTGTTCGCGTTAGCGCGATTCGTCCCGATCTCGTACCAATTGGGATAGTCAAGTTCCTCGGTGTTGATCTGCTGGGCAAGATCGAGGTACTTCGACGGGTCATCCGCGACCTCCCGTTCGACTGTACGCAGTCGGTCATGGTCCACGAGGTTCTTTTTTAAGAGGAAGAACCCGTTGACGAGAGCAGTAATGTCGGTCCGACGCTTCTTGAGGGTGTTGAGCTGCTCGGCGAGCGGGCTGTTGCTCCCGATCGCCGCCCGAATTGGATCATCATAATCACGGTCGTCTCTGGGCGTACCCTCGTCGAAGACAAGGTCTCTCGTAATCTCGAGATCGCCAAACTCCGCGTTCCGGAGGAGGAACTTCGAAAACACGACCACGTGTTCGATAGAGAGATTCTCTGGTAGACATGACTCAACCCGCTCACGGATGTCGTGTCGTAACTGAACGACCGAATCCGTCGCCCAAGCGTGAAGTCGCTCAGCGTTTACGTCGTCCGGGAAGCCCTCGCCGTCGTGCATTCCAACCTGAAGGATGTCGAAGTAGAGGTCGCGGTTCCCGTCGTTGAACTCCAACATAACGGAGAGGTCCTTGCGCTCATCGGGACCCTGGATCGAGACGGGGACCGAACTCCCGTGGGTGAAGTAGATACCCCCGACACCCGTGGTTGATGCGTTCGGGTTCGCGACCCGAGTACTGTCGTACCACTTCCCTAGAACTTCCTCGGCACCGGATCTGAGGACGTTCGAACTATCGTACTCTTGGCCGGTATCGTACCAATTGTTGAACTCGAGGACGCTGGCGCTAATATCGCGACGGGTGTCGGGTTGAACGGGAGTGACGGTCTCGAACTTGCGTTCGAGTTTCGCCTTGGCGTCGTCTGCTGTCACCTCGACGACCAATTCGGTGGCGTGATCTGCGACAGCGAACGTCGCCGCCCCATCGTCGCCAGTCTCGTACGTCTTGGTCGTCTCTTCGTCACCTACCTTCTGAGTGATAGTGACGATTGCGTTCTCAATGACGGAGCCGTTGTCCGTCACCTCAACTGTGGCGTTCTCGCCGGGCGCGGCGTTGTCAAGGAAGGAAGCGTCCAGCCCGTTCTTGGGGCCAATCTCGAACTCGCGTTCGAGTTTCGCCTTGGCGTCGTCTGCGGTCACCTCGACGGCCAATTCGGTGGCGTGATCTGCGACAGCGAACGTCGCCGTCCCATCGTCGCCAGTCTCGTACGTCTTGGTCGTCTCTTCGTCACCTACCTTCTGAGTGATAGTGACGATTGCGTTCTCAATGACGGAGCCGTTGTCCGTCACCTCAACTGTGGCGTTCTCGCCGGGCGCGGCGTTGTCAAGGAAGGAAGCGTTCAGCCCGTTCTTGGGGCCAACAATGCCTCCATTGTCGAGCACTGACGGACGAGCTCTCTCCCCGCCGGTCAGGCTGAGCTGTTTGTTTAGTTGGAAGACGACGAACTCTTGACCGGTCTTCTCACTCTCGTACCTTTTGTGCCCGTCTGGGGGAGCGACCCCGAAGTGATCGAGCACTCCGATGGGGACGAGAATGGGGTTGTCGCCCGCGGAAACGCCCGCTTCCTTCTTGTACCCGTACCAAGTCGCGATCTTCCGTAACTCAGTAGAGTACCTTCCCTGGTCGATCGGAGAGATGACAGCGTCAATGTTGGTGCTCCGGTCAAGCGTCTCGAACGTTGGTTCGTCCGAGAGTAGGCATCGACGGACGACCTTTTGCAACAGCACTCTGGGTGTTCGCCGGGGACTCCCGTCCTCGATGAGGTTATCGTACGCGACACGGATGGCGACCTGGTTAAACGGATAAAGTCCATCGAACGCATTCTCAGTCGCCTCGTTGATCGTACTGCCAGACTCAGCTTTGATCACGTCAAGGTACTTCCGGACGAGTTCGATGGAGAGGTCGTCGTCGAGGAAGAGCGCCTCACCGTTCTCGGTGAGCGTCATGTACCCCTCCGCACGGTCCTTCAGATACGTGAGTGCGTCCTGGGACTCACGGTCTCCGAGCGCGTCCTGGAGGTCGTCCTGCTCGAACCCGGTGGTATATCCGAGGACAATGTCGAACGAGGCGCTCTCCACCTGAATGATCTGGTCGAGCAGTTGCTCCTTGAGGACGGAGAAGGTAGTGACGTCTTCACAGATGATCACCGGCCGCTTCCCCATCTCGTCTATATACTGCTCTGTGTACTGCAGGAGTTGGCCCTGAAAGTCCGTGACACCGATGACGTGCGAGAAGTGTCGGTGGATCTCGTCCCGAAGGACCTGGCGCAGGACACGCTGGTTGGAGTGAAAGACGCTGTCGCTTCCTAACTTCAGTGCGAGGTCTCGGTAGTCGTCCTTCGAGATGAGGTTCGGATCGAAGTCGGTCTCGTCTTCGGCCTCGAGTCCGCGCTGGTACTGTTCGATGTTCGATCGCAACATCTCCGTGAGATCGCCCTCCTCGATGATCTGGTCGATGTCCGCGTCCTCCAGTTTCTGTCCGGGGTTCGCGGAGAGGTTCGTGGCGATCGCGTTCGCGACCTTAGAGGGATCGAGACCACTCACCTGAGAGATCTCTGGATCGATGCCAAGCGGTTCGGCCAGTGTCTCGACGATCCGCTCGAGGCTGGTTTCGCTGGCCTTGATGTGAAGCGGAATGCGTTCCTCAACACCGGCCGGCGTATCCTGACCGAGACCTTGCAGTTCGTAATCGAGCCACTGACAAAGTTGGCTCTTACCCGACCCGGTTTCACCCTTCAGGATGTACGTACGGATGTCGTCGTCGAGCTCTCCGCTCAGAAGCGTGTCACGGAGATCCGCCTGTGTGACGATCGTGTCCTGTTTATCGGCGAGGAACTCCGCATAGATCCGGTCGATATTGAGGTGTGTCTTGTAGAACTTCTCCGGGTCAGATTTCTGTTGTGATGTCGCCGTCAGATACTCTCTCACGACGTTATCATCCCACGGTCGAACCTCTTTGGTCAGACTCATTGGGACACCTCCACCCGGTGTGCAGCGAGGGGATATTCGTACGCAGGTCTTGTCGGGCGTTCCCCGATTTCGAACGAACTTGTCGTCCTCGATTGTAGCGTCGGAATTGAGACGTTTTTGTGTGTATCGCTCATCGAAGTGAGTGTTACTGAGTCGTCGTACTGCATCGTACTGAGTGTCTCAGCGAGTCCTCTGTGGACGGTCGGTGTTGTACCCCCACGCTGGGCAAAACAAGAGCAGAATTGGTCCTCGATCCAGTTCAGCGCATCACGGATTCGATTCGACCCGTCTTCTGACTCCATGAACGCCGAAAGGAGGTCGTAGACGAGACGCGGGGACGGACTTGTGAGGATCTCCTGGTTGTCGTGGACGGAGACCAGTCCGAGCGGACCAACAAGGTTGTACCACGTTTGGACCTTCTCGGTGTTCCAATCGAACGAGTACTCCAACTCTCGTTTGGCCTCCTCGACAAGCAGTTCCTTGTTATAGAACTGCGTGTCCTGTTTCGCGAGGAGTCGGTGCAATTCCATGAAATGTTCCTGGTTCCCAGACTGCTGCTTGAGATGGTGTAGGATTCGAAGTTCGAAGGGCAGGTCGGCGAACGGTTGTCCCTCGATCGGTTTCACTGTCCGGTCGTCAGGTCGTTCCACGAAATCGATCGCGTGGAGGAACTGAACGGCGTCGTCGATGGTCGATGTCGAGTTCCCGTCCGTCCGGGGACGACCGAAGTCCGAATACAGTTGTTTCAGTGGGGTTAATTCGGATATCTCCTGGAAGATCGCTTTGACGTCCGCTCCACGGACCGACTGATAGCTGACTAAGTCCTTCCTCGACTTTCCTGTGGCGTGGGTGTAACTCATCGGTTGGTATCGTTCTGATATTCGGCGAGCAGTTCCGCGTCGAAGTCGCACCGGTGAAGCGTCGCAATCATCCGTCTCGCGATCTTGCCCGTATCGCCCCGCTCGATCCAAGAGCGAAGCGCCTCCATGACGTGCTCCTCATACTCGTCGAGGATATCCTGAAGGTCGTGTTCGAGGAAGTAGTACAGCGGGTCCCAGACGGGACTCCCCGCCGGTGCTTCGTCGTACTCGAACAGTTCCGGTAGGGTTGACGCTGGTGCTCCGTGTTTCGAGTGGTGCTCCGACACTCTGTGGAAGAATACGTTCTTTGTGTAGTCCAACGGAAGCGCCGAGTCGACGTGATTGGAGACGTACTCTTGAACAAGGTCGAGATAGTCGAACGTGACGGCGTTGAACTGGTCCGCCGCGGATCGACCCTTGACCGGGGTTCGTGAGGGTATCTCTGGTGCGTCGGTATCGGTCACAAGGACGTATTGGCCGTCACCGATCCGTTCGTTCGCCACCCGGAGCAACTCCCACGTAACGTCCGCCTGGGAGATCCCTTCGTAGTCGAACTCCTGTTCGTGACGGGGGAGCAACTGCGGCGTGGTGACGATGTGGCCAAGCGGAAACGAGACGTCCGCTGGAGACACGTCGTTCGGGTCCGTGTATCCGTGTTCGACGAGTCGAAACTCTCGAGCCCAGAGGTCGTCGTATACGAACTCTTCAACCCCCAATTCGTAGAGGAGGGGGATGCTCCGGAGCTGTGCGCGTTCCTGCTGACCACGCTTTTTCAGATGTTCGTCATATACGATGACGGGGGACTCGCTCGTTCCAAGAAACGTCGAGAGATCGTTCTCTCCGGTCATCTATGCAGTACCCGAACCGATTTGCGCTCCAAACGCCTCTGATTATCGAGTCCGACTGAACTCTTTTGCTCTGGTGGCCCTGAACCTCTCTGTGGCCCAGTGGCTGTGGTTCCCCAAGGCCGAATCCCATGGCCTGTGACGCTACCCTTCCGTGTGCCGGTATCGCTTCTCACGTACCAGCCCGTTCGTCTGTTATCGTGCGGACGTGCTTTCATCTCTGGTGACAACCGGTCTTGCGCCGAATTTCGGACTATCGGCGCAGTGCGAATTTTGGTTCGCACCGGTCCTGTCCCATCAAATATATTCACCCATTATAATACTGTGGGTGAAATTACGTATCTCGATTAACCAAGCGGACGTAAGCGAAATCGGCCCTGGAGGCCGATCGACCTGACGGCGTTTGCCGCCGGGTCGCGTTGGCCACTACCCACCGATCTTGCGTAGTCGGAGGGGCCCGACCAACGCTGATTGCTGGTTGTCACCAGTGGCGCAGGCGACTGCGCCAGTTCAGACCGACCAGCATCACGTACAAAATACTGGTGGTGATCACCGTTCGGTGGCTATGCTATTGATACAATACTTTATTAACCGCTACGTCATCGGGGTTGTCAGACAGCTAGCCAATTAATGTCGAACCTTAGCTCACAATTCGAATCATCACTCGACGGGATTAGAGATGAACTAGAGCGTGCACGCAACCGGTACGAAGAACTAAATGCTCTGGAGCAACCTCCCGAGGTTTTCGTCCAGGCGATACACGAACTCGAGGACCAACTCGAGTCCTTGGAGCGGGCGACGAGCGTCAACCAATCGCAACTCGAGGTAGCTCAGGAGACACGAGAACGTGCAGAGTTGTTGAGCGACGCGCTCCTCGCCACACAGACTCGCCAGGAAACGCTTATTCGCCAACAGTTACACCGGCTTGGATGGTGGATCTCAGCCCTCGAAGATACTCCGACCCCAATGGATTCTGGGAAGATAGCGGAAGAGGTCTCGATGATAGCGCGGCAGTATCAGATCCTCTGTACGCTGCTCGAGAAGGATGAATACGCCCAGATCGTATCGAATTCACGGTTCACTCCGCCGGAGATCGAACAATCACTCCGCAAGGTAGACGCCAAACTCCAAGAAGCGCTCCTCGCAGCCGAATACGTCGACGGCTACGAGTCCGGAGTAGACACGGCGTTAGAGCGGATCCACACCGTTCTGCAAGATCTGTCGTCGGAGTCAGAGCGAGTGACTACGTATCAGGAGGCGCTTCGAGCGGTCAAGGACCAACGTGTACACTCGGAAGAACTCCTCGAGGCTGATGATGGTTCTGCTGCTGTCGCGACCATCCGAGAAGCGTTCGAGGGAGCACTGATGATCGACACCGAGTTGACGAGGATCGAAGCTGACACCGAACTCGCCCGTGCGCTCGGAGCGTTCCTCACAAGCCACGACTTCGAAGCCGAGGAAGAGATCGAAGAAGAGGTCGTGAGCGGCGACACGGACGACCTTCTCGCACGCATCACCTCCGTCATCGGCGCCGAAGTCGATTCGACGATCTCGACTCGAGTACGGCGACTTCTTGAAGAGACAGACGGAAGTGTCGCATCAGCAGTCAAACGGAGCGAGATGGATAAGCAGGCGTTTCTCGAGGAAATATCTCGTTTGTATACTGACGGCGTCATCGCCGATATCACTGTGGAGTTCGAAACATGAGCAACAGGGGTGCATCCCAAACAGTCGACAGAGCAGCGATCGAACAGATATGGAGCGAGTTCACTGAGTCCACGGAGGTGTATCGAGACGTCCGTGACGACATCGTCCGGATAGTAACCGAGATGTGTCGCAGGCAGATCAACGCCGGTACCTACGACTCGGCCGCGTCGCTGTCGGAGGTCTTCGGAGAGTTCAAGGGAGAACACCTCGCTACCGACGCCGCATTCCGGCAGGAGGTACTAGAGAGCGGCGAAACCCAGATGATCACACTCGAACTGGGGTCGGCGGGCGAAGAGAATCTCGCCCACGTGGTCTTCGACCGCTTGGTAGAGGAACTCGTCGAGGACCGCGAACTTCTCTACGTTCACAATCGTCAGCAGGTCCGTAGTCACGTCGCCGAGATGGCTCGGTACTTCGCGCTTATCCGCCAGCGCATCAACGTGGACACTGATTACTCGTTCACGCCGAATCTCGTGAAGATGGTCAAACTCGCGTCTGCTCCCCGCGAACAACCGATCATGGGGAAGGATGAGCCCGAGGCGATGCGGTTTCAGGCTCCCCTCCGCGAGATCTCCGAGCGAATCGACGCTGAGGGGTTCACCCCGGCATGGGAACTCCGAGCGCTCGGAACCGGCGACTGGCGAAGGCACGTCACAGACACGGTCGAGACCCTGAGCGAGTTCTTTACCGACCGACTCCCCGAAGACTTCGACTCACTCGCTGCGTTTCAGGGGCGAGCACTTCGAGATATCTACTTGGATGCGATCAGTGACTCCGGAAGTGACCCTGAACAGGCTCACGTCGTCACGGCGAGCACCGGCGGTGGAAAGACGGAGGCGTTTCTCTTTCCCACTCTCGCGTACGCCCTCACGGCGAATCGAGCAGGACTAGAGGGGAACAAGGGCGTGCTCACGTACCCCCGACGTGACCTCTGTGACAATCAGTTTGAGCGCGCGTTCGACTACATCACCGAGCTCAACCGACTCGGAAGTGGAATCGACGGGCCGTTCGAGTCCTCGGACCTGACGATCGGTATCCAGCACGGCGGTCGCGACGACGTGACGCTCCCCTGTCCGTACTGTGACGGCGAACTGGCTGTCCCGGAGGGTTACGAGAACACCCACTTCGTCTGTCAGCAGTCCGACCGCCACGAGATCCGGTATGCGACAGTCGATCGGTCCGAACCGGCCGACATCATCGTGACGACACAGAGTTCTCTCCATCGGCGGCTGATGGATCACTACGGCGATGACGCCTTTTGGTCCGCACAGTCCCCGCCGAAGTTCCTCGTCCTCGACGAGGTCCACATCTACACTGATCAGGCCGGCATGAACGTCGCGAACGTCGTTCGACGGTTCAAGCAGGCGCTTCGACACAGGGGACGGAACCAATCCCCGACGTTAGTCGCATCGAGCGCGACGATTGAGAACGCGGAGTCGTTCACAAGCGGGATCTTCGATGTCGAGTCCGAAGCCGTCAACCGGGTCAAACCACGGAAGGACGAGAAGACCACACTCGGTCGAGAGCACTTCGTCTTCGTCAAGGCGACCGACCCGCGTGACGTTCAGATCCCGATAGGCGACTCCGTGTTCAAACCGCGCGAGGAGTGGACAGAGATGACCACCTCAACGGCGACGAACCTCTCCTGTATGATCCAGATCGCGTTCGCCTTCCACCACACCATGCGGAAGGAACGCGCCGGAAGTCGCGAGGGACTCGACAACGACAAGGACCGGATCCTCGGGTTTGTCGACTCGATCGACTCGGTGAGTCGACTCGGCGGCTACGTGCAGGATGCCGAAGAAAAGGGGCTGTTCAAGTACCGGATCCCCGACGCCCTCCTCAACACACGGGGGAACAATCCGGACTGTCCGTCGGACAGATTTCAACAGGGGACCGACGATGAGTACGAGGAGACGGCAGTGTGCGAATCGGTTGTTCCCGATCCGAACGTGAATCCGTGCCCAGTCTACGAGGACGGCGAGTGCTGGTGGACGATGAGGGACGAGCGGTTGGACCTCCAGTCAATGACCGTCGGGATCCACAAAAGCGGCCGCACACAGCATGCCGGAGAGGACCGCCCTCTCGGCGATGAGTGGGACCAACTCATCTCGACGAGTGCGCTCGAGGTCGGGTTCGACCATCCCAGTATCATCGGGACGTTCCAGTACCGAGCGCCGCGTAACGTCCCGGGGTTCCTCCAGCGGAAGGGCCGCGGCGGACGCGACGCTGAGGACGAACCTGTCACGGTCGTGGTCCTCGGGTCGACACCGACCGACTCCTACTACTTCCACCACTCCAACTATCTGAGCGACCCTCGGGACGAGCACCTCGAGATTCCACTCGATGAGGAGAACCGGTTCGTTCGGGCCGAGCACATGACTGCAGCTGTGATCGACTACTTCAACGTCACAGACGGAACCAATGCGCGGAAACTGTTCAGCGGATTCTCGACCAGCCAATACGGTCCGGGTCCCGACGTCGATTACCTTCGCGATCAGTTCGAGCGGCATCGCCAACCGATCCGACAGTGGCTGAACCGGGCGTTCGACGCGGATAGCAAGGAGGTACAACAGGTTCTCGACGAGTTCGACCGATATAGCGAACTTCTCGATGCTCCCGTCGGCGAAAGTGAGGACCCGTATTGGAAGTTCTTCCGACGGGCGATCAAGCAGAAACAGAACGGTACCACCCCCGAATTGGAATCACTACTTCAGCGACTTCAGGAGGAACGATGACAGACGATGCACGCGGCCCCGGAGAGGACTCGTCCGACCGGTCACTGACTCTCGATGAACGGGTAGGTCGCCTCCAAGGAATCAAACAACATTTGCAGGTGTTGGATCGAACCGGATTCGATTTCCTGTCACTTCCGAATATCTACGGACTCGACCCGGTGGCCCGGAGTCCGTTCGTGATCCCGGAGACGTTCATCTCTGAGGAGGTCGGCGGATCAATAACGATACTCGACTCTGTGGAGAATGAGAGTCTCGCACAGGAGAACATCAACCAGATGCTCAATAACTTCCTCCCAGGTGGGTACAAACGGCGCTGGGGGGGCTTCTACCTCTGGCGCGGGGCCTGGCATCACGACACCGAGATCGGCCATGCGGACGTTGGCCCGATGTTCGAGTGGTCGGACTCGATACCGCTGACCGAACTCCTCGGCTCAGTCGACGATGTCGCGTATACCGAACTCGAGTTCGATCCCGACAACGTCACTGTCTATACGCCCCGGGCGATGAACGTCGAGCGTCTCTCTAGTGACGATCCAGACTACGTCTGGGTAGTCGACAAGGGGATCGTCTGGACCGGATCGCCGCCAGGAACCACTCGCAGTCTCTCGTCGGATCCGACGACCAACTACTTGTGGTTCAAACACGCAGTCGACAACTTCGAGGAATCAACAACGCCGGTCACGGACAGCGATCTCGTCTCTGGGTACCGGTTCTACGACGATCATCGATTCATGCGCTGCTACTACGCGTCGCTGCTCACGCTCTACCCGATGAAATCAACCCGCGTCGAGTCTGGGATCATGCGCTACCGGGAGGAGAACGACGGACGAACGGCCTTCATCGGAAGCAAAGAGCGAAGCCAACTGCTCACGTTTGAGATAGATCGCCCAACGCTCCGGGATACGATCGAGGACATCCTCGAGTCTGACGGCCACCTTCGGCGGGATCTCCAGTTCGCGTTCCTTCATTCGCTCGTTTGGGAGGAGTTGTTCTTCCAAGAGGAGGCACTCGATCATACCTACCAAGTCCGACCGCTGGTAGAACACCTCCTCGGAGCGGACTTCTGGCAGCGAGTGGATCAGGACAACGAACAGGGGGTGTTTCCGCTTTCAGGGTCGAAACTGGTACACTCAGTTGAACGGCTTCTCCCCTCGGAGACCAGTACGCGACTTCGTCTCCTCGGTCACGACTCCGCGGAGAACTCCGCGATCTTGGAGATATTGGAGGCGCATACGGAGAAAGTCGCTCGGATCCTCGCGCTGTGTCGAAACGACGACTACTTACTCGACTTCGCCGAGGACGTCGTCGTCCACTCCGCAGAACACGCGCTCTCAGGGTGGGCGAACAAACTCACAGGGTCGGGGACGGCCTTCGAACTGTGGTACGACGTCAACTTTCAGGCAAACGGTGGTGACGCCGCTCGAATCGCGGTCTACGACCCCATACAAGGTGGTGCAGGCATCGCGAAGGAGGTTTCACGTCGGCTTGATGACCGCACAGAGATCGGTGTCGACTCCGGACTCGCAGAACAGGGGCACTGTCACTCTGCGATGGCGGACACAGCGACGATCGACCTCCTTGGACGCTATCCCGACGGGTCGCTCTACGACCTTCACCGGAACAACCGATCGCAGTTTCGGGAACTTGTCGAGGAGACTATCGACGGTCTGGTCCCAGAGCAGGATGCCTACTCGCTCGACGATCTCCATTCACACGTTGATCAGCGCGTACAGTTACTGTTCGAGACACGCGAGTTGGCGCGGTTCTACTCGTACATCGCAGCAGAGTACTCGACAGTCGAATCGGAAATCGGGCGCACACCCCGACCGGCCGACCTCGCGCTTCACCTCGACAGGCACGTATTCAGAGACCCATCGATACGTGCGACGTACGAACAGTTCGCGAGCGATAGCGGGCGGCGGGACATCGCGGAGATCGGCGAGCGACTGGAGGAACTAACGGTGCAGTGTATCACGGCTTGTCCCGACTGCCTGAAGACTGATGGCGGCGTGTGCGTCCGGGGGGCGAGTCAGCAGGAAGCGACGCTTAACCGCCGTCTGCTGGCGGAGGTGTTTTCGACTCGATGATTCACGACATAGCAGATGTACTCGATCGACCAGAAGCCGAGTTAGGTGAAGAGTTAACCGTTCGATGCAGGATCCAGAGCAATCGAATCCCCGGCACAGAGGGAAACGGAATGAAGAGCCTGTACATGATCGACGACCCCCGACAGTCGACCGATGAATCGGTTGCTCTCTCCTTTTGGAGTTCGCCTCCGACCGTTAAACCGCTCAAGAGCCTGATTGACAAGACTGACGACCCGGTTCTGGACTCTCTCGGCCTCCCGATGGAACTTGAAGACGGGACCGGGAAACCGCTTCAGAGAGGCGAGGAAGTCCTTGTTCGGGCCGTGCCGAACCGATCGGCGGCGAGCGAGGCGGACCTCTATCTCAACGTCACCTCCGTAGCGATACGGGATCCGGCGCAGCTCGTCAGCAAGTCCCGACTTCGGACGCAGGAAAACTGTCAGCGGGAGAACTACCTCCGCTACGTGAAGAACGTCTACACCGGAGACCGGTACTCGAATCCGCCCCACCATCAGCAGTCTATCCTCCGTGGCGACGCGATCCATCGGATCGCCGAACGCGCCGTCGAGAACCATCTTGACCGGTTCGAGTCAGCCGCATGGACGGAGGATAACATTGAACAGTTCTGTAAGCAGGTTCTCGAGGAAGAGTTTGGCTTTCGGCAAGCCCTGCTCGTGCTCTCCGGCGCGGGACTCACAGTCAGAGAACACATCGTCGAGACACTGACGGTACTGTTCACCGATACGGAGTTCCAGTCACTGGTGACCGACGCCGACGAACTCGCGACCGAGGAGTTCCTGAACGAGGCATACGGCTACGCTGGTAGGGTCGACCTCCTCGTCGATGGGACGCCGTACGACATTAAATCGACCCGTGACCCGGACGAGCAGACGGTCTGGAAGCATTCGCATCAGGTTCGGTTGTACACGTTCGCGCTGCTTCTCGAGTCGTTGGAGGAGGGAGAATCGTTGACCGACGCGATCGATGATGCACCACCCGGTGTGCTCATCTACCCGAATACGTCCGACGGTACCGTTCGATTCGAATCCGTCGACCTCGAACCGAAGGACGTCGGAGAGTTCCTCAAACTGCGGAACGAGGCCGTCTCCGGAAGCGCCCTTTCCGCGCCGTCGTCGCCGTACAACCGCGACTGTGAGGGCTGCCAGTTCGCCGTCGACGAATGGATCTCCGGCCCTGACGACGCTCTCGCGCCGGCTTGTACTTTCCACTGTCAGAACGAACGCCGATGGCCGTGTTACGAACTTGACGGCGGAGAAGTCACAACAGAGTGTTCCCGGTTCGATGACTGCGAACAGCGACTCCAGTATCGCGACTCCGAGCAGACCGCCTACTACAATCGACACCGAAATGCGTTCCGTACGGAGCGGCGCGCGCGCCGGACGGCAACTCAGGTCCTCGAACAGTTTGATCGTGAACTCCTCCACAACTCTGGGTTCCTGATTCCGTCGTTGAACTGTGTCGGGGCCGCCGCAGCGGGGACGGTACTCCGCTTCGAGAGCGACGTCGTGGTAGTCCCCGCCTTCAAACCCGGTGACTCGGTCACACTACAGTCGGACGACGGATCCCTGTCCGCGAGGGCGACGTACTACGGCGAATCGGATGGTGCATTTCTGTTCAAACCGGAGTCCTCCGCGCTTGCTTTAGCGGACGTCTTAGGCTCCAATGCGTCGTTCGAGGCGCTCTATCGGTTCGCTCCCGAGTCCGTCGATCGGAAGCTTCTCCCGTATCTGGACTTCGCGGAACGGCGAGGGATCGCGCCGGGGTTCGACGACGGTCAGTTCGGGGGAGATTCGGAGATGGACGGGGTCGACGTAACGGACGTCGTCGACTACCTCGACAGAGAGTCGGTGTTCGTCGACCTCCCGATCCATCGGAATCGCGCCGAGAAACTAGCCGAGTTGGTAGGGTCCCTGGTTACGGCGTCGTATCCGTTTCCCGACTCGACTGACGTCGATATTCCAGAACCCGCCTCGCGTGCATTGGTTCTCGGATCGACTCCCGAACTCGTAGAGACGGCGGTCGCTGCCCAACCGACCGGGCCACATTACCGCCTCGATGGAACCGGCGGCGGCGACTCCGTGATCGACTCGGACGACACCTACCACGAGATACAGACGAAGATCGGCGAGGCCCGGTCACTCGTCTCCTCGACACACGTCGCGATGAGTGACACTGGACCCGACGGGATCTCTGAGTTCTTCCACAGACTCGCAGAGGGCGACTACAAGGACGCGGACGATCCAACCCGACGCGACCACTCGGAGCAGTACTTTGACGTCGTCGTCATTCTCGGTGGCGAACAGATCACCGAACCTGAGTTCCACTTCCTGAGTGACCTCGCTGACCGTGTGGTCATCGTCGGCGACACACGACGCGGTGGGCCGACGATGGTAAGTTCGGAGGCGACCGACGCGGGATTAGATCGGTCGTACTTCGTGCAGGCGTTCAACCAGTATCGGTCGTTCCCGAGCGAAGAGGCGGTAAGTCTCCAACTCTCCGGCGAAGCTCCACCGGCGATTCAGTCTCTGTATCCCGACGGGCCCTGGGAGGCAATCGACGGCGACGTGACGTTCCTTTCGATCGACGGGGACGAGGAAACAGCGCTTGATTCGGTTGAGCTGACGACGACGGTCAAAGCCGAACACGCCGCACGTCGACTAGTCTTCGACGTGACCGATACGCCCGTGAGTCCGATCGAGGCACAGGAACTGTTCCAACAGCGACTCTCCCTTGACGCGACGAAACTGTCTGAGCAATCGGTCGTCCTCATCGACGACATGAGCCTGTATCTCATCGAGTCAGGCGACATCGAGGGTGAACGAACGAACGACCACGAGATCATCGTCCGGGCGGATGCGGCCGAACTCCCGCAGTTCAATAGGGCACTACTGACAAACTCCATCGCCGAGCGGATCGTCTCACAAGTCGTAGAATCGGATGATGTCGACGTTGTTGTGACTCCGTTCGAAGCGCACGCAACGGCGATTAAACAGAAACTTGCGGAGGCTGATATCGACGTTCCCGTTCGACGGCCGGAAGCTCTCTCAGGAAGGTGTAACGGGACCGCACTCGTGAGTTTCGCCGTATCGAACGCGGCGAACATTGTTCGCTCCCCGCTCGACTCGCCTGCGATCCTCTACGAACTTCTGTCCGCTGGGCAGGACCTCGTCCTCGTCGGGAACGAGTCGACTCTCTCGACGAAAGACTACTTCGCCAACCTCCTCGATACGGCGACGCCGTACGAAGGCTGATCGGGATCAGGAGGAATTGACTGCGCCCTTGAGATCGATTGAATCCGATAGTTCGTGTTTAGAGTTCATATCACATGACATGATTTAACACACTACACTTCGGCGAAATCCTATGGTCTCGATTACAGATCTCAGGGCGGACCTCGGGCCAGTGAGCCCGACAAAGCTTGGATCATTTGTGAAATTAGAGCGGTGCGATCAATATCTCGCGTGGGAGTATCTGGCCGACGACCTGTTCGGGGACGGCCGATTCGATAAGTCGCTCCTCAGCCCCCTCTATGCAGAAACCGGGACTCGTTTCGAAGAGGAGCAATTAACGGAGTTGTTGGAGCAGCGACTGGTCCACAAATCGGTCGGCGTACCTGAAGAGGAACCCGAATCGGCCACGTTCGACGAAACATGGGAGGACCTGTCTCAATCGAGGTCTCCCTGGGATACCGGGATCGAGGACGTCCTCGAACTCATCAAGGAGGCGCAACGCCATTCGGACGATTATACGATTGTCTGTTCACAGGCGCACCTCTCCGGACAGATAGGCGCGTGGGAACTCGCCGGAAAGTCGGACATCATCGTCATCAGATCGGATTCCTCCGGCAGTTCGAGTGAGATCGTCGTCGACATCCTTGAGGTGAAGTCCTCCAAAGAGCGACAGACCCACCACCTCGTGCAGGCAGCTTGTTACAGCATCCTTCTGCGGCAGGCAACTGATCGAGATGAAGAGATCTCGGGGACCGTCTCTTTTGAGGGGCGTGTAGTTACTAGGTCGAATGCCATTACCGAGCGGGGATATAGCGGTTTGGAGGAGTTTGAACTCGGCCCAACGGAGACGGATATCGAGATGCTACTTCGAGATGGTGGTCGCCTCGATCAGATCCTCTTCGAGTCGACGGAAAGCGGTGATGCTGACGACGTCGAGAAGGTTGACGCATGGGACATGACGAACCGGATGTCCCGAAGGTGTTCCGGGTGCGACTTCCACGATGTCTGTTATACACGTGCCGTCGAAGAAGACGGCCTCGAACTACTTGGCTTTCCGGAAGGCACACAGGAAGATCTTCACGACGAAGGTGTCGAGACACTCGGTGACCTCGGAGAGTTAGTCGACTACGGGAAGTTCACAAAGAGAGGGAAACAACACCAGTACATCTATCCCAACCGGCGGACCTCGGATCAGGTCCGTATCCGGGACGAGGAACTGTTTTCCAGTATCCGTGATGACGTGGGACTCAAAGACTTGGAACGATACGCGATCGCTGCGGATATCTTCTCAACGGAAGGAGGGCGGAACCGTCCATCCGAAGCGAATATGATCCCGGACAGCGGATACAATCTCCCAGCTGGTGAGCCCGAAGACTCTCCACTCCCCGGTTTTCTGGTCTCGTATCCCAACCGATCGCTCATAAGGGTCTACTTGTACGTCCAGGAGGACACCATTCGTGAACGTATCTCGCTGTTAGGAGGATACGTCACGAATCACCAATCCGGCAGTAAGAGTGCTCGATACGTGTCGGCGATCACTGATGATCTTCCCGGGGCAATTCACAGCGACGCTGAACACGCCACGGTGGATGATAAGGACGAAACAGAGCGTAGACTCCTTCGGAGATTTCTCAGAGGCGGAGAGGACAGCGATGGGTTAATCGACGCGATCCGGCAGGTGGCGCCCAACGGTGTCGAATTGGGAGACGAGGATACACAATTTGAGGTCCCCGGGTTCGTCCATATTTACCTCTACAGTCCGACTCAACGGCAGTCGTTGACCCGTGCTGCGAAACGACATGCGGAGCACGGTGAGGAGTTCGAGGCGCTACGGACGCTCCTCGGACTGCGGTCTGAAATCGGTGAACAGGATATCGACCAGGAGATGGTTTCCGTGCTGCAGGAGGAGTTCGTCTCTCGTCACCTGTTACGGTTCCTCGGATTTGGACTAATCCAGACGATAGAGCAGTTCGAAAGGCCTGACCCCGACTTTGAAGCCGGACCTCCAGACTATCGAACCGACGAAGGCGAAAGTCTAGACTTTAGCTGGTGGCACGAGGTAGAGGGGGAAACATCCCTTCCACTCAACAAATTCTTCGGAGAGCATCTGTTCGACAGCGCGGTCGAGTTCGACCTGTCGCAGCGAGTCTCGTTCGACTTGGAGAACGGACTCAAGTCGGTCAGTGAGGGAGAGAATTACTCCGACCAGTTCCCCTTCGCCCACCGCCACACCGACACGATCCCACTGGAGTATCTCTGGGCAGCGTTCGACGTCCTCGATACGGACTGGATCGACCCGGACGCGTTCGACGACGAAGAGGACCCACAGACCCTTCAAGAGATGATCCGGCACTTCCGTCACACAGGCGATGGCAACGGACCGCGGATCAATACGCAGCATCTTCGCGCTCTGGCCGAAAAGATGGCCGAGGGAGTGGAACATATCGAGGCGTCGATCTCCGAGTGGTCGAAGAACTCGGGGACACCGAAACGCCCGCTACCCATCGACCGACTACTCGAACTCGAGTTCACCGGTGTTGAGTTGGCGCTTACTGCCAAGGAATACATGGACTTAGAGTTCGGGGCGAAGGACCGCCAACTCCGGCGAGAATGGAGGCAATCAATCCCGTATCGTGCACGCGAAGGGCGTTCGGTGCTCTTCCGGTGTACCAGTGAACCAGAGGTGGATGACGAGACACACGCGATCGAAGGTCAACTCTGGATACCCGGTGACGACGACGCCGAGTACACCGAAAGCAGTATTTCTGAGGGAGACTGGGTCGTAATGACCCCCGTTGACGACTCTCAGGATCCACCTGTCGAGGTGGGCGTGAACCGTGCCAGCGACATCGCACGGATGCCGCTCGTACATATCGAATCGATCAGTAGTGATGGTTCGATCACCGTCTCAGCTCCATGGAACGGCTGGGATCACTGGCCGAGCGGGGGATACGACTACCTCCACAGCCACCACCGCTACCTCCCCCGTTCGGACGTCGACCTGGACACACGGCGTGTGTTCAAGAACGATTATGATCGGACGCGTGTAGTGATCGACGAGGATGCCGCGTTCATTCTCGACCCTGCTCACGATGACGTCGTCAGCTACCATTGCGGCAGAGCCCTCCAGAGAAGCGATTCCAACCACGTTCTCCACTGGCTGAACGACCTTCTCACAGGAGCGCGAGCCGACCTCGAGACAGACTTCTGTGCCGCCGACCTCATCGAGGGAGAGCCTGAGAGTTTCATCGAGTCAAAATTTGTCGAGGCGGAGTCGATAGATTTCGAACCAAACGAGCCACAGCGGCGGTTCATTCGAGAGACCGGTCAACAACTCGTCATTGTCCAAGGGCCCCCAGGGACAGGCAAAACGAGCTACACCACCTCACCGGCCGTCTTGGGCCGCGCCTACGCGTTTGAAAAGGACGACAATCCATTCACGGCGGCCGTATCGGCGCTCTCGCACGATGCCGTTGACGAACTGTTCGAAAAAGTCTGCACAGTCGCCGCCGACTGCCGCGATGACGACTGTTTTGACAAGATGAAGCTCGTCCGCGTTCGGCCGAGCTCTCTTCCTGACGAGGCTGACCCATATGATCGACGCGACGATGATCAATTAGTGGAGCATATTGCGTATCATCACGAGGAAGGGGAGGGCCGCCTTCGCCATCTCTACGAGCAATTCGTCCTTGAGGCCGAAGACGATGATCCCACGCAGTTCGTCCTGTTCGGCCCGCCGACATCGATCCGAGGTGCAGTCGACAAGATCGCTCCGCTCCTGCTCGATGTCGAGGACCTCGATCGCCAGGGAGACGAAGACTACGACCCGAGCGTCTGGGAGTTGATCGAGGAGGGCGACAGCGATCTCTTCGATCTCACAGTCGTCGACGAGGCGAGTATGATGGATCTCCCCCTACTGTTCCTGGTGGGCGCGTTCGCGCACGAGGACGGTCAACTGATGCTCGCCGGCGATCACCGACAGATGCAACCGATCCGGACCCACGACTGGGAGTCGGAGACGCGCGAGACGATCGAGGACACGGTTCCGTTCCTTTCGGCGCTCGACTTCGTTCGGTTCTTGAAAGGGGACATCACTGAGATGGAGTACATTGAGCGGCAATCGCCGGAACTTGACGTTGGCCTTGGTCCGAAGGAGCAGGAGGAGGCAGTACTTCCTATCTATCCGCTTGAGGACTCCTTCCGACTTCCCCAACCCGTCGCCAACCTCCTCACAGAGTTGTTCTACGAAAAGGACGGCATCGAACTCGGCGGCCTCGACGACAGAGAACCGATCCCGTCCATCGACACCGACAACGATCTGGTTCGGGAAGTCGCCAATCCTGATGAATGGGTTTCGGTCGTCGTGCACTCCGGCGAACGCGATGAGCGGTCGAGCGACATTGAGCGTGCGATCACTGAAGCAGTACTCGACGAATTCGACGTTGTACCGCCCGCCGACGAGGATCTCGCTGGGGGTAAGATCTCCGCCGGTGTTGTAGTTCCCTTCACCGCCCAGCGAGACAAACTGCAGGGAACGCTCGACGACGTCGTTCAAGCTCAGACCGTCGAGAAGTTCCAGGGCGGAGAGCGAGACCTGATCCTGATGTCGATGGTCGCGAGCGATCCAGGGTACGTGAATCAGTTGAGCGAGTTCCTGCTCAGCCCGTACCGATTCAACGTCGCAGCGAGTCGTATGAAGCGAAAGCTGATCATCGTCGCATCCGAAGCAGTGTTCCAAACGTCACACCCGAACGCGGACCGGTATGAGGATCAACTGGCCTGGAAGCGGTTATACGAACTCACGGGGGCACTCGATGAGTCGGTCTCGCCAGCAGCACGTGGAGAGGCACACGACTTCGACACCGAGTTAGCAGAGAACACGACACTGGAGTTATATCACGTAGATCTCCCTGAAAAATAACGACTAAAGCGAGTCATTAGCAAGATCGGTTGGTTGCTGTCTTCCAACTCGCCTTCATTCAACTGGCTTAGGCGAACTACCCGACATCCTGTCTCGCTCAAAATCCTGTCTAAGAATTAGTGACGAAGGATCGGGGCGAACAGCGCACACGGACCGGATGGCCGACGCGGCAGCGGAGACTGGGATAACGTGGTACGAGCAGGACGTGAGTGCGCAGGATTACAACGGGAGCGTGAGGACCTTGTGGCCCCAACCGAGAGCGCGGGCAACTGGCGTTGGGAACATGACTGAGGTGACGGTGATGGTCCCTTTACGGACCGGGGCGATGGTCTCGTTGCCGCCAGGCCTGTCATTAGAAGATCTCTTGACCGACATAGTCGGGGTCCGAACTTACTACGAATGAGGGAACTATCAAGATAATTGTTAATTCTCGTCCTCTCGCGTGGACCACGGTGTAACTCTTGTCATTTTAGTCATGGAATTGGAATTATTCTGTCTGTATGGGTGAAATTGATTATTCAAATTTATGAGTAGGGTTAAATAATCAAATTGATGGTTTGAAACACATGGTAGTTGAGATTATGAACGACCGAGGGAAGGCCAGAGTATATTCTGGAGTAAGTGAGATTGTTACTGAACACGAGAAGTTACACATCACGAAAAATAATGGAAAGACATTTTCTGTCATTGGGTCAATTTTCAAGGTAGTCTCAGAAAATTAGTGGGTACTAAGTTTCGGCCTTGCACATTTTCTCAAAGATTTCCACAAGGCATTGAGGATAACCCTATCCACGCCCACCGTTTTACACAGATACAACTCTGGAAAATCTATTAGATTCTTTAAGTGCTCCGCTCTGTCTGAGTCGAACGAGCCATATTTTGGCAAATGAGTGAACCTATGAGTATCGTATGAAAGCCCTTAGACTTATTCGGTCCTCTGTTGACTCCCTACTATGAACGAACGCTTAGTAGATGAACTGGTGAAACAAAAGACTCCGTCTTGGTGGGGAGAACGCGAAGCTCTTTCAGAAGACTATTTTGAGGAAATTGGCTTTGAAGAACCGTTACCCGAACATCTCCAATTTCACATCCATCCACTAATGGGGTCAGAAATTAATTGGGTGAACTTCTTTCCATCAGATACCGCTGACCGGTTCCGATCAGAAGATGAAGTATCTGATGTTCTCTCAGTGATAGCCGATCGCACCTCGGAGCGGATTTATTCAGCAATAGAGACTGAGATTGACAGTGACAGACTTGCTAATAGTTTATCAAAATACGGGCCACCTTCAACAACCGAAGGTAAATTAAAAGGAATTCTCTGGCATAAAATTGTAACTCAATTGTCTGGGATAGTTGATCTTGAGAAAGTTAACAAAGAAGTCCGGGAGCTAGAAGAACCAAGAGTCGATCCGACAAGAGAGTCAACCGAGTTCTTTGTAGTGTGCCAAAATGAGAAGAATTTCTTGGACATAGAAGTATACACAATTGAAGATCAAACTGAATTCTTCAATAATACCTACGGTGATGAGACACTTATGTTTAACAAGATTCAGGACTCAAATATTCAACCACATATTGTAGCGGAAAATGTCGCATTCGAAGTTGAAGGACCGTCATGGTATCAGTCGGAACCCCCGGAAGAGTCGATTATATACACACATACTGACCAGCGAAATCGAATTGAATTTCATGAAATAGAAGATGCGACAGTGTTTGGAGAATCGTGGGGTGATATTGATCAGATGCGTCAAAAATTGGATGCGTTTGATTCTGAATATATTGGATCTAGTAGTATTGATTGGTGGGTTCCAACCGGTATATATTATTAAATTCACAAGTAGTCAGTTCCAAAACTCACCTTTCGTATCTACGGCTCTGGTGAATCGCTGGATAGCGTCGGCTGTCCGGGGACAGATGGGGCGGTAGCTGTCGTCGAGGGGCTTCGCCACGAGGGCGCTTATCAGCGCCCGCTTCCGTACGAGCGTACAGGAGAGTCCGAGGTCGGCACGATCACCGTTCGACTCCCGCCGGTGACGGCGTCTTACGATCCGCCCGCATCGGAGCCAGACCTGGGCCTCGACGGGTTCGTCGACGGTGTCACGGTCACCGGGCCAACAGTACTAGATCTGTCGCCGAGTAACTGTACGGCTCTTCAGCAGGGGGAGATGACGCTAGCGCGACACGGTGATCGGATCATCGCGACCGATACAGGGGACACTACCCAGCACAGGGAAGCGGACGGTGAGTCTACGCCAACATCTACGCCAGGCGACCTTCCACCGACCGCGTACGGGGAACTCCTCAACCGCTTGTGCGAGGTCCAGCCACCGGGTGACCGTGTGCCCGACTTCGCGCGAGAAGTCCTCGCTGGACACGACGAACCGGTGGCCGTCGACGAGGAGGGCATCGACGACGCGATCGAAGTTGCTGCGCAGACTGCCGTCTCGGCTCGGACACGAATCGACGAGGTGCTCGCGGGAGTCGACGGGGATGTCCTCGCCCGATACGACGAGTACCGACTCGACGTGGAGATCGACGGCGGCGAACGCGGTGTCGACCGCGTCGATCTCGGTGGCGAGATCGACCACTTCGCCGTCACCGACAACACCTACCACGTGTTCGATTACAAGACTGACCGCGCCGGATCCCAAGACGCCGACGAATTTATCGAGGCCCGGATGGCTCACCACGAGCCACACCTACTCGCCTACGCTGGGGCGCTGCAGGCCGCTGATCCGACCCAAGACGTGGTTGTCCGGCTAGTGTTCACCGATCTCGACTGTCGCGTCGCGACGATGGAGGAGGCAGACGACGCAGTTGCTCGGCTCCTCGATATGCTCAGCACGAACCTGCGAGAACAGCGGGCAGAGTGAATTCCTCACAGAGGGCGACCAACCTCAGGGAGGTATTGAGTCAGATCGCCCATCGGAGGCACTGACCAGGGTCGACCCAGCCCTTGGTTCTGAAACCAACGCCTATTGCCGACAAAGAGGGACTGTCACGACACAGGATCGACCTGTCCGAATCGACGCGGTTCTAACCTTTCATCTGAGATTGGATGTATGGTTCGAGCCCTCTACGCTACCGTGGCGATCCTCGTCGTGCTTGCGGGCTGTGGCGCAGTTCCCGGGGACGGAACACCCGATGCGCCACAGCATACCGTTTCGATCGACATTTCGAATGAGTACAACGAGAGCCACGTCGTCAGGGTGACCACGATTCCCGCAGCGGTCGAAGGGCTCACAGTCACCTACGAGAGCGGCTCGACGCAGCGGTTCGACGTGTCGTCGTTCGACGCTCTGCCTCGAGAGGGACTGAGAAACGCGACTGCGATCGCCACGACGGACTCGGCGGAGTTGACGAGAGAGTTCCAAGTGGGGCCGGCAAACGGCATCAGTGCGACACTGGAAGACGCCCCCCCGAACGCGACGGTTGTGTACTTCGTGCTGCAAGACGGCGCCCCCCAGACTGTTCGGGGCGTTGGCGTGGCTCAGTGTTCGGCTGGTACCCAATCGACCGACATCGAGATCGTCATCCGACCCGATGGGGCTCTCCACTCCACGGTCACGTGCAGCGACGACCCCGTCTAAACCGAAGCGTTAGCGGGGTGCTTGTCGACTGGCACTGCTCCGGTGAGTATCGTAGCCCAGCCGTCCACGGGTCGCGATGATAAGCACGATGGCAACGACCCAGACTGCAATGTCGACGGCGATCAGTACCGTCATGAAGTTCTCGCCAGTGATCGATTCGACCGGAAGCGGGACGAGGGTGCTGTTGGCCGTGTTGATACCCGCGTGCAGAAGCAACGCGAGCAGAACACTCTCCGTTCCGTTGTAGATCCACGTCAGGAGGAACGCGAATCCCACGATGTTGACGACGCGAAGGGCGATTCCGGGGATCTCGTCGACGAGCCACGCGAAGCTGTAGACGGTGTTCGGGTCCGCGACCAGCTGGGGAAGGTGCCAGAACGCCCAGACCACACCTAGAATGAGTGTGGCCGGGATTGGAGCGTATTGCGCCTCGAGCCTCGGGAGAGCGAACCCTCGCCAACCTGGTTCCTCGTTTCCTCCGCCGATCAGCGCGACGAAGACGTACGACCCCAGAACGAGGGCGACCCGTCCGGGCAGCACCGCAAGGTCGACGTTGACGCTGAAGAAGACGATAGCCACGCTCGCCAGGCCGACGACGACCAGCGGGAGGAGGAACGCAGCGAGGTACCACCGCGCTGGAACACGCCAGCGAACGATCTGTCGAGCCCACTCACGGACGGACTCGCCGTCAAGCCACGTCACCACCGCACCGGCGAGAGCCGGGCCGAACCCCCCGGCGACGAAACTGAGCGTCCGAATCGGTTCCGCCATCCCAATGACGGCCGGGAACCACCCAATCCAGGAGAACGCGTACGCCAGGACGAAGAACGTTGCAACGGGGTGAGCGTCCACTACATCCCGAATCCTCTGCTGGGTCATTGATCGATGCTCCAGTGGCAAATCTATTTCTTGACAAACATATCAAGTTTTTGTCCTTCTAGAGGGGCAGGACGCGGAGCAGATACAGCTGCCAGGCCACTAGGATCGCGAGGAGAGTTGCTCCCGTGTAGTGAACTCTGAGTGGCGTATTCCAGTAGCCGTCACGCCAGACGAATCCCGCCGCGACGACGGCACCGGCTGTGCCGAGGAGTGCGACGTACCGGAGTATCATCCCGGTCTGGAGGGCGAGTGACGGTGAGGCGACCTCCGCGTTGAAGTTGATCCAGGCAAGCAGGAAGATGACCAGCACCACCAGCCACAGGAGACTCACGACACCGAGGAGCCCCCGAGCGAGTCGCTCGCTGTCGCTCGGTCCAGCGCGGTCACGCAGCCGCCGCCACAGCGGCGCACCGAGCCACAGCAGGAGTACCGAGACGAACGCCAGCACTCCCACGGCGAGCACGCCCTGCAGGACGGCCAGCGATTCATACCACGGGACGCGCTCGTAGGTCGCCGGCCCGAACGCCCCACGGAACAGATGCGTCCCTCTGCCGTCCTCGTTGAACTGGAAGACGGGCCGTTCGTCACCGCCACTCTCTTGATAGACGCCAGGTTGGACCTCGACCCACCGACGCGTCCCCTCACCGAGTCGAGTAGTCGTGAGATAGCCGTCGTCGGTTGCCCCAACCGTGTAGGTTCGAGTCATCACGCCGAGGATCCGCTGCCAGGAGGACTCCGAGACCGTCAGCGATTGGTAGTCACCGGTCAGTGATCGGGCTCTGTCGGCGGCTCCTTCCGGGGGGTCCACGACCGGTTCGTCCGAATTCGGGTAGTACCGGTCGGTAAACTCGTCGAGGAGCTCGAAGCGACCGGGGCCATCACCTGGTGCATTGTACACGACGAACAGGCCGACGTCACGGTCGGGAAAGAGCGCGAGTAGACTCTTGAATCGGGGCATGTCACCCCAGTGCCCGACAATCCGCTCGCCGTTTTGATCCATCTCGATGAACCCATAGCCCATCCCGTTGAGTTCGGGGTCGATTTGCGATTTCGTGAACTGACGACCGTGCATCTCTTCGACAGACTCGGCCTCGAGGATGCGTGCAGAGTCGTACGACCCCTCGTTCAGATGGGCTAGCATAAACCGGCTCATGTCCGCGCCTGTGGTCTGGAAGGAACCACCCTCGGGTGGCAGCGTCCAGACCAGCGGCTGGTGAGCCTGGTAGTCTCCGTCCTGGTACGTGTACCCGATGGCGCGCCGCGATTCGAGGTTGGCGGGGAGCGGCTGGGCGTACGTGGTGTCGTCCATCTCGAGAGGGGTTAATATTCGCTCGTCGACGTACTCGACGAACGTCGTGTCGGACTGCTCGGCGAGGACGTGCCCGGCGAGTGCCGTCCCGTAATTGGAGTAGGCGACGAACTCGTCCGGCGGTCGGACACGGGCCGGCCGGTGCTCGACGAGAATCTCCTCGATCGGACGGATCTCCACGGGGTCGTCGACGATCATCCCGTCGAGCGAGTCCTCGAAGCCCGCCGAGTGGGTGCCGAGGTATGCGAGCGTGATCGGCTCGGAATACGTGTCAGGGACGGAGACGGCAGAGTCGGTCAGGTAGTCGTTCACGTCGCTGTCGCGTTCCAGCCGCCCGTCTTCGATACCCTGCATCACCGCCGTCCACGTCACGAGCTTGCCGGTCGAGCCGATGCTGAAGACGGTCTCGTTGGCGTCGACCTGCCGACCGGACTCGAGGTCGGCGTAGCCGTACCCCTTGGAGAGAAGCACCTCTTCGTCTTTGACGACGACGACAGAGGCACCCGGGACGCGGTGCCGCTCGAGTTGGTCGGCCATCGTCTCGTCGAGCCAGCGTTCGAGCTCGGCCCGGTCGGACACATCGCTCGACTGGACCTCCGCGGCCCTGTCGATCGAGTGAACAGGCTGTGTAGCGCCTGTCGCGATGGCCGGTGTGCTCACGAGTACGGCGACGAGCACCAGCACGACCACGGTGTGGATCGACGGGTGCTTCATCGTCGGAATCTCGCGGCAGCGGTATCTGGTCGGGAGCGCTGTCCCGGTGACGATCGGGCAGAGTGGTCCGAGCTCGGGGACTCGGACGGGCACGATTCTCCTCCGGTCGGCGTTTCAGCGGGAGGAGTCACGCAGAGTGTCGACCAGGAATTTCCGTCCCCTCGCCTTTTGCGAGCAGGTAGCCGCCGAAGGCGACCAGCCAGAGCATCACGGGGTAGACGATCATTCGTTCGGTGCCGCCGTGGCCGATCGGCCCGAACGCCGCCGCGTTGCCGGCGTCGCCGAGCGCCATCAGCACGACGAAGACGAGACCCACGCTGCCCGCGATTACTGCGAGGGCCCACATCGCCCCATCGAGTATAGTGGCCGTCCCGAGCGCCTGGACGTTGAAGAACAGGAACGCCAGTAGCGCGAACAACCCGTGGAGGCCGCCAGTGTCGAGCGGAAAGAGGCCGGCGCCGACGGCGCCGAGGCCAGCGAGCGTGTAGACGGTCAAGAGCCAGCGCTTCCCGTGGGTGCGGTAGAACAGGTATCCGCCTGCGAGGTTCAACAGGCCGACGAGCACCAGCGACGCGTTGAATATGACCGCCGTCTCGGGGAGTATGCCGAGGTCACTGATGGCCGCGCCGCCGAAGTCGTAGCCGGGGACCATCGCAGCTGCGAGCATGATGACCGTCATGAACCCGGCCGCGAGGACGAGGAAGGACAGGCCAGCAAGTTGCAGACTCGCGAGCGTCACGCCCCGGATCGAGAGGGTCGTTCGCTCGCCGGTTTCGAACTGTGTCATAGAAGGTTCACCAGTTCAAGATACAGATACTGAGCTGATACTTCTGACTCTGGTTCTCGAATACCGGAATCCATCTCTCCGGTGTCTGTATCGCCCATTTCGGCGTTTGAGGCGAGTTGACGACCCCGGCACTCTCGTTCAGGCGGTCGGTTCCGAGACCTGCGTGATGACCAGTCCGAGGCCAACGACGCCGCCGCCGGCGGCGACGATGAACGGCACCGCGAACCCGAACGCGACGAGGAACCCCGACATGAGCGTGCCGACGGCGACCCCGAGGCCAAAGCCCATGGTCAACAACGAAAGCGTCGACCCCGAGGCGCCCTCCTTCGCGAGGTCGCCCGCGAGCGCGAGTGACGGCGCGAACACCGCCGCAATCGCGACCCCCTGGATGAATCGCGCGGCGATCATCAGGTACGAGTCGGTGATGAATCCCTGCGCGAGCGTCGCCGGGACGAGCAGGACGAATCCCCCGAGGAGGAACGGACGGCGACCGTACCGGTCGCTGAGGCGGCCAAGGGGGAGTTGGAAGAACACGTTCGCGAGGACCGTCGCTCCGAACTGCACCGAGTAGAGGAAGCTGCCCTGGTCGAGACGGGCGTTGATCACGTTCGCGAGCGGCGCGTAGATCGCGATCGACAGCGCCATCACGATCGTCGCGAGTCCCAGCGCGAACACCGGGTCGAGCGCGCCGTCCTCGCCGCGGACCCGGATCGAGATGTCCTTGCCCGCCGACTCCGCGGCACGCTCGGGGTCGCTGATGAGCACCGTGATCAGCCCGAAACTGACCGCCGCACCGACGACGGCTACGAGGAACGCGGCGTCGAAGCCGGTGACGTCGACGCCCGCGAGGACGTACGGCCCGCCCGCGATGACAACGCCAGCGATCACCGGGCCGATCCCAAAGCCGACCAATCGGAACGTGTTGAACAGCCCGAAGTTGCCACCGCGTTCGCCCTGTTCGGACAGTTCGTTCACGAGCGCGACCGTGATCGGGATGGAGAACGCCGCCCCGATGCCCTGGAGCCCGCGCATCGCAAGCACGAGGTAGTAGTCGGTGAAGACGAGGTAGCCCGCGCTGCCCGTCGCGACGAGTGCGAGCCCGACGAGGAGGAACACTTTCCGCTTGCCCGTCCGGTCGGACACCGACCCCGTGATCGGCTGGCTCAGGCTGTTGAGGAACCCGAACAGCGACAAGACGATCGCGATCAGGAGTTCCACCGTGACGTCGATGCCGAGTCCGAACACCGAGACCGTCGACCCGGTGACCGACGGCATCGTCACCGCCTGACTGCCGATGTACAGCGGGAGGACGACCACGAGGAACGAGTTCGCGAGGGCGCTGACCATCCGCGCGATGGCCAGCGAGAGGATCCTGGCGTCGAGTTGGGACCGGATCGCCATTCGTCGGTTTACACGTGGGGTTCCCGTATCAACTCCGGGGAGGCGGAATTTCTGGATCCTGGGCTGTTCGGGCGGTCCCTTCTCTACTCGTCGTCGATCTCGGGCTCGCTCACCCCGGCCTCAGTCTTCTCGGCAGTCGAGACCTCGTCCCACGAGGACGCTCCGAAGAACGACTGCAACGCCATGAGCATCCCCACGTACGTCCCGAACGCGACGACGACGAGCGGTATCACGAGCGCCAGCACGAGCCCACCGAGCGGGTTGGCTCCGAACATCTGGAGGGGCGTCATGAGAGAGCGTCCACACCGAGCGCGAATAATATTGCCGAAAACACGCACGATTGAGTCACGGTTGCGGCTCCCGGACCGGCGACAGCAGCGTCGCGATTCAGTACAACCGCTGAACCACCCTCGAACCGGGGCGCCCCGTTGAACGGGATCGTTAGCGGTCCACCTCGACGTGTTGCTCGAACGCGTGGGCACTGGCGAGCGTGGTCGCATCGTCGAATCGCTCCCCCACCATCATCAGTCCAACCGGCAGGCCATCAGATCGTCCTGCAGGGACGCTGATCGCGGGGTGGCCGGTGTTGTCGAACGGCGCCGTATTCGGGAGCATGTTCAACGCCCGGTCGATGGCTTCGACCCGCGAGATGTCGCGGTCTACTTCGTGCGCGGTCTGCGGCGTCGTCGGCATCGCGAGCACGTCGACATCTTCGAGTGCCTCGTCGTACGCAGCCGTGAGTTTCCGCGCGAGGTTCTGCCCTTTCGCGTGGTAGTGGCCACGGTACTCGTCAGCGAGGTACTGGCCGGCGATCAGCGTGAGCTTCATCGTCGTCAGGTAGTCGTCTGCCTGCGCCCGCCGAGCACGGCCGAACGCGTCGGCAAACTGCGTGTCGTAGAAGCCCTTCCCGTAGTGGCCGACACACTCTGCGTTCACTGTCGCGGTGATCTCTTCGAGGCCGATCGCATTCCAGATCGGCAGGCCATCGAGGTGCATCGGGACCGACACCTCGGTCACCTCTGCGCCAGCCGCTTCGAACTCGTCGAGCGCGTCCTGCACCGTCTCGTCGACGCCGGATTCGCTCTGGTCGTGGCCGAACCCCTCCTGGAGGACACCGACGGTGATCTCTGCAGGGTCGACACCCAACGCCTCACCGTACTGTTGGGTCGGCACCGCACCCTGTCGAGGGTCGAGGCCATCCGCACCAGCAATAACGTCCAGCATGAGTGCGCAGTCTTCGACCGTCGAGCACATCGGCCCGACGTGGTCGAACGAGCGGCCCAAGCCGGCGACGCCGGTGTAGGGAACGAGACTGTGGGTGGGCTTGTGGCCGACGATCCCGCTCCACGCTGCCGGGATTCGAATCGACCCACCCTGGTCACCACCGATCGCGACGTCGACGTCGCCCGTGGCGACCGCCGCAGCACTCCCGCTTGAGGACCCCCCGGCGATGTAGTCGTCGTCGCGGGGATTAAGCACTGGCCCCGTGGCTGATAGTTCGCCACTCCCCGACAGCGCCATATCCTCCATGTTGAGCTTCCCGGTGATCGTCGCACCCGCGTCGAGCAGTCGCGTGACGATCGTCGCGTCCGTCGCGGGGACGTAGCCCTCGAACAGTTTGGAGCCGAGGGTCATCTCGACGCCCGCGAGCGAGACGGAGTCCTTCAGGCCGACCTCGTACCCCGACAGCGGGCCGTCGTCAGCACCGGGGACCTCACACTTGCGGACGAACGCGTTGAGCGGGTCCTCCTCGGCATCGGGTCGGTATCCGGGGTCACGCGTGTGGTACTGGACGGTCGGTGTCGGATCCGGGAGTTCGTCAATCCGCTCGTACCCGCCAAGCATCCCCTCGATGATCGCCGCGAAGTCGGCCACTTCGTCGTCTGAGAGGCTCATGTGGTGTTGCTCGGCGAGTTCGCGGATCTCGCCGGGAGTTGGCGGCTGGATGTTCGGTGGTGATTCTGGCATGACAATAGGATACTTGTCATGCGTTCACAAATAGCTAGGCTGAATCACTAATCACACCCACTCAGCGTTCATGCCGGCGAGCAACACGGTTGACTACGCGTTCACCAAGGTTCCATCGTTCTGGGTACTCTGTAAAACCTCAGCAACGATGCCACCGGAGAGAATCCGGGTTCCGTTCGATTCGATGGTAGCTGTCAGTGCCGGCCAGTGCGACAGTTCGAGTGGACTGGTTCTGTTGAACTCCACAGTCGCTGGTAGTTTGCTAAGTCCGTGCTGAATACAGAGCATCCAGCTACCAGGTCAAGAGAGCAGGGTTGCGGAAACGCCCCCAACAACAAGTAGAATACTCAGACCAGTGAGCAGAGGGTCGTTTCCGAAGAGTTCCCGCAGAAAGAGACCACCTAAGGTCATCTGAACGCCAACGAGCATTCCTTTCGCGTTGGAGGGCTCCATTGTACAACTCAAAATCCATAGACAGTACAACATTCTACTGGTGTACAGACAGAAGGCCCCAGCGGGATCAGTGCCACGGAGTACGGGAGCCGACTACTGATCGATTCGCAGCACCTCGTTTTTCGGCCAATCCATCCCTCACAGATGAAAAAGAGCGGTGAGGTGCTACAGACATCCTCTAAGTCTTGCACGAATTTTTCTGACAGCGTTCGGTGATATTTCTGTGGCCGTGCTGAACTCAGGGCGCAAGTCGGCCAAACTGCCCTTTGTTTCTGCGGTAGTTATTTTCCAATCCTAGAGTGATTGTACAGTATGAATTCGTCTCGCGTTCTTCAGGGATTCGGCGGTCTCAGTCTCTTTCTCGGTTGTCTCTCGGTCTGGTACGCATTCCAGCGTCAGATGTGTTCTGGTGGTGGAGAATGCGCACCGAATATCGTGTATCTCATTCCCGGGGTTCTTGCCGTTCTTCTTGGGGTCAGTTTAGCTGTGTTTGCCTATCGACGCAGTCCGGCGAAGAATGCAATCCAAGCCTGATAGACACACCCTCTGTATGTGTCACGCACTTTCTGCCAAGGTCTGGAGGTTTCAACAGAGCCGTGTAGACTTGCTCACAGCGTAGTCACGGCCTCACTTCCTCCCCTCCGTGGTCAGATCGTCGTTGAGCGACGTTCTACGCGCCCATCGGTCACCGCGACGGTGTCTTTCTCTTCCAGCCGCCTCACAATCTCCTGTACGTCTGCTGCAGACCAGTCGAGCTCCTGTTGCAGGTCAGCCACCGATTTCGGTTCGTCAAGCGCGTGCAGCACTTCGAGCTCCTCGTAGACGCGCTCAGTGATCTCCGCCACGGGGTCGTGCAACGGTGTCGTCACGTTGTGTTGTTCGGTGAGATCGGTCAACGCTTCGTTCACGTACGTCACGAACAGCTCTTGCTCCAAGAGTTCGACCTGCGTGTCGAGTTCCGCTTCGACGACGTCGAACTCGAGGCCAGTCTGCATCAACGAGAACATATCCTCGATATCGTCCACCCGACCGGCAACCGCTTTGAACAGGAAGATGTCTTCTGGACTCACGAGCTCGACCACGAGATTTCCCGGGTCGAGATAGCGTTCGCTCCGCTCACGAATGCCTGGAGACAGAATCAGCTTGCCAATCACCTGCTGGTTGAAGATGTCGATGCGACACCCGTCATCGTTCTCAAGGATGCGCTGGGCACCAAGTTCTTCGTACTCTTCGTCCGGTTCCCGGACGATATCGTATCCTAACTCAAGAAGCACCGCTTGTAGCTGACTCAGATCGTCGCCGGAGGAGACGATGAGGTCGATGTCTTTAGTCGTCTCTTTGAGTCCGCGAAACGCCATTGACCCACCGCCAATCAAGAAGACAGTGAGTGAATTGTCCAGCTGCTGGCCGATGCGCTCGAGTTCTGAGCGAATGTATGAACTATCAAACCTCGCCCTCATGGCGCCACCTCGTACTCCTCAGCGAGTTCCAGGAAGTCCTCCCACTCGGGAAGTCGGGACGTCCGCTGGGCACCGCTGGTGTCGAGATACGTGCAGAGGTCGTCGACGACGTCGTCGACGCCGTACTTGGTGGCTTGGGCTCGGAGTTCGTCGCGGTCGATGTCGACGTGACTGAGCAAGAGCAGGCAGTACGACTGCGTCCGTGCGCCCGAGTCGATTACGAGCATATGGCAGCACAATATCTCCGGGGAGAGTTCACTCATCGTCTCCGAGTAGAGGTAGTACCGACGGTCACGCGCCAACAGCGGGAGATCGTATCGCTGGAATTGGTCTGGTCCTGTCGGAATGAAGTGTTCGTCGGTGATCTCAGTTGTCGTCTGGACAAGGAACTCGTCGAGGGACTCCCACAGAATGGTGTACGTGTCGGTCTGTTCTTCGACAGGCTGGCGGTGGACCTGATGAGCGAGCTCACGAGCGAATGTACTCAGCTGTTCGAAGCCGTCATTTAGTGCGTACGAACCGTCGTCGGTTTGGTAGACGATCCCGCGATGTTGAAGCGGGGCAAGCGCACGGTGGACGGTGCTTCTGTGGACGTCGGCGCGGCGTGCAAGTTCGGTCACGGTCCGTGGGGTGTCAAGGTAATAGCAGACACGGAGGGCAGCCCCTGACAACAGCTCCGGCCAGTCGATGTGTGAATACTGCTGGGTGAGGTCCGTGAGTAACTCGAGTGCCTTTGCGTCCGACAGTCGAACCTGCTTTGTTTTCCCCTGTCGGCGTGCCTCGACGAGGCCAGCTGTTTCGAGCCGTTCGACGAGTTCGGAAGTGTAGCTGAGACTCCGATCGAGATTCGTTGCGAATTCAGAGACCGTCTGCTCACCGTGGAGGACAGCCAGGGCGCGAACCTCGCCTTCTGTGAGCATACTGTTGCATACTAGCGAACCAATATATAAATGACTTCGGTATTTTGCAACACTCGGCTGATCCAGTCGAGACGGGAACGTACAGAGTGAAAGCCCTCGGCCGCTCGGCATCCCGCGACCCACGCTGCGCTCCTCGTGCCTGTGGTGCTTGCGGGGTCAGGGGACGACCGAGTCAGCCATGCTCTTTCTGAGCCCGCCAGGCTATCGGCTGTGTCACTGAGCGTCGAGCCCGGTTGAACCGGTTCTTCGTTACGGCCCGTCCCGCTCGCCGCTGCCGCCCGCCGCGTCGCTCGCGACCGACCATTCGTAGCGAGTTTGATGTATTGACCTCCTCCCGCGCCTAAAGACGCGGGAATCCCACCACGGGATTTCAGGCCGAGCGCGGCCCTGCGGTTTCAAGACGCATACGTTCCAAGCGTCTTCTGCTGGGTGTCAGCATCGGCTTGGCTGTCTTGTGGCGCGGTCAAACGCGCCCCATCCTCAGCCGAGTCATCGTCGTTCTCGTATTCTCTGGAACGACTCTCTCCGCTGAGGTAGCGATCTGCGATGTTCACCGCTCCGTTCACGTCCGCTTGGTACTCCCCCAGCCAACACGTATCGTTCGTACACTTGAACGTCGCCTGCTTCGGACGATACCCCACTTCACCGCACGCGTGGCACTCCTTCGACGTGTTACGCGGATTCACAGTCTCTACTGGGATGCCCTTCTCGACGGCCTTGTAGCGTATCTGAGCGTGGAGCTTGGCGAACCCCCATCCGTGGAGACGGCGGTTCATGTACTCGCCGTAGTCCATCGACTCACGGATATACGTCAGGTCTTCCAGAACCAAAACGGGGTTCTCAACGGACTCGGCGTACTCTACGACTTCGCGGGTGACGCGGTGGAACACGTCGTCGATCTGGTTCCACAGGTCGTCACCGAAGGAGTCAGCGATACGCTCGCTTCCACGCTTCTGTAGCCGCCTCGTAGCGGTGAAGTAGGTTTTCCGGAGCCGACGGACGGTCTTCCCTTCGTCGGCCCACAGTTCGGGTGCGGTCGGAGAACCGCACTCGTCTCGGTGACACACCGTGACGAGCGACGCTTCCCCAATATCGACACCGATGGGCGTCCGATTTTCGGCGGACACCCCGGAACCAACGTCCACATCGCGGGTGGCAGTGACGTGGAGGAACCACGTCCCGTCCCGCTCGAATAGCCGACTCTCACCCATTTCCGCGTCGCCAGCGTTCAACGCCTCCAACCAGTCCCGCTGGTCTGGGTTTGGCTGTGCAGGCATCCAGAGACAGTAGTCATCGTGGTGCGGGATTTTGACATACCACTCGATAGCGTTCTCTGGTTTGTGATCGAGTCGTAGCCCCTCGTTCGTGAATCTCACAGGGTGGTCGTCGTGAAGTTCGCCCGCATTGTAGGTTGTCGTGAGCTGCGGGACGTAGTTCTTGAGCGCGTTCTTCGCGTACCCGCTCAAGTCGTAGTTGACCACCACGTCGTTCGCTTCGGTCTGTGTGGTGCATCGGGCGTCGAAGGCGGCGTGAAGCGCCTGCTGGAACGCCTCTCGCGTCTCTTGGAGTTTCCTCCGCTTGTGAGCGTTTGGCTTCACCAGTTTCAGCTCCAGCGTCTTCGTGAGTTCGGTCACGACTCGTCCTCCTCGTGTCGCTGGATGTAGTTCGTGATCGTCTCGCTGGAGACGTGTCCAGCTGTTCCTGCGTAGTAGCCTCTCGCCCACTTGATCTTCTCGCCGTCGTGGTCGGCGTGGCGGTGGTTGTACTTCCGCGAACTGATGCCCTTGAACCAGTTGGCGAGAAGGGATGGCGCGTGCTTCGGCGGACTACTGACGAACAGGTGAACGTGGTCGGGTTGTACGGTCAGGTCGAGAATTTCGAGTCCCTTTTTGTCGGCTATTTCGTGGATGATGGTTCGCACACGGTCTGCGACCTCATTGACGAGTACCGAGTTGCGGTACTTCGGCAACCACACTATGTGGTAGTTGAGGTTGTAGGTCGCGTGCCGTGTGGTCTTCATCCGTACTACACACTATGCTTCTGTTGTGAATTAAAACTACTGTAGCGGGTTGGAAATCCGGCTGTGATGTCGCCGGTACGCGTGTACGCTATTGTCCGCTTGACCCCCGCCTGAAGACGGGGGTATGCGCTCGTAACTCTATCACCGAGTTGGTGACCGTTTTTCACACCCGTGCTGAATACAGCGCGCAAGTCGGTCAAACGTCTCTTTGTCTTTCCCGAGAAGGTTTGGTATCCCAGCGTCAATCATGAGACGTGAATAAAGATCGCCTCCTGCAAGGTCTCGCCCTCCTCGCTATTGTCGGCGGTATAGTGCTAAGTTGGTGGGCGATTCAAAACCCAACCTGCTCAGGTTTTGGTGGGGGATGTGCGCCAGACGTCTCTTACATCGTACCCGGAGCAGTCGCCATGTCTCTCGGGGCGTTCGTATTTCTCTACACCTATCGGAACCAGTTACCAGTCATGGCTTAGTACAATGTGGGTAGGCTGAGTTACAGGATTGGCCACTGTATTCGCTGAATCTACACGCTTGATTCGTTGCCAGTCGACGGTCTGAGCCTGACCGACGTACCCTCTGCATGTGTCACGCACGTTCTGTCACGGTCTGAGGGTTTCGACAGAGCCAGTGGATTCGAACGACCGTGCGACCGCCACGTCGAACAGAGACCGCGGCTCGTGTTCGCTGTCAGCCGCGGATCGGCGGTCGCTTCAGGGGGACCGACTGTTCGGTCGCCTCGCCGCCCCGCACCACGACAGTGTCGACGGCAACGGGCATCGAGTCGGTCGGGAGACTCCAGGCGCCGGTGACCTCGCCGGACCCGCCCGCGGGGATGGTCCCCGTCGACGACACGCTCTGGAGGCTCGTCTCGTCCCGGAGCGTGACGCCCGTGAGTCGGAGTTCGAGCGACGAGTCGGTCGTGTTCTCGACGGCCACCCGCAGGATGTACGTCCGCGAGCCGGGGTCGCCTCTGATCTCGGAGACTTCGACCGTCTCTGCCGCCGGCACTGCCGACAGGAGGTCGTCGCCGACGCCGACGGCACCCTCCGCTTCGGTCACTGTCGGCGACCTGGTCTCGGTGTCGGCGCTGGTCGGTTCCCCGTCGTCGCCGCCGGGGAGCAACTGTGCGTTGAGCAGGCCGCCGAACGTGAGGAGTTCGACGACGACGGGGACCGCGAACGCGAGGACAGCGATCCAGCGGATCAGGCGGCGACGGCTCGGGCTGTCGGCGTCGCTCTCATCAGCGACCGTCGAGGGGCTATCCGTGTCTGTCGTGTCTTCGTTCATGACTCGGGAAGTTCCGCAGCGAAATCGGGGGACTCGACGACGAGCGCGTTACGCCGGCACGGGGGGACTCCCCGGGAGGAAGACCCCGTCGGCGACCATGTCGTACAGCGGCAGGCCGTACGCGAGCGCGATCAACACGAGTGCAATGGCGACCCAGAGCTTCATGTTGTCGAGCACGCGCGGCGAGTCGTCAGCGCCCGACATCGGCTCGGGGATGAAGCCGTTCACCCGGAGTTGGCTGTTCGGCTTCCCGAGCGTCCACGTGGCGAGCATCACCGCGAGGAACATTAGGGCGCCGACGAACAGCAGGGTTCCGCCGATGGCGATCTGGATGCGAATCTCGGCGACGCTCCCCACGACCGCCGCGAAGCTGAACTGGTCGTACTGAGGCTCGGCCGTGCGGCGCGGAATGCCCGCGAGGCCACCCCGGTGCATCGCATTCGACATCAGCACCATCCCGACGAACCACACGTACGGCTGCAGCGAGGCCATCCCCCGCCACTGGAGGCGCTTGCCGGTCACCTGCGGGACGAGCCAGTAGGAGACGGCCATCAGCGTGAGCGCGAACGCCGTCCCGACGGTGAGGTGGAAGTGCCCCGGCACCCACAGCGTGTTGTGGATGAGGTAGTTGATGTTCATCCCCGCGTTGATCATCCCCGAGAAGCCACCCGCCGCGAACATGATGCCCGAGAGGGCGATGCCCGCGAACGCCGGCTTCTCCCACGGGAGCGCCTTGAGCCAGCCGAAGTAGCCGGTGCCGCCGCGCTGGCGGGCACCGTGCTCCATGCTGGCGACGACGGTGAACAGCGTCAACAGCGACGGCAACAGCAGGAACATCGTGTTCGTCATCGCGACGAACTTGTAGCCCGAGGCGATCCCGGGGTCGGTGTACTGGTGGTGGAAGCCGACCGGCGTCGAGAGGATGAGGAACAGCACGAACACCACCCGCGCGAGCGGGTCGCTGAACAGCCGACCGCCCGAGAGCTTCGGCAACACGGTGTACCAGATGAGGTACGCCGGCAGCAGCCAGAAGTACACGACCGGGTGGCCGAAGTACCAGAACAGCGTCCGCGTCAGCAGCGGGTCGACCTGCTGGATGAGCCCCAGCGACCACGGGATGAGGAAGACGACGACCTCGATGGCCACCCCGATAGTCGAGATGTACCACATCAGCATCGTCGTCAGCACCATGAACGTCTGCAGCGGGATGCGCGAGTCCGGGTTTGCCGAGCGCCACTCCCGGAACTGGAGGAAGTAGCTCGCGCCGGCCAGCCAGGATCCGACGATGAGCAGCGCTGCCCCGACGTAGAACAGCGGGTGCGCTTTGAGCGGCGCGTAGAAGGTGAACAGCACGTCTGCGCTCGCCGGGATGGCGTCGAACAGGCCGGCGAGGATGGTCCCAGCGGCCAGTAGCGTGCCGAGTACCATCGTGGCGAGCCACGCGGTCGTCAGCGTGGAACTCGGCGGTTCGATGCCGAGACTCCGCGTGTTCGCCCATTGGAACAGGCCGGCGATCCCGAAGGTCGTGAACACCAGCGCGAGGAGGACACCGTGCCCCGTCAGGATCGTGTAGTAGTCCGACGACGGGATGATCCGAAGCACGTTCGTCCGGTGGAGCGCCTGAATGAGCCCGAACAGCGCGCCGACGCCGAACGCGAGGAACGAGATGCCCAGACAGATGCGGACGATCTGGGCCGCGTCTGGGTACCGGTCGACGAACGCCCGTCGGCGCCGCGTCCCGTCGTCTGTCTCGACGTACTCCTCCTCGCTACGCGTCGCCGTGTCGTCTGGATGTCCAGTTGCCATCAGTTCTCACCCTCCGCGGTCGCGTCGAACTGCGACTGCGGCACCACGTGGAGTTGCCCCGCCATCGTGTGGTGGCCGCTGCCGCAGTACTCGTGACAGACGATGCCGTACTCCCCGGTCTCCTCGAAGGTGACGTCGAACGTGGCGACCTGCCCCGGGATCACCATCGAGTTGACGTTCGTGCCCGCGAGGTTGAACCCGTGCGTCACGTCGGCGGCGGTGACGTGGAAGGTCACCTCCTCGCCTGCAGGCACCTCGATGGGCTGCGCGGTGCCGGGGTCGAACAGGTACTGCCGGGCGACGATGTACACGTCGACGCCCTCGCCGTCGCTCGACTCGTAGACGCCGGGCGCGCGGAAGTTGTCCGCTTGGTCGTAGTTGCCGTTGGCGACGACGTCGCTGTCGATCGTGCCGCCGTCGTCACCTACCATGGCCACGCCGGGACCGACCGCGCCGTAGACGATGGTCCCGATGAACGCGACGATCAGCAGGAGCGATGCGCCGAACCAGAGTTTCTCGAATCGGTGAACGTGCATAGATTTACCCAGTGATGGTCGGGCCGCCGATGAACTCGATGAAGTACATGAACGCCCACAGCGCGGAGATCAGCAGGAAGTACCCCACGACGAGCGCAGCGGTTCCGACGGGGTCGTACCCCTCGTCGAGTTCGACCGCCGCCTCCTCCTCAACCCCCTCGACCGGCGTCTCGCGGACGTACTGCTCTTCGGCGGCCATGTGGTCTCGGTACTCGGTGTACGCCTCGCTCCCGAGGACGCTCGCGACGGCCAGGAACACCGTGCCCCCGAAGACGACCGCGAGCCAACCAGTGAAGTCGTCGGGAACGAGGAGCGAGAGCCCACCGCCGGACTCAGATGCCTCCTCGCCGCCGTCGCCGCTGGCGCCGCCGCCGGCCCCACTACCGCTGATGTCGCCGACGACGACGGCGCCCTTCATCCCGAGCGCCTCGTGTGGCTGGCAGTAGTACTCGTACACGCCCTCGCTCTCGAAGGTGTGGCTGAACGTGTGGCCGGCTTCGGCGACCAACTCGGACTCGAATGAGCCGTCGTTCGCGACGACGTTGTGCGAGCCACCTTGGCCGTTCCACTCCCACGTGACCGTCGTCCCCGGGTCGACGCGGACGGACGCTGGACCGAATCCGTACGGCCCGTCGCCGTTCTCGACGCCGACTTCGACGCTCACCTCGGACTCCCCACGCTGGTCGACCGTCGACGAGTAGTTGGCGACGCCGTCGAACCAGCCGCCGAAGTCCGGCTCGGACACCGACGATCCGCCACCGCCGCCGCCACCGCCGCTGCCGCCGACGACGACCGCGCCCTTCATCCCGAGCGCCCGGTGTGGTAGACAGTAGTACTTGGAGATGCCCTCACTCTCGAAGGTGTGGCTGAACGTATGCCCGGCCTCGGCGACCAACTCGGACTCGTAGGAGCCGTCTTCCGCGACGACGTTGTGCGAGCCGCCCTGCCCGTTCCACTCCCACGTGACCGTGGTTCCCGGGTCGACGCGGATGGCCGCCGGCCCGAAGCCATACGGGCCGTCGCCGTTCTGGACGCCGACTTCCACGGTCACCTCGGACTGTCCCGTCTGGTCAACGACGCCATCGTAGTTGGCAACGTCGTCGAACCAGCCGTCGAAATCGGGTCCAGACTGGGCCGCAGCGGGCGCGGTGCTCCCGAGGAGCGCCCCACCCGCGACCGCCGCGCTGGTGGTCAACACCCGTCGGCGAGTCGGACCGGTAGATTCGCTCTGCCGCGATGCCATAAACGGCGAAACCTCCCGACGGAGTGTATAAAAAACATCTGGCCATTCCCTACTTTCTGGGAGTCGGGTGGCCCGAATATCTTACAGTCCCCCCGAGTCGACACAGACGTATGACTCCGCGAACCGTCGCCGCGGTCGCACTCGTAGTACTCGTCCCGCTGTGGGCGTACACGCTGCTCGGCAGCGGCGCGCTGTACGAAGCCGTGATGTCCACCGTGTCCGTCGGTGTGATCGTGTACTCTCTCTACATGGCGTTCGGTCCGCACGAGGCGGGAGACGACCACTCGGACGCGACCCCCCGATAGGGGATGGTCGCTGGCTTCGCCGGTGCCGTCGAACTCGGGGCGTTCTTCCTCGTCGGGCTGCTCGGTGGCGCCCACTGTCTCGGGATGTGTGGGCCACTCGTGACGGCGTACGCCGGTCCGTCCAGTGACGACAGCGGCCGGGTGACACTCCACGACGTTCGCCAGCAGGGACTGCTCACCGCCGGGCGGGTGGGCACATACGCCCTCATCGGCGCCGTGCTCGGCGCGCTCGGGGGTGCGGCTATCTCCGGTGGAAGCCTCTTCGCGGGCGCCGACGTCGTCCGCGGTATCGCCGGCGTCGTCGCCGGGAGTGTCGTGCTGGTCGTCGGTGCGGGCTACCTCCGCGGGCGTCCGCTCGACCCCGGTGCGGTGCCCATCCCCGGCGTCTCGACGGCGTTCTCTCGACTCGCGCGCGTCGCCGGCGAGCGGGCCGACGCGTGGGCCGATGGGCCACGGATCGCGCTCCTCGGGTCGGTGCACGCGCTGTTGCCGTGCCCCCTGCTGTACCCGGCGTACTTGTACGCCTTCGCGCGCGGGTCACCCACGGCTGGTGCGCTCGCACTCGGCGCGCTCGGACTGGGGACGGCGCCCGCGATGGTCGGCTACGCGACCGTGATCGGTGCGGTGCCGGCCTCTGTCCGGGGGCGCGTCCACCGCGCGCTCGGCGCGGCGTTCATCCTCCTCGGGGTGCTCCCGCTGTTACACGGACTCGGCCTCCTCGGAGTGCCGGTCCCGATGGTGCACCTCCCGCACTACGCGGAGGTGCCGTCGCCGTGAGCGACGCGGCCGACGCCACCGCCGACGCCGCGGGCGGCCACGCGGGCGCCCAAGACGATGGCTGTACGCTCTGCGGGCTGTCCACGCCCGAGCCACCGCTGACGGACCCCGACGTCGACGGCGGATTCTGCTGTCGGGGGTGTCTGGCCGTCGCCCGAACGCTCGACGATCCAAGTACCGCGGACGCGGCGGACGCACGAGCGGCGGTTCGTGGCGACGACGGGACGGCGTCCGCGGACGCGACCGTTCCGGACGATGCCGAGACGGCGTACCTCCAGGTCGACGGGATGCACTGCGCGAGTTGCGAGGCGTTCCTGGAGGGGCGCGCAGCCGGCGTCGATGGCGTCGCAGCGGCGGACGCGAACTTCCCCGCCGACGCGATGCGCGTCCACTACGACCCCGAGCGGACCGCCCCAGACACCGTCGCCGACGCCATCGCCGGCGTGGGGTACGCGGCGGCGCCGACGACCGACGACGGCGGCGTCGGTGACGACGATGACACCATCGGACGGCTGATCGTCGGGGGATTCTTCGGGATGATGGCGATGCTGTGGTACGTCCTGTTCCTCTATCCGACGTACTTCGGTCTGCCGCCGGAGGCGCTGTTGCTCGACCTGCGCGGCGGCGCCGGGGAGTTCCTCCTCGCGAACGTCTGGGTGTCGGCGACGGTCGTCCTCGGCTACACTGGCGCGCCGCTGGTGCGCGGCGCCTACGTCGCGGTCCGGACGCGCCAGCCGAACATGGACCTGCTCGTCACGCTCGCGGCGACGACGGCGTACCTCTACAGCACGCTCGCGATACTGCTCGGTCGCGTCGAGGTGTACTTCGACGTGACCGTCGTCGTCGTCATGGCCGTCACCGTCGGGACGTACTACGAGGAGCGGGTCAAACGCCGCGCCGTCGGCGAGTTGACCGACCTCACGCGCGACCGCGTCTCCGAGGCGCGACTGCACACCGGCGATGGCACCGAGCAGGTCCCGGTCGAGGCGGTCGAGGGCGGCGACCACGTCGTCGTCAGGTCGGGGGAACGCGTCCCCGTCGACGGCACGATCCGAGAGGGGACCGCCGCGGTCGACGAGTCGCTCGTCACCGGCGAGTCGCTCCCCGTCCGGCGAGGACCGGGCGCGACCGTCCGTGGCGGCACCGTCGTCTCCGACGGGCGACTGGTCGTCGAGGCAGCCGACGGCGCCGAACGCACCCTCGACCGCGTGGTCTCGCTGCTGTGGGACGTCCGCGGTGAGGGCGCACCCCAGCAACTCGCCGACGCGCTGGCGACCATCTTCGTGCCGCTCGTCCTCGTGCTGGGGACGCTCGCGTTCGTCGTCCACCTCGCGCTCGGCGCGCCGCCGACCGAGGCACTCCTCACCGGCCTCGCGGTGCTTGTCGTCTCCTGTCCGTGTGCGCTCGGGCTCGCGACGCCCCTCGCGATCGCCGCGGGGACGCGCTCGCTGCTCGCGGACGGCGTCGTGTTGACTGACGGGAGCGCCGTCGAGACCGCCGTCGACGTCGACGTGGTTGCACTCGACAAGACGGGCACCCTGACGACCGGCGAGATGACGCTCCGGGCGGCGGTCCCCGGTGACGGCACGAGTCGCGCCGACCTGCTCGGTCGTGCGGCGGCGGTCGAGGCGCGCTCGGACCACCCAGTCGCCGCCGCGATTGTCGACGCCGCCGCCGAGTCCGAGTCTGCGTTCGGCCCCGAATCCGCCGTCGAGGGCTTCGAGACGCACCCCGGGCGCGGCGTCTCCGGCGCGGTCGACGACGGCTCCCGCGTGACTGTCGGCGGCGCGTCACTGTTCGAGGGCGACGACGTCGACATCTCATCCGATCTCCGCGAGCGCTACGAGGCCGCCGAAGCCGACGGCCACCTCGCCGCGTACGTCGGCTGGGCCGGCGCAGTCCGTGGCGTGCTCGTCGCGGGCGACGACCCACGTCCCGGGTGGCGGGCAGCGGTTCGAGCGCTCGGCGAGGACCGGCGCGTTGTCGTCTTGACCGGCGACGACGGTCCCTCCGCGGACCGGTTGCGCGACGCCGACGGCGTCGACGAGGTGTACGCTGGCCTGCCGCCGGAGGCGAAGACCGAGACGGTCCGCCGCCTCCGCGAGTCGGGAACGGTGGCGATGGTCGGCGACGGGAGCAACGACGCGCCCGCGCTGGCCGCTGCAGACCTCGGGATCGCGGTGGCGTCGGGGACGGAACTGGCGGCCGACGCCGCCGACGCCGTCCTCGTGGGTCGTGACCTCGGCGCGGTCGACCGCGCTATCGACACGCTTGCGGCGACGCGCCGCCGCGTTCGTGAGAACCTCGTGTGGGCGTTCCTCTACAACGCGATCGCCGTCCCGGCGGCCGTCCTCGGCGTCGTGACGCCGCTGCTCGCCGCCGTGGCGATGGCCGCATCGAGCCTCCTCGTCGTCGGGAACTCCGCGCGCTCCCTCGGGCCGGCACCTCCGACTGACGAGGCGGTGGCCGACGAGCAGTTCGACGACAGCGAAGAGAGCACACAGCCGGCGTCGGCCGCCGGCGTCGGCCACCACGATCACGACGACCGGTCGGCGACCGTTGCCGACGGGGGGCCGGACCGGTCACCAGACCGCAGTCGAGGGGGTGAACACGCGTGAACCGACTGGCCGCGCAGTTCTCGGTCGAGGAGCCGTCGGCGTACCTCAAGACCGCGGTGCTCGCCCTCGGCGCCCAGTCCGCGCTCGCGTTGGTGTACCTCGCAGCGACCGACGCGGGGCTGGCGGAACCGCGGACGCTGGCGATTCCGTTCGTCTGGATCACCGCCGCCGTCGTCGGGGTTCGCCACGCCAGTCGACCGACATCGACGGGCAGGATCCGCGTGGTCGCCGCTGTCGTCGGGATCGGCTACGGGCTCTTCCTCGCCTGTGTCACCGGGGCGGTCGGCACGGCGATGGGTGCGGTCGGCGGCCTCGACGTGCTCCTCCTCCCGCCGGGGTGGGGGCCGGTGGTGCGCTACGACGGCGCCGTCGTCTCCGTGTTCCTGTTCCCCTACCGAGCCATCGGTTACGCAGCGCTGGCGTATCTCGTCTCCCTCGCCGTCCGTGACGTCGCCGAGTACGGCACGCCCGCGGGCCTGGGTGGACTGGTCGCGCTTGGCTCGTGTGCCAGTTGTGCGCTCCCGCTCGTCGCCGCCTTCGGGAGCGCGCTCGGGGGCGCCGGCGTGGGCCTCGGAACGACACTCACGGGCGAGACGTACTTGCTCGCGACGGTCGCGTACGTCCTCTCGGTGGCCGTGCTGACGGTTCGACCGACTGTTGGAACGTGAGGGTCCCGTGAAGGGGACGGGGAGGCTCTGTTGAAACCCTTGGTCGCTGATGAGTCGCTTCTTAATATCCTGGTTCGATACGGTCGACGAGTCCATCAAAGTCCGTGTCGAAACTCAACACGGCGTCGATACCACGTGACTCGCATAGGGTGACGATCGATGCATCAGTGAAACTGAGATCGTGGTCGTCGTATCGACGAAACGTTTCTAGCGACGCCCGAACGTCATCTGGTTCGACGTGAATCATCTCGAAGACGCGAGGAAACGGGTCTTCTCCAAGAATACGACTGGCGACAGTGTCTGCAGCCTCAAACGAACCCGTTCGACCACGTGTGAGCGTCACAGTCTCGTCGAAAACGTAGTCATTCGTGTACGGTTGTCCGAACTCCCCATCGAACAGTTCGTCGAATGCACTGACAGCTTGGTCGTGTCGGTCGGCATCCGTGTCGTGATGCGCAAAGAACACGCCGGTATCGACGAAGACACTCATCCGTACAGCACATCGTCGATGTCTTCTTCGGTCGTCGTCACTCCGGACGAGACCATCCCATCGTGGAACTTCTCGCGCTCGGATTCAGCAAGAGGAACACGGTTCTCGCGGAACGAGTCGATGAGGTCTGCCTTGGACTCGATGGCGTGCTCAACGAGCTGTGCGAGGATTTCCTGCTGCGTCACTCGCTTTCCCGTCTTTAGCCGAATCTCGGCCTGTAACCGTTCGAGACGAGACTTAGTGTCGTCGTCCATCTTCACCGACGTTGCCATACTCTTTGGTAGAGCATACTACTGGGTAAAGTTTGCTACCACAGCTGTTGGTGGAGCTGAAGTTTGCTGCATACACCCTCTATATTCAGCACACGGCACCTATCAGATTTTGAGGATTCCAACAGAGCCGACGAGGAGGAATGGGAAAGCGGGGGAATGGGGGATAGGGGAAACTGCGAACTGGACCGTTCGGATTAGACGAGGAGTTGGATGTCGGCGTCGGCCATGTCCTGGATGGCCGTCGCGGCGCCGACGCCCGTAGTGACGCCGTCGTAGAAGTCGTCCTCGTCGTAGTCCATCAACTCGATCGTCATCTGACACGCCTGGAACTCGACACCCATGTCGAGTGAGGTCTGAATGAGTTCCTCGATGGTGGCCGTGTCGTTGTCCCGGATCTTCTGCTCCATCATCGCGGTCGTCATCCGGTCCATGCCGGGGAGCGCGGCGACGATGTTCGGGACGGGCATGTTCGGGTTGCCCACGGAGCTGAGCTTCAGGTTCTTCGACCGTTCCTTGTGGAGGATATCCAGCCCCCAGAACGTGGAGAACACCGTCACCTCGTACCCGAAGGCGGCCGCGGTGCTCGCGAGGATCAGCGGCGGGTACGCCATGTCGAGCGTCCCTTTCGTCGCGATGATCGACATCTTCGGCGGCGAGTCGTCGTCGTCGCTGTCGACCGCCGCGAGCGACTCCTCTAACTCCGCGACCCGCGCGGCCAACTCCGCTCGGGACGGGGCATCCTCGGCCTCAGAGTCTTGGGAAGACGGGGTGTCGGTGCTCATTCCGGTCACTCCGTCTTGCGGACGTAGTGGGTGAACACGTCGCCGTCCTCGGCCTGGTCGAGCAGTTCCACGTCGGGTGTGCCCTCGGCCCACCCCGCGATGTCACTCACACTGCCCGAGTCGGTGGCGACCACTTCGAGCACCTCGCCGGCCGCGAGGCCGTCGACCGCCTGCTTCGTCTTGATCACCGGCATCGGGCACGATGCACCTTTCACGTCGAGCGTCTCCGCGATATCGAATTCGGCGTTCATGGGGAATCTGCTCCTGTTCTGTATTGGAGCTATTCCACAATACTAAATCGCCCCGTATAACAGTGTCGATCTGTCCAGCCCGAGTGGCGCGTCTGTACATAGATGGTCCGTGCACACGAGCCCGAGCGGAGTGCGGCACTCGTTGGTACCGTCCGCCGGCACGCTTGGCGGCCGAATCGGACGGTCATCGGTGAGAACAGCGCGTAGTGCGGCACGTCGCGAGACTCGCCGCGCGACGGCTCGGCATTGTAGGAGGTACACACAACCCTTTTATCGGAGCCGGGCCAAGAGGGAGGTAGAAATGCCGGATTCGATGTCCGAACAACTCCAGCAAGACATGGAGTGCGAGGGCCTCCTCGAGTGCTTCCACGGTCTGAAGCAACTCGACAAGGACTGCTTCCGTGTGCTGGTCAACGCCGAGGAACCGCTCACCATCGACGAAGTTGCCGAGGCCGTCGACCGCGAACGCTCCACCGCGTACCGCTCGGTCCAGCGATTGCTCACGTCTGGGTTCATCCAGAAAGAGCAGATCAACTACGACCAGGGCGGCTACTACCACGTGTACCGGCCGACCGACCCCGCGCAGATCGCCGACGACATGCAGCGGATGCTCAACGACTGGTACGCGAAGATGGGTCAGCTCATCGGCGAGTTCGAGACCAAGTACCAAGAGCGCGAGCCCACGAAGACGTCGATCGAGAGCTAATCGGCCGCCCACGCCGGTCGTCGAGCGGTTCGAGAGGCATCGCATGAGACAACTCGGCATTCGTCCAATCACTCAGTACGAGTTCGCGCTCGGTGTTCAGGACCCAGTGGCTATCAGACACTGACGATTCCAACAGAGCCGAACAGGTATATTCGTCACTCGTTTTCTCCGACGTAAGATGCAATTCTGTGACCGGTGTGGTTCGATGATGCACACGGCGGGCGACACGTGGGTGTGTCGCTCCTGTGAAAACGAGGTGCAGCGAGACTCGAACGCGGAAGCGGCGATGGCGCTCCAAGAGGGACAGCAGGACGACGGGGCGCCAGCCGTAGCCGACGCGACACAGGGACCCACCGAGACGATGGAGGAGCCCTGTCCAGCGGACGACTGTGACAGTGACCGAGCCAACTACGAGATGATACCAAAGCCTGGGGGCTCCTACGAGGTTCGTCTGTTCACCTGCGTCGAGTGCGGCCACAAGTGGCGCGAGTCCTGACTCCACTGCACCCCAACCCAGCAATTCACAGCGTCACCGAGCACGAGGTTCGTGTGACGTACCGTGAACCAATTCGAGCCGCGTACTGAACGCATCCCCCGGATTCAGCACGCCTCGCCAGTCGACAGACACCAGCACGTCCTCCGGGTACTGGTGCGTCGGTGGGTCGCTTCCGTTGTCGACTCTGCAGCGACCGTCGGAGTGTGTCGTGTCGTCGGTCATGCGGTACTGTGGACGAACTCTTTCGCCAACTCGGCGGTCGCTCGGCGGAGTCGGTACGAGACCGTCGATCTGGGGAGCCCTGTCTCGGCTGCGAGTTCGTCGAGCGTCACCGCTCGCGGCGTCTCGAAGTAGCCCCGTTCGACCGCCATGGTGAGGATCTCACGTTGCTCCTCGCGGATGTCGGTCGTCGAGAGCAGTCCGTTCTGCCACTGGTCGACCTCCGTGAGGTGGACGAACGAGAACTCCAAACCGTCGCCCAGTTTCGCACCCAGCGTGTCGTACAGGAGCCCGATCTTCGAGTCGTCCTGGACGAGGATCCGCCACCGCGCCGTGTCACCGACGCGAGTCTGTTCGAGGAGCATCCCACCGTCGACGTACTTCGCCGCGATCGTCGGCACCGCGTCACAGTGCGTGATGTCGGAGATGTACGTGTACGCGACGCGACGCCGATGGTCTGCCGACAGTAAACTGGCGGTCCGGGTGCCCTCGCACGAGCGCGCGGTGACCGACTCTCTGTCGAACGAGTCGTCGAGGAGCGGACGCTCGATGGCGGCGAGGTCGCCGGCGTCGCCAGTGACCGACTCGAGCGCCCACAGTTCCGTCTGGTCGAAACACGCGTAGAGCGCGTTCGACCGGAGTGAGTCGCGTTCGATGAACGCGTCCATGTACTCGTCGGCGCCGTGGTCATACGTTATCTCGAACGTGAAGTCGTGCATCTCGTCCATGTGATGAGTCGTGTCGTCCCCGACCGTCGCGTACGTCGCCTGTCCCCGACCAGTCGGGGGGAGTTGTCGCTCGCCAACGCCGTCGATAGGGTGTGGCCATACATAGCCCCTCCCGTATGACTGGCGCGAGCCAACCGCGGACCCACCCACACACGATTCGATCGAGTCTGTCCGGACGAACCGTCCTCGCGTTCTGGGGCGCACCGTGGCGGACCGAGGAGGCACTCCGCAATGAGTGACGACACCGCAGTCGGGACTGCCACCCGGAGCGGGGCGAACTCGGCTGCCAGGAATGATGACCCAACGTGGGTCCCGATCCTCCGGGTCGCGGGCGTGCAACTCGGGCTGATCGCGATCGCGTTGCACCTCTACTGGGGCCTCCCCCGAGCGGTCGTGTACCTTCGCGCCGGGACGTTCGCGGATCCGCGGCCGTACCTGTTCGTCGTGTCGGGCGTCGCACTCGCCGTCGCGCTGCTCGCGCTGTACGCCGTTCCGGAGCGGGTCAGCGCACGCGCCGTCTACGCGTTCGCCGTCGCCGTGTTGGCCGTCTGGATCGCCGGATACGTCTGGTGGCACCTCGGCGGGCACGGCGGCGCGATCCCCGGCGTCAAGGGGTACGGACACCCAGACCTCGCGAACCTCGACATCCTGCTGTCGGACCAGCACCTGTTCAAGCCGTTCGACCTGGCGACGAACGCGACGGGGGCCGGCGCGCTCGTCGCGTTCGGAACGCTGTTGGGCTGGGAACTCCGCTCCGACTGAGACCGGCCGACCGAGCGGCCTACAGTTCCGCCTCGATCGCAGACTGCACCGTCTGATAGTCGAATCCCTCGACCACGGACCCGTTCACGACGACCGTCGGCGTTCCACGAACGCCCTTGTCGAGGGCAGCGTCGCGGTCGGCCTCGAGGACCGGTCTGTACCGCCCCGCGATGGCCGCCTCGAGCACCGTATCGGGGTCGGCACCGACGTCCGCGGCGACGGTTCGCAGCAGCGACGAGGAGTACGCCATCGAGCCGCCCTCCCAACCGTCGGCGAACAGCCGCTTCGTGAACGTGAAGAAGGCGTCCACTCCGACGGTGTCTTGGACCGCACGAGCCGCACCTGGCGCCTCCCACGACCAGCGGTCGTGGACTGGGATCGGGAAGTCGCGGTGTTCGTACCGAACATCCCCGGGGTCGACGTAGTCGGCGACCAGTTTCGGGTACACGTCGACCGCGAACGTCTGGCAGTGCGGACACGCGTAGTCCTCGTAGACGGCGACCGTCACCGGTGCGTCATCGGGGCCGTGGGTCGGCGCTGGCAGCGACTCGACGGTAGCTTCGGGCTCGTCCGAGCCACCGAGACAGCCCGCGACCAACCCCACCGAGCCTGCGGCCCCCGTCGCCAGTACGTCACGCCGCGTGAGTTCGTGTCGGGTCACAGGTGGATTACGCACCTCTCGGGGACAACGTTCGTGGTTCGATCGTCGAAACTGTGGACGGCTTCGATGTCGTGGCGGCCATCGGGTGGCTGTCACCTGCGTCGCGAGCAGGGGTATCCCCTCGGTTGTCGTGCGACAACTTTCTGCTTATTCGTGGGCGAGCCGAAGCAGCGGCAATGGCGTCACAAGACGCAGGTGTGACTGGGGCTCGCGATCGCCCGACTGCGAACCGGTCTGGCCTGCCACTCTCGCGGCGGGCGATGGTCGCTGCAGTAGGAATGACGGGCGTCACCGGCCTCGCGGGCTGTCTGGGGGGTGAGTCCGGTGCATCGGCGCCGGCAGCGGTCACGCTCCCGGACGACGCGACGTGTGACGTCTGTGGGATGGTCATCGCGAACCACCCGGGGCCGTCCAGTGAGGTGTTCTACGCCGACGAGCAGCCGAACGGCCACGACAACCCCGCCCGCTTCGACAGCACGTGGGAGGCGTTCCAATACGACTTCGAACACGACGACTGGGACCGGGAGGCGTTCTACGTCACGGACTACTCGACGGTCGACTACGAGATACACACCGACGGTGGACAGCAACTCATCTCTCGCCACACCGGCGAGGAGACGTTCGTCGACGCGGAGACGGTCACGTTCGTCGCCGACTCCGAGGTGGCCGGGACGATGGGTGCGGACCTCCTCGGCTTCTCCGAGCGCGCCGACGCCGAGGCGTTCCGCGACGACCACGGCGGCGAACTCGTCGCGTTCGAACAGGTCACCGAGACGTTGATCAGCCAACTCGGTCGGTGACCGTGGTCGGACGCGTCGCCGTCCTCGCCGTGGCGTTCGTGGGCCTGCTCGTGGGGAGTTCGTTCGCCGTCCCGGTGGGCGGGGGCGCCGACGCGAGGCCCGTCCCGTACGAGGACACCGTCTCCCTCGGCTTGACGAGCACGGCGCTCAGGCAGGCCGACTCCCCGGGGGTCGTCTTACCCAAGGTGGAGGCGTTCTACTCGGAGTACGAGTTCGTCATCGGCTACTACGGTATCGAGTCGTACGTCAGCGAACACGCACGGACGGGACACGACCGGCAGTTCGGCCAGCCAGTCGCCGTGTTCGTGACCGACTACGCCGGGGGCGACGTGTCGCTCGACGCCGACGGCTACCCCGTGTCGGCCAACGGGACGGCGCTCCCGTTCGTCCGCGCCAGCGAGACGTACGTCGTGGTCGGGAGCCGAGCGCGGACCGCCGACGGTCCGCTCGCAATTCCCTTCTCCGAGCGCGAGGCCGCCCGCGCGTTCGCCGCCGAGTACGGTGGCGAGGTCGTCCCGTGGGAGCGGGTCCACGATGCAGTAGACTCGACGGGCACGCTCTCGCGCGACCGGTTCGAGTCGGCTGTCGCCGAGCGGTCGGCGTGGGCCGACCGGGCCGTCGAATCGACCCGCGGGTTCCGCGACCGACCCGTATCAGTGACCGTCGGCGAGGACGCACCGACGCTGGCGGCCGCCGTCGAGGCGGCGCCGCCGAACACGACGATCCTCCTTCCCGCCGGCGTGTACCACGTCGACGGCCTCACTGTCGACTCCGCCGTGACCATCGCTGGAGTCGGTCCCGAGACGCGACTCCGTGGGGACGGAAACGGCACCGTCGTCAGGGTCACCGCCGCGCGTGCCGCGCTGGTCGACCTCTCCATCGACGGCGTCGGCGCCGTCGGCAGTCCCGAACGGCCCGCGAACGGCAGTGCCGGCTGGTCGGAGTCGGTCGAACTCGCGTACGGTCGCGGCGACGCGGCGATCCGGCTCGACGGCGCCGACGGTGCGCTCGTCGAGGACGTTCGGATCGACACGCCCGCGAGCGGGGTCGTGACGCGCGAGGCACACGGTGCCGTCGTCCGAAACCTCACCCTTCGTGGGGCAGCGACGCCCGAGGACGGCTTCATGGGTGTCGTCGCGATGTACGCGCCCGTCGTCGTCGAGGACAGTCGGTTCACCGGCGGTCGAGACGGGGTGTACACCCACCGCGCACACGGGAGCGTGATTCGAGACAACGAGTTCCGCGACGCACGCTTCGGCGTCCACCTCATGTACACGTCGCGGACGCTCGTGGCCGACAACGAGATCCACGACCAGACGATCGGTGTCGTGATCATGACCCGACCTACGGGGAACCTGATCGTCGGGAACACGGTGACTGGCGCACGCACAGGGATCGCGACGGTCGGGTCGGACTCCTACTACGCCGAGAACATCCTCGTCGACAACAAGTGGGGGATGACGGTCAGCGGCACCGGGTCGTTGTACACCCGGAACACGGTCGTGGGGAACACCTACGGGCTCCGGGGGTCGTCGCTGCTCCCGACGAACCACGTCACGCACAACGACGTCGTCGACAACGCGCGCCCCGCCGACTCGTCGCTCGGGACGCTCAGGGTGTGGACGACCGATGGCCAGGGGAACTACTGGGGGACTGTCCCGGGTGTCGACCGCGACGGCGACGGCTACGGCGAGCGGGCGTTCCGCCCGACCGGTCCGATCGACTCGCAGGTCCAGACGACGACGGGTGCGTGGACGCTGGCACACTCGCCCGCGGTGGCACTCACTCGTGGACTCGGTGGCGCTGTCCCGGGGCTCCGTGCGACTGGCGTCGTCGACACGGCCCCGCGGCTGACACCAGTTCGACCCGCCGTCCTCGCTGCCGCGCGGGCGAACGACACGGCTACCGAACCGGAGGTGGAGTCGTGAGCGACTCGGTGGTCTCGCTGTCGGACGTGTCGATCGCGTTCGGCGACGTCACGATCGTCAAGGAACTCACGCTGTCGATCGACGCCGGCGAGTTCGTGGCGCTCGTCGGGCCGAACGGCTCGGGGAAGACCACCCTCTTGGAACTGCTCGCCGGGCTCCGCACTCCAGACGAGGGGTCGGTGTCGCGACCCGACGTGGACCGCGACGCCGCGTACCTGCCACAGACGCCGGCGTTTCGACACGGGTTCACCGCCGCCGAGACGCTCGCGTTCTACGCCCGACTCGCGGACGCAGCCGACGAGCCGCAGACCTACCTCGACCGGGTCGGCCTCACAGCAGCGGGCGACAGACCCGTGGAGGCGCTCTCGGGCGGCATGACCCGACTGCTCGGGTTGGCGCAGGCGCTCGTCGGCGACCCGCCGCTGGTCGTCCTCGACGAGCCGACGAGTGGGCTCGACCCGGAGATGGCAGACCACGTGTTCGCCGCCATGGCCGACATCGTCGCTGGTGACCGCGCGCTCGTCGTCGCCAGTCACGACCTCGTCGCCGTCGAACGCGTCGCCGACCGAGTGATCGTACTCGGCGGCGGCGCGGTTCGGCTGGACGGACCTCCAGATGCGCTCGTGGCACAGTCAGAGGCCGCCTCGCTGCGCGAGGTCCTCTCGACCGTCGTCGCGGAGACCGAGCCACAGCGACTCGCCGTGGCCGACGGGGAGGGCGGCCGATGAGCCGCGTGGAGCGAACGACCGCGGTCATCGACCGGGAACTCCGGACGCTCGCGCGGACGCGCTCGCTCTTGGGCGTCGCGGTCGCGTTCGTGTTCATCGTCGTGGCGATCGCAGGGGGCGCAGTCGGTGCGCCCGGGGGGTACGTCTCGCTCACCCTCGACCTGTTGACGGTCGTCGAACTGCTGGTGCCCACCCTCGCGTTCGCGCTCACCTACCGGTCGATCCGAGGTGACGCAGACCGATCCGAACTCGACGTGATCCGGACGTACCCGATCACGCGAGCCGAGTACGTGGGCGGCGTGTTCCTCGGTCGACTCACGGGTGTCATCGCCGTCGTGGGCGTCGGTCTCGGACTGGCAGGCGTGTTCGTCGCCTTCGACAGCCCGGACGCGGCGTCGTTCCTCGCGACCCACCAAGCCGGCGACTCTCCGGTGGTGTACGTCCGGTTCGTCGCACTCACGATGGCGTACGCCGCGACGACGGTGGCGATGATCACCGCGGCGTCGGCAGCCGCGCGGTCGTCGCGAGAATCGCTCGCGGTCGGCGTCGGCGTCGTCTTGTCCGTCGCCGTCGGCCTGGACCTCGCGCTCGTAGGGCTCCTGTCTGGCGGTGTCGTCACGAACGTCGGCGCCCTGCTCGGAGTGAGCCCCGCCAGCGCCTTTCGGGGCCTCGTTATCGAGACGGCAGTCGCCCCCGCGTTGGCGGCCAGTACGCCCGTCCCTGCGGCCTCGCCCGCAGTGAGCCTCCTCGGGTTGGGTGGCTGGTTGGTGCTGTCCCTCCTCGTCGCGACGGTCGTCGTGTGGCGCTGACGGACGTTAGCGGGCGGGACCAACAAATGTGCGGAGAAGCGCTCCCCGAGTTGGGTCACGAGACTCGTGTGAGCCGACCGCTCGCGCGGGTGTCTAGCGCGGCGTGGCCGACTCCGGGGGGACGACCAGCACGTTGTTGTGGCTCTGTGCGACGATCGACTCGGCGGTGTCGCCGATCAGCAGGCGGCGCAGTCGGCTGGTCCCACGCGCGCCGAGCAGGGTCGTCGTCGCGCCGACGCGCTCCTCCTCGGCGAGAATCTCGTCGACGACGCCGCCGGAGCGGACGTTCGTCTCCACCTCGATGCCCATCTTGTCCTCGAGGTCGGCCGCCATCTCCTCGAGACGCGCGCGGGCGTCTCCCTCCGTCAGGTCACTCTCCATCTGCTCGCGCCCGCGCACGTGCAGGAGGTGCACCCGCTCCGGGGCCCCCGTTAGCTGTGGGAGGAACTCGTAGGCCCGCTGTGCGTTCTGCGAGAAGTCGGTCGCGTACAGCGTGGTGTTGAACAGCTCCTCCTTCTCGACTTCGTAGCCGGTGTCGGTCGACTCGATGCGCTCGACGAGCAGCGGCCTGACCGCGGTCCGCGCGACGTTGCGGACCGTCCCGCCGATGAGGCGGTTGCGCAGCGGCGACTCCCCGCGCGAGCCGACGACGATCATGTCGGCGTCGAGTCGCTCCGCGAGGCCGTTGATGCGCCGGTGGGGCGTCCCGCGGGCGACGTGCGCCTCCACCTCGAACCCCGCCTCCTCGAACACGCGCCGCTGTGACTTGAGCGCCTCCCGCGCGTTCGACGCCACATCCATCCCCGGGAGCCCGCTGGAGACGTTGTCTGGGACGACGGTGATCAGGTGGACCTCCGTCACGCCGACGTTCGCGAGGCACTCGAGGCAGGTTCGCGACTCGATCGCTGCGTCCGCCGCGTCCGACAGGTCCGTTGCGAATACGATGCGCATGAGTGATGCTACGAGCCCCAGCACCAATATTGTTTTGATTGTACAATACAATTTCCAACCGATGGTCGACCAAGCCGGATTCCCGTACACTCATATCGGTCGCTAGCGGGGTGAGAGTCGATGACCGAGCAACCGCTGACCGTCGGTGTCCTCGGCGGGATGAGCAGCGAGTCGACACGCGAGTACTATCGCCTGCTCGACGAGAGAATTAACGACGTGCGCGGCGGCCACCACGCCGCCGACCTCGTGATCCGCAGTGTCGACTTCGGCGAGGTGGAGCGGTTCATCCGGGAGGACCGCTGGGAGGCCGCAGCCGACTTTCTCGCCGCCGCGGCCGCGGATCTGGAGGCAGCGGGGGCGGACCTGGCGATCATGGCGACGAACACAATGCACCGCGTCGCCGCCGACATCGACGCCGCGCTGTCGATCCCATTCGTCCACATCGTCGACCCCACCGCCGAAGCCGTCGCCGCGGCCGACATCGACACCGTCGGCGTGCTCGGAACGGCTGCGGTGATGGAGGGGGAATTCTACGCCGACCGGTTCGCCGACCACGGTATCGAGGTCGTCGTCCCCGACGCAGAGGACCGCTGCCTCGTCGACGACGTGATCTTCGAGGAGTTGACCAGCGGCGTGATCCGCGAAGAGTCGCGAGCGGCGTATCTGCGAGTGATCGACGACCTGGTGGCCGACGGCGCGGAGGGCGTCGTCCTCGGGTGCACGGAGATCGATCTGCTCGTCGACCAGGCGGATCGCCCGTCGGTCCCCATGTTCGACACGACCGCCCTGCACGTCGAGCGCGCGGTGGAGATGAGTCTGCGCGGCGCCAGCAGTGAATAAGTACTAGTTGCGCAATAGTCGCAAGACTATAGACGGCGGCGACCGAACCACGAGTCGATGCCCTCGAACGAGTCACGGTTCGATCCGGGTGTGGCGGTCGACCACGAGTCCAGGTGCCTGCCGCTCGCGGGCGGACGGTGACACGATGACGCCACGAGAACTGCGTGCGGACGTGCCCGCACTTCAGGAGGGAGTGTACCTGAACCACGGAGCGCACGGCCCGAGTCCGCGCTACGTCGTCGACGCCGCGACGGCGTTCCTCCGCGACCACGAGTACGACGTGCCGGTCCACGGCGACCCGTACGAACGGGCGTTCGCTGAGTTCGACCGGACGCGCGAGCGCGTGGCCTCGTTCGTCGGTGCCGACCCCGACGAGATCGCACTCACCGAGAGCACCACCGCGGGGATCAACGCCATCGCCGGGAGTCTCGACTGGGGGCCCGGCGACGTGGTGGTCCGGACGGACCTCGAACACCCAGCGGGCGTCCTCCCGTGGGAGCGACTGGAGGCGGAGGGCGTCGAGGTGCGCGTCCTCGGCACCGAGAACGGGCGCGTCGATATCGACGCGTACACCGACGCGGTCGCGGACGCTGATCTGGTCTGTTTCAGCGCGATCACGTGGACGCACGGCACGCGCCTCCCCGTCACCGAGTTGGTCGACATCGCCCACGAGGCGGGCGCGTTCGCCCTCGTCGATGCGGTGCAGGTGCCGGGTCAGCAACCGTTAGACGTGACCGAGTGGGGCGCCGACGCGGTCGCGGCGGCGGGCCACAAGTGGCTGCTTGGCCTGTGGGGCGGGGGGTTCCTGTACGTCAACCGAGACGCCGCCGAGGCGCTCGAACCGCGGACCATCGGCTATCGAAGCGTCGAGAAACCCACGGCCTCGCCGTTCACGTTCGCGCCTGGCGCCCGCCGGTTCGAGGTCGGGTCGGCGAACCCGGCGCCGCACGTCGCCTTGCGCGAGGCGATCGACGCGGTCGACGAGGTGGGCGTCGGGCGGATCCACGACCGGATCCGCGACCTCGCACGCCGACTCGCCGACGGGGTCCCGGAGGAGCGGTTGCACAGCCCCGCGCGACCGACAACGGGGCTCGTCACGATCGGCGTCGACGACCCGTCGGCGACCGTCGCGCGACTGGCGGAATTGGGGATCGTCGTCCGCGACCTCCCTCACCCAGAGGCGATCCGTGCCTCGGTCCACGCGGTCAACACTGCCCAGGAGGTCGATCGACTGCTCGATGCGCTCGCGACGGAGTGGTGAGGACGGGGGGACGGCCCGCACGCAGGACACTGGGCGCACCTACATCCGTATTGCTCGATAGGTGAATTTCTCCCATCCAAGGATTGTCCACACAGATCCCTCCTTCGCGGTGCTGTAGGCCGGCAAATCGGCACAGAGGTGGGTTACAAGGCCAAGAAGAGCCGCCAGACTCTGCGAACACCCACCGAAGACAGTATTGTGTGTTGTGGGAATTTCTTTCCAAACTCTTATGTGCCCTGCCCCAGTACGAGGTGATACACCGATGAATCCAGACGACTTCCCGACCCCCGACGCTGAGGTTGAGAGTATCGTTCCCGAGGATCTGAAGGCACGCATCGACGCCGGCGAGTCCATCACGCTGCTGGACGCACGGATGGCCTCCGACTACGAGGAGTGGCGGATCGACGGAGAGAACGTGGAGTCGATCAACGTCCCGTACTTCGAGTTCCTCGAGGAGGAGATCGCCGACGACGTGCTCGAGCAGATCCCCGACGACCGCGAAGTCACGGTGCTGTGCGCGAAGGGCGGCGCCAGCGAGTACGTCGCCGGCACGCTCGCCGAGCGCGACTACGATGTGAACCACCTCGAAGAGGGCATGAACGGCTGGGCGCGCATCTACGAGCGCGTCGAGGTGTCCGAGTACGACGGCCCCGGGACGCTGTACCAGTACCAGCGCCCCTCCTCGGGCTGTCTCGGCTACCTGCTCGTCGACGGCGACGAGGCCGCCGTGGTCGACCCGCTCCGTGCGTTCACCGACCGCTACCTCGACGACGCCGACGAGTTGGGCGTCGACCTCGTGTACGCGCTCGACACGCACATCCACGCCGACCACATCTCCGGCGTTCGCGAACTCGACGCCGAGGGCGTCGAGGGCGTGATTCCCGAGGCCGCCGTCGACCGCGGGGTCACCTACGCGGACGAGTTGACGCTCGCCGACGACGGTGACGAGTTCGCCGTCGGCGACACCACCGTCGAGGCAGTGTACACGCCCGGCCACACGACGGGCATGACCTCGTACCTGCTCGGTGGGAGCCTGCTCGCGACCGGCGACGGCCTGTTCATCGAGAGCGTCGCTCGCCCCGACCTCGAAGAGGGTGACGACGGCGCGCCCGAGGCCGCCCGGATGCTGTACGAGTCGCTCCAGGAGCGCGTGCTCACGCTGCCCGACGACACGCTCATCGGCGGCGCCCACTTCAGCGACGCCGCGGTCCCGGCCGACGACGGCACGTACGTCGCCCCTGTCGGCGACCTGAAGCAGCGCATGGCCGCGCTCTCGATGGACGAAGACGAGTTCGTCGAGACGGTGCTGGCGGACATGCCGCCGCGCCCCGCTAACTACGTGGACATCATCGCGACGAACCTCGGGCAGCAGACTGCCGACGACGACGAGGCTTTCACACTCGAACTCGGTCCCAACAACTGTGCGGCGAGTCAGGAGTCGCTCGCCGACGACTAACGACATCACCCCATGGTCGATCCACTCCCCATCCAACTGCTCGCCGAGTACTTCCCGAACGGGATCAGCCGATACGCTATCGGCGGCCTGTTCGTCGGCCTCGGAGCGAGCATCATCTACCTCGGCACCGGCATCAGCGCCGGCGCGAGTACGTTCCTCGAGTCGACGCTGTCGTACGTCTCGGGCCTCTCGCGGTTCCAACAGTACGTCTCCTCGCGCGACTGGCGCTGGGTGTTCACGATCGGAATCATCGCCGGTGCGGCGATCTACTCGCTCACGCTCGGTGACGCGTTGCAGTACACGACGCAGGTGCAGCCGTGGCGGCTGTTCGTCGGCGGCGTCCTCGTCGGCGTCGGCACGCGCGTCGGGAAGGGCTGTACGTCCGGCCACGGGATCTGTGGCATGGGCTCGGCGTCGCGGACCTCGATCGTCGGCGTCGCCACCTTCCTGCTCGTCGCGATCGGCGTCGCACAGGTCGTCGCTGCACTGGGGGTGAGCCCGTAATGTCCGACACCGAACGACACCCGCTGTTCATGCCGCTGATCCTCGTCGGCGGCCTGATCTTCGGGTTCGGCCTCGGCTTCAGCCACATGGCGCGACCCGAAGTCGTGCTGGACTTCCTCCAGTTCGAGGACTTCGGCCTCGTGTTCGTCATGTTCGGCGGCGCGATCGTGACGGGGATCGTGTACTTCCTCGCACCACGCCTGCTCGGCGAACCGCTGCTGACGAAGCGTCGGTTCGAGCGCCGACTGAAGCCGTTCGACAAGAACGTCATCATCGGCGGCAGCATCTTCGGCGTCGGCTGGGGGCTGTCGGGGATCTGCCCCGGCGCCGCGTACGCCAGTCTCGGCGTCGGCAACGTCACGATCCTGTGGGCGCTCGCCGGGATGTTCGTCGGCGCGTACGCACAGGGGCTGGTCCGCAGTCGCATCGACGCTGGCGACGCGGCGACCACCAGCGCCGACTGAGGCGCCTCGCTGCGCCGCCTCGGCGCACGGTCGGCACACTTCTTCGGCGGTCGATGCCGACGCACTTTCGAATCCCCCGGAGAACCAGTACTCCAGCGTTCCTCGTCGGAGAGCTTTCTTGACGGACCGGATGACCTTCGCGTCGCGGGCGACCTCGCCACCCGCGACCGACGAGGACGATACGGTCAGCGTCGTCTCCTCCACTCCGCGTTCGACGCCGAGTCGCTCCCGGTCACACCGTCGGTCGTAGATCAATGCGTAGCGTCGAGGGTGGACACGTCCTCATCAACGTCTCTGTTGCTGGCCGCGTCGTACTGTTCTCCGCAGGGGGACTCCCGGCCAGCAGACAAGTCAAACATGAGAGTACGCTGTACCACTTCATCGTGCAGACACACCTCGTCGTTAGTTCGTTCAGAGTAGAACTGGAGAAGGCCAAGCTCTACAGCGTGGTCCGCTTCAGGTCATATAAACAGCGCACCCACGTCTGGCAGATATCCCCTGTTCGAGAGGCGATGGCCGCTGCAGCCTTCTGTTCGAGTGTCGAATGATTCCCCTTAGAAGCTGTGAGACGACCGATTTAGGGGGCAGGATGGAGGCTTTTGGAGAGGTCGTAGTCAACAGACGATGCCAACAGAACCGATCGACCCAAAACTAGTCTGGCGTCCGCTGATGGACGAGTGGCGTCTGGCAAGGGTCTGAGTGAACGGAAGGGGAGTACAATGCATCACCAACTCGCGAATACGGGGTGACGGAGAGTCTGGAGGAAGATATAAGTCATTATTGCAGTAATCATTATCCAGAGAATGACCTTCTACGATCGGGCCGAAGAACTCAACGCCCTCAACACGGCGTTCGAATCTCCGGGCCACGATTTCTACGTGGTCTATGGTCGGCGTCGCGTCGGGAAAACTGAACTCCTCAAAGAGTTCTGTGCTGATCGACCACACATCTACTTCCTGGCTGCCCAAGAAGCCGAAGACCGGCAGCGCGAGAAGTTCGTCGAGAAAGTCGCTGACCACTTCGACGACCGCGTTCCCCGTATCGACGGCTGGGACCAGGCCCTCGACTACCTCGGCGAGAAACTTGCGACCGAACGGGTCGTCGTTGCCGTCGACGAGTTCCCCTACCTCGTGGAAGAAAACGGCTCCCTCCCGTCGTATCTCCAGTCGTTCGTCGATGAGCAGCTCCAGGAGACCGAGTCAATGCTCGTGCTGTGTGGTTCGAGCGTGAGCACGATGGAGTCGGAGGTGCTCGGTCACGAGAGCCCGCTGCACGGTCGTCGCACGGGCCAGATCGACGTGCAGCCGTTTTCCTTCCGCCAGTCCCGGGCTGTCATCGACTACGATCTTGCGAACACGATCCGGTCGTTCGCGGTCACGGGCGGCACCCCGATGTATCTCACCCTCTTCGACTACGATCACCCTCTCGCGAAGAACATTCGAGCGCAGATTCTCTCTCCGACGGCAGTCCTCTACAACGAACCCGAATTCCTCCTCCGCACCGAGTTACGGAACCCCGCGAGATACATGAGTATTCTCGAGGCGGTCGCAACCGGACACACGACGCCCAACGAGATCTCGGGGGTGACCGGTATCGATTCGGGGCCGCTGTCGAAGTACCTCCAGACCCTCCGCCGACTGCGGTTGATCGACCGGGAGGTGCCCGTGACGGCGTCTGCAAAACAGTCCAAGCGATCGCGATACCACGTGGCCGACGAGTTCCTCCGGTTCTGGTTCCGGTTCGTCGAACCGAATCGCTCCAGCATCCAAGAAGCCCCGGAGGTCGTCTACGACGGAACGATCGAGCCGAATCTCCCCGACTACGTCGCAACGACGTTCGAGGACGTCTGTCGAGAGGCCGTCTGGGAAGCGATCCGTCGCGGCCACCTCGAGTCGTACTCCGAGGTCGGACGGTGGTGGTACGGGGAAGACGAGATCGACATCGTTGGGCTCGCCCCGGACACCGACCGGATTCTGTTCGCGGAATGTAAATGGACGAGCGAGCCGGTTGGCCCGGGCCTCGTTTCGCAGCTCCGCGAGAAAGCCGAGCGTGTTCGATGGGGACCAGACACGCGCGAGGAGGAATTCGCGTTGTTCTCGAAACGCGGGTTCGTCGATGGAGTCGCTGACGACGTAGATGAGAACTGGTCGCTGTACGGACTGAGCGAACTGAGCGGTCTTCTGTAGTCGAGCTACTCAACATCTGTCGACGCAGAAATTCAGTTCTTCACGTAGCAGACGTCTAAACGAGGTTTCTCACTCGTCGACAACTACGCGTGAACAGTGAGAGCGATCAGGTGGTGTTCGCTGCCACAGCAACGAGTCAATGATTATCGCTATTCCACTCGGTTTAGCTGTGCGCGACCCACAGACCTCAACGCTCGTAGGCTTCGTCGATCGCGGTGACGAGTTCTTCCACGTCTTGTGATCCGACGAGAACGTCACGGCCGGTCGTTCGCTGGATCCAGACGCCCTGAGTCACAGTGACGTTGTAGGCGAGCTTCCCTGGTACCCAGCGAATGCCCCAGCCAACGAACTCGCGGAGTGGGCTGTACGTTCTCGGTTCATATCGGTCGATGTCCGCCCACGAGATCCGACGGAATGACCGATGAAGCGGCCACATCTTGAGGTAGATCCCGTCGACTATCACCTCGGTTTCCAGGCGCAGACTGGACAGGAACACCGTAACTACGCCGACGACCGCGAACCGACGGCGGAGTCACTCCGGCACAATGTGGAGCGTCAGAACACCCCCACCGCTTGTTCGTGCACGAGATCGACGACGCTTGACCGAGTCAGCGCGTGCTGACGCCGAGCAGCGAGTAGAGCCAGCACGTGCTGGTGAGACCGGTCACGAGCATTGCGACGGCGACGACGCCGAGGATCGGCGACAGGATCGCCGGCAGTCCGATGACGCCCGCGAGCGTCGCCAGCGAGACGACGCCCGCGACAGCACCGACGAGTACCCGAACGAGCTGATCTGTCGAACCGACGTTTTTCTCCATAGCTGTCTCTTTGTCGTCCAGATATATGAGTATTGTACAACCGTGGGACAGATGCTGGTAGCTACTCAGTCGTCCCAACCCGATGGAGGATCAGCAACGCAACCACAGTGCCGTAACGAGACGATGCTGGGAAGTTCAGCGGCTCTTCCGCGCGTCGTCAGCCGCTCGTATCGTGATGCTCCCTACGTTCGTCACCGCCATCACGAATCCCTCGTAGGTGAACTCCGTCTGCACCTCCACGGACGTGTGGTCACTGGACAGCAACTCGTCTAGGTGGTCCGGGTCCAACACGGTGTACAGCGGTTCCATGTCGATCGGATCCCTACCGGTGAGCGCCGCCGCGCAGTGGATGACGATCGAACTGGGTGAATCGACCGCCGGGTCGAACGCTCCCGTGTACTTCCCGGCTGCGGGGTCCAATTCCAAGCGGTCCATACTGTCGACTCCTGGCACGGTCGCCGCCGTCTCAACGAGCCGCTTCTCTCGGGGACCCGACTCGTCGTGCCCTCGTCTCGTCACCATCGTTCTAGTCAAGCTTTCGGTGCACCATCAGGTCGGTGTTGACTATGCAGTATTAGGGGGGAGTTGTGCGCGTCTCACTCACCCGCGATCGTCCCCGCGATGAGTGCCCTGTGACCGCGTTTGAGTAGTCCAGCCAACGACTGTCGGGTGACCCCCAAGTCGTCGGCGACATCCTCCAACGATGCGCGTCGCGGGGAGTCGAAGTACCCCCGGTCGTACGCCTGGATCAGTGCGTTCCGTTGCTTCTCCGTCAGCAAGCCGTCGACGTCCATCGTCTGCGGGCCCTGTTCTCGAATCGACCGAAGCTCGATCGGAATCTCGTACTTGTCACAGCGTCGCTGGAAGTTCGCGAGCGCGTCTCGGCTGTGCGCGCGGAGTTTCAACCGCCACTGGTGCCGCGACCCCACAGCCGACAACACGATCACGTCAGTGTTGACCAGTGCGCCAACGACACCGGAGGTACTCACGTTCCACTCCACCTCGACGAGGCACTCGTTGTCGAACCGGTCTACCAACTCGACGCCGTCCACCGACGACTCTCGTTCGAGGTGTTCGACGACGTGTTCTTGCTGGTCCCACGCGACGCCGGAGATCCAGATGCTGGGGGTGACCGACCGCCCCGTCGGAACGATGCGTTCCAGTTCGGCGACCAACGTCGGATACTCCTCGAACAGCGGTCCGAGCGGGATCGAATCACTCGCGACCGTGAACCGCGCCTCGACAGACATTCGATACCCCGTCGGTGTGTGCCCAGCCACCTAAGCGTGCAGTCTTCGCGACACGACCACCCGATATTGACTGGTCACGTGTGTCGTCCCAGCGGCAGCAACACCCCGAGCGATCGTCAGTACGCGTGCCTGACCGGCACTGCCGTCGTCTGAGTGCCACCGTCGGGCCGTCTTATCGTGGGGGGACGGACGCGGGCGGCACGAGCAGCACGTTCGCGTCGCTGCGGGCCACGACCGACTCGGAGACGCTACCGAGCAGGAGGCGACGGAGGCGACTGGTCCCGCGTGCGCCCAGCAGCGTCGTCGTCGCGCCGACGCGCTCCTCCTCGGCGAGAATCTCCTCGACTGCGCTCCCCGACCGGACGCTGACGGCCGTCTCCACGTCCATCCGCTCGGAGAGGTCGTCCGCGAGCGCCGTGAGTCGGTCCCGTGCCGCCGATTCTGGGCTCCCGCTGTCCATCTGCTCGCGACCTCTGACGTGGAGGAGTGTCACGTGCTCGGTCGCCGCGCGGAGCCGCGGGAGGAACTCGGCGGCGCGTTCGGCGTTGTCGGAGAAGTCCGTGACGTACAACACGTCACGAAACAGGTGGTCGTGGGCGACGGTCGGCGTCCCCTCGTCCACGTCGACCCGTTCGACCAGGAGCGGGACGACCGCGGTTCGCGCCACGTTCCTAGCGGTGTCACCGATCAACCGGTTGCGCAGAGGACTCTGCCCCCGCGACCCGACGACGATCATGTCTGCCGGGAGCCGTTCGGCCAGCCCGTTGATCCGCCGGAACGGGGCACCGCGTGCGACGTGTGTCTCGACATCGAATCCCGCGTCTTCGAACACCGCGCGGTACGAGCCGAGCGCCTCGCGGGCGTCGCTAGCCGCGTCCATCCCCGGCAAGCCGCTGGAGACGTTGCTCGGGACCACCGTGAACAGATGGACCTCCCGCACGCCGATGTTGGCGAGACACCGCAGGTGGGTCTGCGACCGGAGCGCGACCCGATTCGCGTCCGAGAGGTCCGTCGCGAACACGATGCGCATAGACGCACGAGGATCCGTGCCACCATATATTTCACCGGCTCTGGTACCCACCTCGCATCACGCCGAGTCCAGCGATCAGCGGTGGCGACAGCCTCGACTGAAAGCCGACGACGGTCGCCGTGGATGCGGTACACACCCGTGCAGAGAGTCAGACGCGCCGCCGATTTGGATCGCTTCGTGTCGATTCGTCGCTGGTCAGTCAGTTCTCAAAAAGAGTGATCGAACGGTCCTCAGTCGCGTCAGTCGGCAGACGTCGGCTCTGAGGACGCCGACTCGTTGCGGAGTTCGCGGATACTGCTGAGGATGACCGCGCCACTCACCAACAGCGCTGCGCCGAGGATGATGACGAGGCTGACCACGTCGAAGAACTCGATGCCGAGGTAGCCACCGACCTGGCGGACCGCGACTGCGAGCGCGCCGAGCAGCAGCATCACGCCGAAGTACACCTTGATGTCGTCCTCGTTGACGAGGCTCGTCGCACCGGCACCTATGCGGGCGCCGAGTGCGCTCCCTGCGAGTAGCGGGACGACGATGGAGAGGTCGACCGCGCCCGACTGGGCGTACAGGAACGAGCCGATCCCGCCTGAGAAGACGATCTCGAACAGGTCAGTCCCGACCGCCACCGGCACCGGCACGCCGACGAGGTAGAACAGCGCAGGCATGCGGATGAAGCCGCCACCGACGCCGAGGAAGCCCGAGAGGAGCCCAGTCGCGAACGCGACGGCGAGCACCATCCACAGCGAGACGGTGAAGCCCCCACGCACCGAGATCATCGGCGGGATGTGGTACGACTGGATCTTCTGTGCGATGGCGGGAATGTCGTCCGCGTCGTCGTCGGTCTCGTCGACGTCGTGGGAGATCCCGCCGCCACCGCCCTTCATGGCGGTGTACGTGACGAATGCCCCGATAGAGCCAAGCAGGCCCACGTACGCGACGCTGACCACGCTGTCGGCCAGCCCGATGTGCTGGAGGTACTCCAATCCGATCTTCCCGACTTCGATTCCACCAGTTGTGCCCGCGATCATCAAGACCCCGAGTTTGTAGTCGACCTGACCCAGGTCACGGTGCTTCAGTGTCGCGATGACGGAGGTCCCGAACACGAACGCGAGACCGGACCCGACCGCGACGTTCGCGTCGTAACCCATCACGAGGAGTGCGGGCGTGACGAGGAACGACCCGCCCATTCCGAAGAACCCGAACAGGACACCGATCAGCAGGCCGAACCCCGCGAACATCGCGAGGAGTTCGACTGCAACGCCGAGAATCTCCATCTCAGATCCCCCCGACGAGTTCGTTCACGCGCTCGCCGAGCGTTGATTCCAGCAGTCCGTACCCGACGTACAGGACGAGCGCCTCGGCCAGGACGGCCCCGACGAGGACCGCCGCCAGCGCGTTTCCGTCCAGCGTCTCCAGTCCGAACATCACTCGCCACCTCGCATCAGTATTGTCCGCATCATGGGATACTCTCGTTCAGCAGTATCCGGTGGGTGGCTATAACGGTTTTGCATTACTCAGACAATACTATATCGCCGTAACCAACTCGAAGTGATCTATACGTTATCCGTAGCTACAGTTGGGGCCGTTCGTCTTGGCCACTCCGTCGACCAGGGTTGTCGGTCACCTGCAGGGCGACCGACCCTCGACCGCGAGAACGGCGCCGACGACGCGTCAGGCGCCCGCGGGCCGCCGCATCGCTACATTATTATGCGCACCACAGGTAGCCTCGCCCATGACTGACGACGATTTCACCGTGACGCCGTACGCCGTTCAGGGTGACGTCGACTACGAGCGCGTGTTGGATCAGTTCGGCGCCGACGAACTGACGGAGGCCGAGCGCGAGCGCTTCCCCGAGCCCCTCCACCCCCTGATCAAGCGCGGCATCTTCTACGGTGGGCGCGACGTCGAGGAGTACCTCGACGCCATCGATGAGGACGAGCAGGTGTCCATCGTCACCGGCCGCGGCCCCTCCGGCCCGATGCACATCGGCCACGTGTTCCCCCTCTACCTCGCGAAGTACCTCCAGGACCGCACCGGCGCGCACGTCTACATCCCCATCTCCGACGACGAGAAGTACTTCGCGAAGGACCAGGACTTCGACGACATCCAGGGCTGGGCCAAGGACAACATCACCGAGATCATGGCTGTCGGCTTCGACCCCGAGAAGACCCGGATCGTCGTCGACAGCGCCGACGCCGACGTGATCTACCCGTGGGCCGCGAAGTTCGCGAAGCGCTACACGCAGTCGACGGTGAACGCCACCTACGGCGACCCGGACAACGTCGGGCTCTCCTTCTACCCGGCGGTGCAGGCGACCCACCTCCTGCTCCCGCAGCTCGTCCACGGGCGCCACCGCACCATCGTCCCCATCGCGGTCGACCAGGACCCCCACATCCGGCTGTGCCGCGACGTGGCCGCCAAGGAGGACTACGACGTGTACAAGCCCTCGGCGCTCCTGAGCCGCTTCTTCCCGCAGCTCAAGGGCGACGGCGGCAAGATGAGCAGTTCCGACCAGAACCCCACGATCTACCTCTCTGACGACCGCGACGCCGTGCTCGAGAAGATCCAGACGTACGCCTTCTCCGGGGGCCAGACCTCACTGGAGGAGCACCGCGAGAAGGGCGGCGACCCCGACGTCGACGTCGCCTACCAGCTGCTGTACTACTTCTTCGAGGAGGACGACGAGAAGGTGGAGGAATTGGCCGCCGACTACCGCAGCGGCGAGTTGCTCACGGGCGAGTTGAAGAACTACGCCGCCGAGAAGGTCTCGGACTTCCTCGAGGCCCACCAGGAACGGAAAGCCGCCCTCGGCGACTTCGACGAGGAGATCCGGAACTACACCCTCACCGACGAGGAGCGCGCGACGCTGACCGAGGACCTGCTGTACTGACCGTCCCGGTCTGAAACGGAAAGGTCGGTTTCCACCGTGAATCGCCGATTCCAGTGTGAGCGGGAGGACCCATCAGCCTACCTTCGATCGTGTACGAGTTGAGAGACCGTTCAGTGCTTATCGAGTCGTCTCACGTGTCCCGGTGGTCGTTGGCCCCCTGCGAACGGTGACGGGTGATTGATCACCCATTCCAGTTGTCAAATGTCGAACTCGGAAGCCAACACACGCGCGGTTGACTCGCCGTCCGGCGGGCGGTTGCGACCGACGTCGACTGAACCGACGACACGCTCGTACAGGTCGACGTGTTCGTCCGCGATGGTGCTCCAAGAGAGCCGTTCGGCCATCTCCCGGCTCCGACGGGCCATCTCTGCACGAGCCTCGTCGTCGGTGAGGACGTCGACGAGGGCGTCGGCGAGTCGCTCGGGGTCCTCCGGTGGGACCACCCTGCCGCAGCCAGTCTCGCCGACGAGGCGCGGGAAGTCGCCGGCGCTGGACGAGACGACCGGTTTGCCGAAAGAAAACGCCGTCGACAGCGCGCCACTGTGTCCTTTCGTCCCACCTTGTTCACGGTACGGCGTGACGACGACCTCGGCCCGCGCGAAGAGGTCACCGACCTCGTCGTCGGGGACGTAGCGGTCGAGGTACTCAATCGCGTCAGGGTGAGCGTCGACGATCGCGCGAGCGTCCTCGGGGAGTGATCCGCTGCCGGCGATCACGAGCGTCGCGTCCGGGACATGCTCGCGGACCAGTGGCATCGCCTCGACGAGCGTGTCCACACCCTTCGGAGGGACGACGTTGCCGAAGAACAGCAGTGTGTTCGGCTCGGGGGAACGCGACACGTCGTCTGCCGACCCGAACAGGGAGTAGGCACCGTGCGGAATGACGGAGACCCGGTCGCTGTCGACGCCCTGACGGACCAGCGCGTCCCGCTGACTCGGCGTGTGGACGACGTAGGCGTCTGTGTCCAGCGAGGGCAACAGGAGGTTGATGGCCTCCTCGACCATCACCGGCGGTCGTGACAGCGAGAAGCGCGACTCCAGGACCTCGTGTTTCGTGACGACGAACGGGTACGTCTCGTCGACGCCGTGACGCGCCGCGAACAGTCGCACCTGCGGAAAGATCCCGGTGGCATCGTGGACGACGTCGGGGTCGATGTCGAACACCCGCTCGATAGCAGTGTAGGAGTACAGCCCACGGAGTACGGTGATCGGGTTCATGTCGAGCGAGTAGATCCGCGGCATCGAGATCTGGATGGGGGAGAACGCCTCAACCACCTGAACGCGGTCGTCGAGGTGGGCGTCGGCGTCCGTTTCCTCCGGCTTCATCACGACAACGTCGTGGTCGACGGCGACGGCGTTGGCGAGTTCAGCGGTGTAGTGGGCGAGGCCACCTTCTCCCTGCCCAATGATGTACAGAACCTGCATGGGCAATCAGAGAGTCACCGAGGATCTGAGTTTCGGACCCACGAACTGCGTTACCGGGATCGGGAGGCGTTTCCACACGTCCTTGAGGCGGTCGTAGCGTTCGTCGTCAGGGTGGGGGAGGTCCCCATCACCGTCCGGGAAGTAGTGGAGATCGTGGTACCACGTCTTCTCCCCACCGAAACTCTTCTTGAACATGTACACGCCCGACCCCTCGCGGGTCCGCCCGAACTCGTAGGCGTCGAGGTCGTTGGCCGCTGCCCACTGCAACGATTTCCACACGAGGTAGCTGCCGCCGTTCAGGTCGCGATGGTCGTAGTCAGTGACGACGCCCCACTGGGACGCCGTCGATCCCGACGCGAGGTTGATGATCCCGTTGATCACCTCACCGTCGCGTCGGACGAGGCCGAGGTGGAGTCGGTCCTCGGGGGAGTAGCACTCCCACAGCGTCCGGTAGAACGCGAACGAGTGTGGCGGCGTGCCGTGGCCTCGAACCGAGCGGAGGTACAGGCGATAGTAGTCGCGCAGGTCTTCGAGGTCGTCGCCCTCCTCGTAGGTTAGCTCGGAGTTGTCGCCCGCCTGTCGGATCTGTCGTTCACGGCTGTCCTTGATCGCTCCCCGAATCGACGCCTCGTCGGCCACTGGAACACTGAACGTGACGAACCGCCGCCGCGACTCGAACCCCGCCAGCTCAGGGAGATCGCGGCCACGGAGGCTGACGAAGTCCACCTCGAGATCGTCCGCGAGCGTCCTCGCGCGTTCGAGCAGTGCTCGTTCGTCGGATTCTGTCGCCCGGTCGGCCGACACGACCGACGCCCGTTCGCCGAACGGTGGAGAGACGAGTTTCGACCCAAACAGCCGACTACGGACGTAGACGAGCGGGAGCGCCGCGACGATCCCGTCGTCGTCGACGGCGACAAGCCGGCGACAGGAGTGACCGTATACACTGGCGGCCTCTCCCCACCCCCACAGCGCAAATGGGGGGCCGTCTGCCCGCTCGATGAACTGATCCCAGGCGTCTGGGCGGGCACACTCTTTGATTACGGTTCCGTCGTCGGTCTGGTTGGGAATGTTGTGTTGCATTAGGTCCAAATGTTGTTGGGGGAGTCGGACAGTGAGTCTGGGTCGGCGTCGAACGCACCGCCACACAGGTCTCGGACAGGACCGAACTGGAACCGCTCGAGCATCGCGTCGAGTGTGTCGCCGAGGCGGTCGATGCCGGTGAAGCTGATCAAACGTGCGAGGAGCGGCGGTTCGTCGGTCCGGACAGCCGGGTTAAACTCCCAGGGGTGGAAGTAGAGGTTCGCCGGAATACCGGTGCGCTCGAGCCGAGCGATCGCGTGTTGGAGGATCTGTCGTGGCGTGACTCTCGCGTAGAAACCGCCCGCTATCGGGAACCGGAGCGTCGATCCGAGGACCGACAACGGGAGTTCGACAAGGTCGTCTGGAGCGACATCTCGATCGTCAGCGGCGTCAGCGGCGAACGGGTCGGCTGGGTCGACCGTGTACGGTCGCCGGGGCGCCCCGTGGACGCCGTACATCGGGGTCTTCATCGGGAACACGCTGGAGTCGTACTCGTAGGCACTCTCTCGGAGCACATCGAACGCCCACGCTGTCTCTTGTGTCACCGAGAAGTTCGGCGCGCGAAACCCCGTCGGAGAGACGCCGCACGCGTCGACGATCGCCTCGCGTGAGTCCCGAAGTTCCCGCTCGAACACCCCGGGTGAGAGGTCGAACAGCGGGCGGTGTGAGTGACCGTGCGACCCGATCTCGTGACCTGCTGCCGCGACCTCGGCGATGAGGTCGGGGTACTCGCGTGCAACCTCGCCGACGACGAAAAACGTCGCCGTCACATCGTGGTTGTCTAGGTGCTCGAGAACGATGTTCGTCGAGTCGACGAGGTGGTCGACAGGGTCAGCGACCGCGTCACGGAGCAGCGTGGCGGTATGCCAGTGCTCTAGATCGAAGCTGAGCGCGTTAGCCGTGATATGATGCATTGCCGCTACGAACCCGAGATTCTGATGTGTCTGATTTGTAATAGGGATCATACGTCGGACCTTCGATCGGCCTACTACGCCAACAGCGGACGCTACGCGGCTGCACAGCGTTCGGTAGCGCGTGCCAACTAGCGCGACTCGCCGAGTTCGACGTCGTGTCGCAGTTGTCCACGAACGCCCCGGAACACACTCTGGTCTCCAGCAAAGCGATGGTGCCACCGATTCAGTCCTTGCGAGATCGCCGACCACGCGGGAGACCGGGCGCGCCATCGGCGAGCCAGACCGCGACTGTGACCGCGATCACCACCACGCCGGTTCCCGAAAGCCCGTGGAGCACACTCTCACCGAACGCAGCCAACAACGGCGGCGGCGGATCGTACTGAGGCTGTTCGACGACGGGCCACATGAGGTACGCGACGTACTCAGGTTCGCCGCGGTTGAGGGGAGCGATGGCGTCCGTGAGGTCGTGCGTGAGTATGGCCGCCAAGAACGGCACGATCAGCGAGTGCCGGTCTGGCGGGACCAACCGGCGGAGGAGGATCGCGAGCGCCACGACGGTGAAAAGCGAGTGGCCAAGTGACCGTCCGGCGGGAAGCACACTCAAGGACCACGCGAGCGGCTTGTCGACGAGGTCTGGAAACTGGCTTCCGAGGGCCACGAGCCACACTTCCGGCGTCGTCGGGGAACGCCCGCCACGGAGGTGGGTGAACGTGGTCCACGCGAGGTACGCCACGATGGCGTGTCCGACTGGCCCCATCGAACACCTACAGGTACCCGAGGTCGCGGAGGTGTTCCTCTTGGCGTTGGTTGAGGGAGGCGTCGGAGACGGCTGGGTCTCCCCTCTCGAACGCCGAAGGAACACGTTCGGCCGCTTTCGACGCAGAGAACTCCGGGGCGCCGTACGTCTGCGTGTCGCCGAGCGTGACCGATAGGAAAGAGGCCAGCCCGTCGACAGTGACGTTGTGTCGCCACGCCGGCGAGTAGCCGCGAAGGAGGTTGTCGTACGCGAGCGCGCCGAGGCGTTCGAGCCGCGACCCCCGGTGGAACACGTGGCCGCCCGCATCGTCCCACGCAGACGTCGCCGCGTACACCGTGAGCTCGTGTTCCACCGGCCCGACACCCACATCAAGGTGCTGCCAGACGTCCGAGCGAGGCGTGCGGTCCGCGGGGGGGCTCACGGTCCAGAGGTCAACCCCGTCGACATCGTCCGGCACCGTACCTCGTTGGGCTGAAAGGACCGTCGGCGCGACGTCGGTGCCAGACAGGATGCCGTCTAGCCGACGCCCACGTGGGAGTCCAGCGCCCGCGAATACGACGGGGACCTCGACGTTCTCGGGCACCATCGGGTGACCGTGGCCGAAGCGCCCCCCACGCGACGGCTCGCCGAGGCACTGGCCGTGGTCACTCGTGAACACTACGAGCGTCTCCTCTAGTAGGTCGCGCTCGTCCAGAGCGTCGACGAGATCGAGGAACCGCGACGCCGACCGTTGGCAGTCGGCGCGGTACAGTTCGACTAGGCGGTCGCGGCGCCGTTCGTACTCGGCGAAGAACTCCTTCGTCGACTCGAACACACCGTTGTCGAAGCCGTACGGTGCGTGTGGGCCAACGTCGTGGACGACGTGCGTGAAGGGCGGTTCGAGGTCGTCGAGGGTGCGCTCCTCCTCCACGTGGTGGATCTGCAGCGGCGGCTTCTCCGCCGACGGGAGCTCCGGCCAGACGGTGTGGGCGTCGAACCCGACGTCCGTCTCCTCATCGTCGAGCAACGGCGGTCGGCGCTCGACGCGGTCATCGAACATCCACACCGAGTGTGTCGCGGGGTATTGCCCTGTGAGTAGCGACGGCAGCGCGGATGCGGTGAACGTACTCGCCGCGATCGCTCGTCCCGTTACCCCGAGCTGTCTGACCGGCTTGGGGAGGAAATCGTACCGCATCGCGTCCGATACGAAGACGACGACGTTCGAGACGTCGTCGACTGTCGCCAACTCCGAGAGAGGTCGACTCATGTGTCTTGGTCAAACGGACGCGGGCTGGCGGTGTTTGTAATAGGGGCCGTATGGGCTAGTAGTAGGAAGTAACCTCGTCCGAACAGGGAGCGCTGACGGCTACGTGGCAGTCACGTTGGAGTCACGGTCGGTGTCGGCCACCCACAGGTGCAGTTGGCGGTATGGCGACTCGGACGGCGTGTCGTCGGACACGTTGCCCACGTACAGTGAGAACACGACGCGAACTCGCGGTGCGTCCGCCAGGTCGCCGAGCGCGAGGACATCGAAGCGTGCGGTCGCGGCGTCCCCGTCGGGGAGCGACAGTGTCTGCCGCCCGAGTTCGTGACGCTCGAGGACCTCGGTGGAAGAACCGTCATTGGCCGCGACGTGCTGGGCGGTCGCGACGAGCGTGTACGTCGTCTGCTCGCGCTGGTGGTTCGTTACCTTCGTGACGACCGTGCCATTCGCGTCGCCGACCGTCGGGTAGTCGTCGGCGAGGAGGTCCCCGCCGTCGGGCGACAGCACCGAGAACTCGGTGTACGGCGACGCGCTGGTGGGACCGCCGACCGCGAACCCGACGGTCGACACCGCCAGGAGGAGCCCCGCGCACAGCACCGCGATCTCCGCCGTTCGTGTCCCCCCGCTGTCAGTCATCGTGTGCAACACATCACAGGTCGGAGTAAAAATCGTCAATACCGTTCCACCGGCGTTGGAAGCCAGCGGCGTTCGAACGCCCGGTTGACCGGCCTTACTGTGGGCTCGACCCACCTACACCCATCATAACGAACACGCTCCGCCGACCCCGGAGCGTATGGACCTCGGTCGGTCGACGCTGAAGGTGCTGGTGGCGCGGACCGCCAACGCGTTCGTCTTCTTCGGCGCGATCACCTACTTCACGCGCACCCTGCCCGCCGACCGGGTGAGCGCATTCTTCCTGTATCTCGCGCTGATCGGGTTGTTGTCGATCCCCGCGGACGTGGGAATGCGGGGTGCCCTAGAGAAACGCCTCTCGGAGGGCGACGCGCCCGGGGAGACGCTCGGGTCGGCGCTGGCGTTCAAGGCCGTGACTCTCGCGGTCGTCTGCGTGGCGGTGCTGGCCCTGGGACCGCTCATCGAGTCCGCGCTGGGGATGCCGTTCACCGGCCTGCTCGTCGCCGGTCTGGTCGCCCAAGAGCTGGGGCGGACGTACCTCAGTGTGGTCAGGGGCGAACTCCGCGTCGGCGACACCGCCCCGATCGAACTCGTCCGGCGCGTGGTGTGGGTCGGCATCGCCGTGACGCTCGTGAGTCGCGGCTGGGGTGTCCGCGGCATTCTGATCGGCCACGTCGTCGGTCGGACCGTGGAGTTCTGCTGGGCGTTCCTCCACTGTCGGACACCGATCGGCCGCCCCTCGGTCGAACAGATCCGATCGCTGTTTGCCTTCTCGAAGTACCAGACGGTCACCTCCGTCGGCGGGCGCGTCTACCAGTGGATGGACGTCGTGATCATCGGTCTCCTGCTGTCGGGAACGTACGTGAGCGCCTACGAAGTGGCGTGGCAGGTGACGCTGCTGGTGTTGCTGCTCAGCAAGTCGATCGAACTCAACATCTTTCCCCAGATCAGCCGGTGGGACTCGGAGGCGTCGACCGAGCGAATCGAGTCGACCATCTCGCGAGCGGTCGGGATCGTCCTGTTCGTGTCGGTGCCCGCGCTCGTCGGCGCCGCAATCTACGCCGAGGAGGTGCTCTCGCTGTTCTTCGGGCCGGAGTACGTCATCGCCTCGGTGGTCCTCGTGATCCTCATGGCCGAGAAGACGTTCCAGTCGTACAACGACATCGTGGGGACGTCGATCCGGGCGCTCGACAGACCGGACCTGTCCGCGAAAGCGATCGTCGTCTCCGTGGGCTTGAACCTCGTCGCCAGCCCCCTGCTCATCCTGACAATCGGGTTCGAAGGCGCCGCCCTCGCCACCGGCGGGGCGTGGTTCGTCAACGCCCTCATGCAGACGCGGTACCTGTCGCGGTTCGTCGAGTTGACGTTCCCCGTGCGGCTGGTCGGCTGGTACGCGGTCGCGTCGCTCGCGATGGCCGGCGTCCTCCTCGCAATCCGGCAGGTTGTCCCGGTCGACGGACTCGTCGTGCTGCTCGCGCAGGTCGCGCTGGGGGTCTGCGTGTATCTGGCCGTCTCCGCGGCGATTCCGCGGGTTCGCGACAGCGTCATCGCCCCCGGTATGTCAGTAGTACGAGGTTGAGTTGTCGAAACACCGGCATAACAAACTCCATCCGCGCTATCGACCACGTAGAATGGCGCAGTCCGCTCGTCAGACCCAGCTGGCTTCCTGGGTCTCCTCGGAACCGCTCGTGGGGGGCGTGATCGCGCTCCTGTCGTTGTACTGGGTCTGTCTACTCGTCTCGGGGTTCCTTCCTGCCGCGGTCGTTCCGCTCGCGCTGCTCACGGTACCGCTGGTGACGCTCGTTCCGGGCGGCTTGCTGACGATCCTGTTGGACCTCACCCCGCGGTCGGTGTCCGGATTCGCGGTGTACGCCGTCTCGCTCGGCGTGGCCACGGTCACGGTGCTCGTCGTCGCGACGAGCGTCATGTTCCCCCTGGTCGGCATCGAACGCCCCCTCTCGCCGGTCGTCTTCGGTTCCGTGTTGACCGTGACCATCGCCGCCCTCACGGCCGGGGTGTACCGGCGGGGCACCACGGTCCCCCGGTTGCGCCGACCGCGACCGTTCCCGATGGCCGTCGCGCTCGTCGCGCTCCCGTCAGTCGCTGCGCTCGCTGCGGGGATCATGAACCGGACGGGAAGCGCCGTCGGGATGTACGTGCTCGTCGCCTCCATCGTGGCGGTGGTGCTGCTCACGCCGACCGAGTACGTGCCGCGCTCGCTGTACCCGCTCACGGTGTTCTCGGTGGGGACGGCGACGCTGCTGCACCGGAACCTCCTCACCTCCTACGTCCTGGGTGCGGACGTACAGGGCCTCGTCGCCACCGCCGAGCGAGTGGCCGCAGCCGGCGTCTGGTCGCCCGAGGTGTCTGGCGTCGCTGTCCCGGCGGTGACCGCGGTCCCGGCGGCGGTCGCAGCGTTGAGCGGACTCGGCGTCCACACTACGTTCAAGCTGTTCAACGTGTTCGCGTTCGCGTTCGTCCCTCTCGGCGTCTACCTCCTCGGGCGCGACGTGTTCGACGAGACGGTCGGGCTGTACGGGGCGCTGTTGCTCGTGTTCTACCACTACACCTTCGCCGTCACGCCGGGCAAACAGCTGATCTCGCAACTGTTCGTCGTCGGCCTCCTCCTGACGCTCCGGGCGAACGACCGCGGGGTAGTCGACGACGCACGCACCGTCATCGCCGTCGCGCTCCCCGCGACGGGGCTGATCTTCGCACACTACGGCACCACCTACGCCATCGGGACGGCGCTGCTCGCCGCGTCAGTCGTTGTGACGATGGCGAACGTCCGGATCGACGGGTACGAGCGGCGCCTCGACATCGCCGTGCCGGCGCTGCTCCTGTTGGCCGCGACCGCCTGGTACTGGGCCGCCGACGCCGACACGCTGGCGGTGCTAGTGTCGATACCTGCGGTCGCGGTCGACCAGACGACCGCCCTCCTGTTCGCGCAGTCGACCGCCGAGGGGTCGGGTGCGAGCTACGTCGCGAGCCAGACGGGCCCGATCGAGATGCTCAACGTCCTCCTGTACGTCGTGGTTACGGTGCTGCTGGTCGTCGGGGTCGCCGCTCGGGGACTCGTCTCGGTCAACTTGCTTCGTCGGGGTGAGGCGCCGGCAGACCTCGACTACACCGCCCTTGCGGTCCCGCTGGTCGCGCTGCTGGCGGCCTCGTACCTCCTCTCGCTCAACCTTTGGGCCGACCGCGTTTACCAACTCGTGCTCGTCGTCCTCGCCCCCTTCGTCCCGTACGGCTACCGCGTCCTCGACCGGGGCGCCGAGCGCATCGGTGACCGGTGGCGCAGCCCCACGTGGGGGTTCCTCGCGACGCTGCTCGCGGCCCTGATCGTCGTCAACTCCGGGGCTGCGTTCGCGCTGACCGGATCGGCGTCGACGTCGACGTTCAACCCCCATGCGAACGATCGGGTGTTCGACGGCCAGGACCGCGCGGGCGTCTCGTGGATCGGTGTCCACGCGAACATCACCGACGTCGACCCCGAACGGTCGTCGGACGAGTCGCGGGTGTCCGTGGACGACCCGGGCAACGTGCAAGTGTTCACTGACTCGGTGAGCGCCCAGCTATTCCGGTCGATGCTGCCGGCCGAGTACACTACCGTGGACGTGGTCGTGTTCAAAAGCGAGTGGCGACCGGTGTTCGACCGTGACAGCATCCGGGACGGGTATGTCTACCTCCGTCGGCCAGCAGTGAAGGAGGCGGCAGAAACGGGTGAGCTCCCGCCGACCTCGATCAGCCGTCGCAACGCACGGTCGATCACCGTCAGTGAGAACGTCGTCTACAGCAACGGCGTGGTCGAGGTCGTGCAGACTGGAAACGCGACCGGGTGATCAGTCGGACGCGTCGACCACCGTGCCGTCGACCGTCACGACCACCTCGCCGCGGAACGTGGACACGTCCACGAGCGATCCGTCGCGGAGCCAGTACTCGTCGGCGTCGCCTTTGACTCGTCCGTAGGCCTTCCCGCCCTCAACCTCGTCGGGCTCGGCCGACGACGGTTCGCCGTGGATGAGCGTCCCGCTCGTCTCGATGAGGTAGCGCACGTTCCCCTTGCTCTCGGGGGCGCGTTCGATGGTGATCCGGCTGAGTTCGCTCCCGTCGACGACGACGCCGGCGTCACCGTCAAGCACGAACTCCTTGATCGAGCCGCTGTACCGGTAGGCGTCGGAGCCGCCGCCGACGGCGCCGGTCGCAGTCGCCCCCTCGATCGAGTCCTCGGCGTTCATCGCCTTGGCCGGTGCAATGGCGTCCGACACCGTCAGCGAGTAGTCCGCGCTCCCGCTGGAGACGCTCCCGTCAATTGTGATGGTGTTCGGGAGCTCGCCCGGCGCGTAGGGACCGGGTCTGTTCGGGTCGACGAGCGTGTCCGGGTCGACCGCCTCGTTGTCGATGAACACGTCGAGCGACCCCTCGTAGCTGAAGTCAATGATCTCGCCGTCGTACCAGAAGCCGGGGAGGCTGCTCGTCCGCGCCACGGTGCCGCCGCCCAGCATCGCGTCGTCGCCGATCCAGTAGTCGGCTTCCTGGCCGCTACTGTCGTAGTGGACGTTGCCGCCGCTCGTCTCGAAGACGAACTCCGCCGCCGAGCCGTCGCCCGAGCGAACCCACAGGTAGTGGTCGCCGTCGGTCGGCTCCTCGGTCGGCTCCTCGGTCGACTCGGTAACCAGCGAGTCGGGGTCGACCGCCTCGTTGTCGATGAACACGTCGAGCGGGCCGGAGTAGCTGAACTGATCGATCTCGCCGTCGTACCAGAAGCCAGGCAGGTTGCTCGTCCGCGCCACGGTCCCGCTGGCGGATTCGCGGTCGTCCGCGATCTGGTAGTCCGCCTCCTGGCCGCTGGTGTCGTAGTGGATGTTGCCGCCGCTGGCACCGAACTCGAAGGTGGCTTCGCCGCCGTCGGCCGACCGGAACCAGACGTAGTGGTCGCCCTCATCGGTGGGCTCCTCAGTCGGTTCCTCCGTCGTCGATCCGTCGGAGCTGCCGTCGAGTTCCCAGACGCGGACCCAGTCGACGAACATCGTATCGTCGGGTTCGGTCCACGGCTCAGACTTGTCCGTGGTGCCGGTCCGGTCGATGTGGATGTTGCACATCATGTAGAACGGCGCACCGCGACGCAGCGCCTCCATCGTCGTCTCGTCGGTGACCGACCCGACGTGGTTGCCGTCGAAGTAGAAGTCGACTCGGTCCGAGAGCCACCTGCACCCGTAGATGTGGAAGTCCCGAGTGAGATCCACGCCTGTGTTGTAGTGGACGGGCTGGGCGTCATGTGTAGAGTTGTCGCCGGGGTCAGTCGACCGGCTGTAGTGGACGTTGTAGTTCGCCGTCGACCACACGTCGGAGCGGTCGTCAGTGGAGAACAGTTCGAAGAAGTCGATCTCCGGCGGCCAGTCCTCACTGTTGGGCTTCGACCAGAACGCTGGGAGATAGCCGACACGTTTCGGTGCCTTGATCCGCGCCTCCCAGTAACTGCCGGGGCCAGTGTAGAACCGGTTCTTGGAGTTGATCGCCCCCGCGTTGATCTCGGTGCCCTCGTGGTCGGCGGTCAGCTTCAACATCGAATCCTCGACGTTCACGTGGTCGGCCGTGATCACCTCGGGGGAGTTCGTCCGTGTCCCCCAGCCGAAGCCGACCCCCCAGTTGTCCGAGTCGAGCGACGTCCCGGAGAAGTCATCCTCGAACACCACGTTCCAGTTCGCGACGTCCGGCGGACCGCCCCCGGAGATCGCTCCTCGTGCCGTCGTCGCGAAGTTCGCGCCGCCGAGTAGTACCGCGCTTGCGCCAGTAAGCTTCAGATAATCGCGTCGTTCGAGGGGTCCGAACCCGCCCGATCCGTCCGCATCCGTCGGGTTCGCTCCGCTATCGTCGGTCGATAGGTGCTCCTCGCTCTCATCCCCAGTAGGACCGTCATTCGTGTGTGCCACGCCCGGTAATTCGAACTTACTTAGATAAGTTTAGTTTTATTTTGCGAACGAGGTGATTTCCATATTAATACCAATTTTATTCGTCAAATAGAACTAGATTTCTAGAAATGCGACAGTTCAGACCGCATTTGTCGAGTGTTTGTCTACCGAGATTCGGCGCGAGTACGCACGTCCTACCCGTCGCAAAGCGGCCGACGGGGCGGAATTTGCCACGCCCGACGACGACCGGCGGGCGGGGGGTGTGTTCCCCGATCCCTAAGTAATTGGAGCCTTCTCCGCCGCCCGTCAACGCTTACCAAAGGTAAACGTCCGAACGCGACGGCGTGGCGACCGTCGGTCGAGGCGCCGCGCGCTGAGACGACCCCGTCCGCACCGGTGTCACGGTCGGGACATCCCCAGTGGGCACTCGGCGGGCACGAGGAGAGCGGCGGGCGAGAACACGAGGGGCGGTGCCCGGCCGTGGAGTCGGGTCGAAGTCAGTTCTCCCAGGTCAGGCGGTCGAGTTCGCCGTTGGGGCCGACGATCCGGCGCGGGTGCGGCCCGTACCACCAGAGGAACAACATCGTCTTGCGGGATTTGATGCGGGCGATCGTCGCCGGACTCACAACCGAGCGTGCCTCCAGCAGCGACTCGTGTTTTCGGTAGATCCGGGTGTAGATCCGAACCAGCGACCGGATACGGCGCGTGTTCACGATCGCGTACACCGACCAGATCAGCGCCGTGAAGAACACGTACCGCCACGGGAGGTTTCGCACCGCGATGTTGATGCGGTTCTCCACGAGGCGCTCTTTCGTCTCCAGGTCGGGGATCCGCCCGGCGTCCGACTTCTTGTGGTAGACGACGACCTCCGGCGTGTAGAGGATGTCGTAGCCGGTGTCGTGGACGCGCAAGGAGAGGTCCATCTCCTCGAACCCGTAGCCGAACTCGTCGGGGTAGGTGCCGGCGGTCTCCAACACGGACCGCCGTATCGCCGCGCCCACGCCGACGAAGTTCGGCGCCAGGTACGGTCGCGTCGGCTCCATCCCAGGAACCGGCGTGTCGGGCGTCTCTTCGAGTTTCACCTCGTGCGTCTCGGGGTCCTTGCTCTGAAACGAGATGACCCCGACGTCCGGGTGCCGGTCGAACACGTCGAGGACCGTCCGCGTCGCGTCGGGGTCCGCGAGCTCCGCGTCGTCGTCGATGTGGATCAGGTACTCCCCGCTCGCCCGCTCGAACCCGACGTTCTTCGAGTGCGCCGGACTGGTGCGCTCGGCCTCCCTCGTGAACTCGATCCAGTCGCGGTCGAAGCGCCCGCCCTCCTCGAACATCGCGCGAACCGCCGGCGCCGTGTCGCCGACGACGAACAGTTCGAGCGGCCGGTAGTCCTGGGCGACGACCGACTCGACGGCGTCGACGAGTTCGTCCGGTCGGCCGTAGGTTGCGATGACGTAGGAGACGAGCGGCTTCGAGTCCGTCTGGGACCGCCCGGAACTCGTCACGACCGCACCCCGCTCCTCAGTTGGTTGATCGCCCCCTGCACGAAGGGATTGGGGTCGTCGAGCGTGAGGTAGTCGAACGCGGGGCGAGCGAGGATCGACCCGACGACCTCCCGCACCGCGTCGACGAAGGCGGGCTTGGGTGCGTTGGGGTACTCCGCCGTCAGGACGCTTGCGAGATACTGGATCTCGCCGAACAGCAGGTGCGTCCCGGGGCCAAGGTCGTGGGTGGGGTCGACCGCGTCGCGGTCGCCGGTCGCGACCTGCCAGTAGAAGTACGGGTAGTCGGCCCCGGCGCGAACGTCCGTCGGGATCGACGTCCAGGTGCGGGGATTGACCTCGAGGAACTCGTACTCGCCGGTGTCGGCGCGCTCGATGAACTGGACCGTCGCCAGCCCGTGCCAGTCGAGTTCGTCGAGGATCCGACTGCCGAGATCCGCCAGTTCGGGGATGTCGACGAGTTCGCGGTAGACGCTCGCACCGCCAGCGTAGCTCTTCCCGCGGACCTGCCGACGCAGACTCGTCGCGACCGGTTCGCCCTCGTCGTACAGCGCGCGGAAGGAGTACTCGTGTTCGATAGGCGCGTACGACTGGACCACCGGGACGTGCCCGAACATCGCGCGCAACACCTCCGCCCGGTCCGGCCGTTCCCCGGGCGCCGGGTGGATCGGCGAGAGGCGACCGTCGCAGTCCCGTTCGGTGAGGTTGTCGACGTACTCGCTCGTCAACACCGAGTAGCGCGGCTTGATGATCAGTTCCCGCGACCAGTCGTCGACGTCGTCGAACAGCATCGTCTCCGGCGTCGGAACGCCGGCCGCCGCCGCGACGTCCGCGAGGAGGAGGCCGTCGTGGACCTTCCGGAGCGTGTCCATCGTCGGCCACAGCGGCGCGACGTGCTCGGCGAACTCCTCGCGGTATCGCGACAGCACGAAGGCGTCGACCTCCCTGCTCGGAATTATCGCCCGCACGGCCTCGCGGCTCGCGAGGGCGACGAGTGTCTCCTTGTAGGCGATCAAGTCCTCGTACGGCGACGGGGTGAGGACGTGTTCGTCGCAGTACTTTGACGCGGACGCCGGGACGGCCGGATCCGACGACGCGACGACGGTCCGGACCCCCTTCGACCCCAGCGAGCGCACGCACGTGAGACTCTTTGCGGAGACACCCGCCGGTATCAACACGGTTCGTTCGGCGGTGTCGTTGTCCATCGTGACACGATACCGGGGGTATCCGTATTGCTACTCTCCCGCTTCTGGGAGTACGGTGGCGGTACTTAGTGACAACGGACGAATAACTTTTCGCGGCGAGCGAGCATCGCCGGCAATGACGGACGATCCACGAGACGGACGGTACCACTCGGCACTTTCGGGCCGATGATCCGGGGATCTGAGGCGTTCTCGCGCGCATACGGTGCCGGATGGCGGCTCGCGCTCGCGCTTGTCGGGCGCGACGTGACCGCCACCGTGGGCAACGTCGAGTGTACGTTCCGCGCCACCACGAGATCGGAGTACACTCGCGCGCGGACGCTCGGCGGCGAGCGACACGTCCTCGCGGCGTTTCTTGCTGACCTCCAGTCCGACGACGTCGTCTGGGATCTGGGCGCTTGTGTGGGCACATACGCCTGTTTCGCCGCTCGGGTCGCCGACCACGTCGTCGCATTCGAGCCCGAACCGACGAACCGCGCCGCGCTCACCGCCAACCTCCGTCACAACGCGCCGAGGGGGCGCTGGACGGTCGCCGCCACGGCGCTCAACCGCGATGGATCGTCCGCCGGCCTCCGCTCGGAGTTCGTCGAGGCGGGCGGCGGCCACCACCGTCTCGTCGACGACCGGGCGGCCGATGGATCGCCGGTCGAGACGGCTGCGGGCGACGACATCGCCGGCACGGCGTTCCCGTCCCCCGATGTCGTTAAAATCGACGTCCAAGGGGCCGAACTCGCGGTACTCGAGGGACTGGCCGAGACGCTCCATGGCGTCCACACGGTGTACATCGAAGTCCACGAGTCGATGGGTGACCGCTACGGCGACTCGCCGGCCCACCTAGAGGAACTGCTCCGGGAGGCGGGGTTCGAGTTGGATCGCCTCGCCGGACCGACGACGAATCGGGCGGGCGTGTCATTTCTGCGGGCGGTTCGTTCGTAACTCCGGCCTTCGATCGCGGGGGTCCACGGTATCGATTCTATACTTAATTCGCGGCGGCGCGTAGACGAGTCCGAGTGGTTCGACCCTTGAGTGGACCGAGCACGGGCGGACAAGCCAAAGCGGTAGAGAGTGAGTCACCATGAACCGCAGACAGACGCTCGGAGTCCTTGGGGCCGGCGCCGTCGGACTCCTCGGCATCGGGCGTGCACAAGAGTCGGAGCGTCCGAGCGAGGGCGGCCCGCCGGACCCCGAGAAATGGACGTTGGCGTTCGAGGACACCTTCGACGGCGGCACGCTCGACACCGACAACTGGGAGATCGGGTGGGGGTGGGGACGGAACACCTCGATCAGCGAAGCCCGGATCGTCGACGAGAACGTGACCGTAAGGGACGGTCGCCTCGTCCTCTCGGGGGGCCACGACGGCTCCGAGGTCTCGACCGGAGGCGTGAACACCAAAAACAAGGTGACGTTCGGGCCGGGAAGCTACCTCGAAGCCAAGATCCGGTTCGCCGACCGCGAGGGGTTCCACAACGCCTTTTGGTCGAAGCCCAACAGCGAGGCGTGGCCCCCTGAGATCGACGTCGTCGAACAGTGGCACGACGAGGATTCCCCGGCGCCGACGCGCCAGTCGCACCACCACCTCCACTACCCGACGTCGGCCGAACCGGGCGACGACGACACCCACGAGAACATCGGCGTGCGGTACGAGCCGGGTGACGACATCACCGAGAACTTCCACGTGTACGGCGCCGAGTGGCGCAGCGACCACGTCACCCATTACGTCGACCGGGAGCGGGTCCGGCGGTGGACCGACGAGACGATGCTGGAGTCGATGGCGAACGGCGCCCCGTTCTATATGATGGTAAACCTCCACATCAACAGCATCGGCTCCGCGGACATGGACGAGGAATGGACCGAGGTGATGGAGGTCGAGTGGGTCCGCCTGTGGCGGACGACCCTGTCCCAGACCGACCGCCGGTACTTCTGGGCACGGTCGAGCGGGGAAGAACCTGCCAAATTCGCCTTCAGAACCGACGGCGGTGCGATCGAGCTCGACACCGAGGACCCCTCGGTCGACTACTGGGTGTCCCAGGACGGGACTACGGCGGGGGGGACGGCCCCGCGAGCGAGTTCGCTCCCCGGCTTCTGGTTCGAGGGGGAGGTCGTTGACTTCGCGTACGAGGGACCCATCGAGGTGTTCATCGACAACGAACACCGGGACCCGGACTCGCTGGTCGACGACACGACGGCCGGCCCACCCCTCATGTGAGGACGGGGAGCCGTCGCTCCTCCGCTGCTTGCTCTTCCCACAAGTACGCACCCCTACCAGCCACAACTCCTCACTCGTCGAACAGTGACAGCGCGTGACACACGACAGCCCCGAGACAGGCTACTAGCCCGACGAACATGAGGATCGCCGCGACTACGCCAGTCGTGAAGTTGAGATCTCCCGTCGTCGAGAAGCGGACCAACAGTTGATAGCTGACCCAGACGCCGACGAGCCAACTTGCGAACCCGGGGACTCCAAGGGTCGACACCGGCCGCCGGCGTTCGAACGTCAACAAGAGGTTGTGTACCAGCGTCAGTCCGTGCGCAAGCGGGTGTCTCGTGTTCGCCTCCTCGACATCGTAGCTCACATCCGTCCCAACCTCGACGACAGAGCAGCCCCGTGAGACGGCGTGGTTCAGGATGTCGGTGCTGGCGCTCATGCGGTCGGCGATGGTGTCGTCAGCCGCGAGACTCTCGATCAGGTCGCGAGAGTAGGCGCGGAAGCCGCTTTGCGTATCGTTGACCCAGTTTCGCGGCCGGATGGCACCCGCACCGATATTTGTCAGCGAGTTTACTACTATCAGCCCGAACCGGCGGTACAGCGGCGCGTCAGTCGTGCCTCCCTCAACGAATCGGCTTCCGATGACGAGGTCGGCACCCTCCTGGCGCTGGGTCTCGATCAGTCGCGGCACGTCCGCAGGGTCGTGTTGACTGTCGGCATCAAGGACGACGAGGTGGTCGACGCCGGTTCGTGCAGCCTGCTCGAAGATCGTCTTGAGTGCACCGCCGTACCCGCGGTTTCGTCCGTGTTCGACCACCACGGCGCCCGCTTCGCGTGCTTCTTCAACGGTTCGGTCGTCACTCCCGTCGTCAACCACGAGCACAGAGTCGACGTACTGCGAGACATCTCGGACGACGTCGCCGATCGTCGACGCCTCGTTGTACGCTGGGATCCCCGCTAAGACGCGGGCGGTCTCGATGACGGGACCTGTGACCGCTTCGACCGCGTAGGAGTCTCCTTCGAGGAGCTTGGCGATGCTGTAGTCGAGGTCGATCCGGTCGCCTCGACCGTCGTGGACGACGATGCCTGGGAACCCGCGCTCCCGGGCGGCCTCGATCAGCAGATCTTTGGGCGAGTGTTCGACCGGGGCGTCGTCGTACTCGATGACGATCGCGCCCAGGTCGGCGGCGTACTCTCGCCAGTCACCCGTTGGTGGTCCCGCCGCAATCGGCGTGTGGCCGCTTGCGCGTGCTCGGACGATCGCAAAGGCGATCCACTCGGCATTCCCTTCGTTCGCGATCAATCCCACTGCCGGGTCCGTGTTCGCTGTCAACCCATCTTCCGTCTGTGGCCCCGTCCGTTTGTTCGCGTTAGAGTCCATGAGATCTAGTATCCGCACGACTGCTACCCGGGCTGGAGAGTTGTGCTGGTAGAAATGTTAAGCGAACAATCACTTAACTACAGATAACGTACTCAAGCAGTATCGACCGGCCTACTGGCAGTAATTCCAGGTTTTGGCTCAGTCCGAGGGCGTTAGTATCGCGGTATTTTCCAACATTCAGATAAGGTCAACGTACTGTCGTATACAGCAGTCGGCGGAGGACTGCACGACATCACCGAGGTCGACGACCTCACACCAGACGCGAAGCGCGTGGCCGTGGAGGTGGGGGCGTGTGTGATCCGTCTATCTGGCTGACACGGATGGCAGGGCGACTGGGATCGGCTGGGAGTCCATCCACAGCCCGGGTTGGCCCTCGGTCACGGTCCCGCAGGTCACGTGATCACCGGCGGCGATGACGTGGCGAACGTCACTGATGGCCGGCACGTTCAACCCATGATCGAGTGAACAGCCAATCGTGAACCTGCCATCGTACACGCTCCCGAGCGGCGACGACCTCCCCGCACTCGGACTGGGGACGTACGGCCTCACCGACGAGGAGACCGCCACGAGCGTCCGCGCCGCGCTCGACGCCGGCTACACCCACATCGATACGGCGGAGGGGTACCAGAACGAGGCCGTCATCGGCGACGTGCTCGCCGACTACGACCGCGACGACGTGTTCCTCACCTCGAAAGTGCTCGCGAAGAACCTCGACTACGAGTCGGTGATCCGCTCGTGTGAGGACTCGCTGGAACGACTCGGCACTGACTACCTCGATCTGTACCTCATCCACTGGCCCAACCCCGCGATCTCCCTACGAGAGACGCTGCACGCGATGGCCCGCCTCCACGAGCGCGGCCTCGTGAAGAACGTCGGCGTGTCGAACTTCAGCGCCTACCAGTTGAGCTGTGCCCACCACATCACCGACGTGCCGATCGCCGTCAACCAGATCGAGTTCCACCCGTGGTTCCAGCGGCCCGATCTTGTCGACTACTGCCACGAGTCCGACACCGTGATCGAGGCGTCGTCGCCGCTGGCGCGCGCCGAGGTGTTCGACGACGAGGTCGTCCAAGAGCTGGCCGAAACGTACGACAAGTCGCCTGCACAGGTCGTCCTCCGGTGGGCGCTCGACCGCGACGTGGTCGTGCTCCCGCGGTCGACGACTCCCGAGCACATCCGCGCGAACGCCGATCTCGACTGGTCGCTCGACGAGGCCGACCGACGCCGCCTCGACGACCGCGACCGCGACTACCCGGTGTACGACACGCCGACGCGCGACTGGACGCGCGACGTGTACGGGATCGAGCGGTAGCCCGCGGCGCGTGCTCCGTCCAGCGGATCGCCACCAAGCCCGCACGAAACAGTTTAGCGCCCCTCTGTAGACAGTTGGACGATGGGGCTGTTGGTTCCGTACGACGGGTCGGCGCTGTCGAAGGCGGCGCTAATCAGGGCGGCACAGTTCGACGAGATCCTCGAGGAGGGCGTGACGACTATCACCGTGGTCCCGCGGAACAACGTCAAGTACGCCCGCGAGCGTGGCTGGATCGGCGACGACGACGCGTTCGACGAGGAGACGGTCCTCGCGAATCTCCGCGAGACGATCGACGTGATCGCACCCGACGTGACCACCGAGTTCGTCGTCGTCGGTCGCGGGGCTCCCTACGGAACGATCGCGAACCGGATCCGCCGATACGCGCGCAACCACGACGTCAGCATCGTCTTCATCGGGAGCGAGAACGCCGGTCGGATGGTTGGGTCGCTGAGCGTCGGGTCGGCCGTCTCCGCCGGCGGCGGCTACGACACGATGATCGTCTCGCAACCGGTCCCCTCGAAGGTCAAGAAGTTGGAGGAGGCGTTGCCGAGCGAGGAGCTCCTCGAAGAGGAAGTGGCGGACGCTACGTGAGGTCGACCGGGAGGCCGGTGTCGGCTGACTCGTAGATGGCGTCCAGCGCGCGCATGTCCCCGAGTGCGTGCTCGCCGTCCGGGTAGAACGGTTCGTCCGCGAGCAGGTGGTGCCCGAAGTAGGCGAACTCCTCTTCGACCTGGTGGACCTGTTCGAACTCCACGTCGACGCGCGTCCCGCCGCGCACGACGGCGAAGCCGCGGTCCTCGCGCTCGTAGAACGCCGGATCGAGGATCACCCGTCCTTCCGTCCCCGTCACGTCGAGACGACTCGCGTGCTGGGCGTTCTGGCTGACCGAGCACATCGCCTCGACGCCGCCGGGGAACGTGAGGCGGTAGCTGGCGTGTTCGTCGACGCCGGCGAACGCCTCGTGTTCCGTGCGGGTGGTCCCGTACACCTGCTCGGGCTCGGCCGCCAGCACGAACCGCGTCGTGTTGAGCGGGTAGATGCCGATGTCCATGAGCGCGTTGCCGCCCGACAGCTCCGGGTCGAGGCGCCACTGGTCGGTGTCGGTGGACAGTTCGCCGAGCATCGTCTGCGACATCGTCGCGTGCACGTGGACCACGTCGCCGACGACGCCCGCCTCGATGAGGTCTTTCAGCCGCCGGACCGCCGGGTCGGTCTGCATCCGGTAGCCGACCATGAGCGGGACACCGGCGTCCTCACAGGCCGCGACGAGGCGTTCGGCGCGGTCGAACGTCGACTCTAGCGGCTTCTCACACAGGACGGCCTTCCCCTGCTCGGCGGCGGCCGTCACGTACTCCAGGTGGGTCGCGTTCGGCGTCGCGACGTACACCGCGTCGTACTCGTCGGCGACCGCACCCGACCGAAGCTCCTCGGGTGTGACGCCCGTCACGTCGTGGTCGGCGGCGACCGCCTCGACGGCGTCGGCGTCGACGTCGGTGACGACGGTGGCCTCGGTGTACGCCGAGCGAGCGATGCCCGGGAGCGCCCACTCGCGCGCGAACCAGCCGAGGCCGACGACCGCGATCCGAACGGGGTCGGTGACGGCGTCGGGGTCGAGTGTCTGCCAGTCGCGTCGCGTGAAGTCGTCGAGATAATCCGCGAGGGCTGTCTCCATACTGCCAGGTCGACGGCGGGTGGCCCGTTAAGTCCCCCGACCGGGCTGGGCAGTCTCGCGGACTAGTCTGCTCACGCCGACTCGACGCCGGTGACCTCGAAGCGCGCGCCGCCGGCGCCGCCTTCAGTCACCGTGATCGACCAGCCGTGGCTGTCGGCGATCCGTTGGACGATGGACAGCCCGAACCCAGTGCCGCCGGTGGCCGTCGAGTACCCCGCTTCGAACACGTTGTCGCGACGGTCGGCTGGGATCCCGGGGCCGTCGTCCGTGACGGCGAAGCCGTCGGGGAGCGCTTCGACGACGATTTCGACGCCCGGGTCGCCGTGGTCGACCGCGTTGCGGATCAGGTTCTCGAACACCTGTTTGAGACGACTCTCGTCGGCCACGATCCGGCCGGCTGCGTCGACACTGAGCGTGGCGTCGCCGGTCTCGACGGTCTGCCAGCACTCGTCGACCACCGCCGGGAGGGAGACCGGTTCGGTGTCGATGGTGGCGGTGCCCTCCTGGGCGAACGTGAGGAGGTCGGAGATGAGTTCCAGACAGCGGTCGAGCGCGGTGTCGATGTCGTCGAGGTGCTCGCTGTCACACTCCTCTCGTGCGAGCGTGAGCCGCCCGGTCGCGACGTTGAGCGGGTTCCGGAGGTCGTGTGAGAGGACGTCGACGAACTCCTCCAGCCGTTCGTTCTGGCGGCGCAGCGCCTGCCGTTGCTCGCGCCGCTCGGTGATGTCCTCCGACACCGCGAGGCCGACATCCGTCGGCGAGTCGTCGCCGCCGACGGGGACGACACGGACCCGGTAGTGCCCGCCCTGGTACGACTGCTCGAACACGCGCGTCTCGCCGTCGAGCGCGGCGCGGTAGGCGTCTTCCAACTCCGCGGCGATGTCCGCCGGGAACAGGTCGTTCGGGCGCTTCCCCTCGAAGTCAGCCGAGGAGAGCCCCACGTCCGAGAGCCCCTCGCCGCCCGCGAGGGTGTAGCGGAGGTCTGCGTCGAACAGGAACACGCCGCCGTTTGGGAAGTTGTCGACGAGCGCCTGGTACTGTTGGCGGCTCCGCCGGAGTTCGACCTCGCGGCGCCGTTGTTCGGTCACGTCGCGGGCGACGCCGACCACGACCGTGCCGACACTGGATCCCTCGACGGGGCGGTACACCACGTCGAACACCGCCTCGTCGATGGTGTACCGTCCCTCGACCGACTGGCCGTCGAGGGCTCGCTCCAAGTCGCGGTGGATGTCCGGGTGGTCGTACACGTCGGCGACTCGTCGCCCGACGACCTCACCGGGGTCGACGGCGAGGGCGTCCAACCCCTGCCCCTCTGAGAGGGTGAACACCCCGTCTTCGTCGACGCCGAACAGCACGACTGGCAGGTTCCCGACCAGCGCCTCCAGGCGACTCTGCACCGACGCCAACTCGCGACGCTGGTCCAGGTGGTCGGTCACGTCCGTGAGCGAGAAGACGACGCTCTCGACGTCGCCGGCACCGTCGAACACCGGCGCGCCGTTCACGCGGAGCACCGTCCTCGTCCCGTTTGGCCAGTCGATGGTGCGGCGCACGCCGTACACGGGGGCACCCGACTCGACGACGCGGTCGACGGGGAGGTCCTCATCGACGACCGGATCGCCGTCCGTGTCGTCGCTCCGCCGCGCGGAGTCGCCCTCGGCGCCGCTGTCGAACGCCGGCGTGGAGAGGTCGAGCACCTCCTCCGCGCGGTCGTTCGCGAGGACAATCTGCCCGTCGCGGTCGAGTTGGACGACGCCGCCGGGGACGGTCTTCAAGATCTGTTCGAGCCGTCGCTGGCGGTTCTCGGCCCGCGTCGACGCCCGGTGGGCGTCCACGGCGTTCTCGATCCGGTGGGCGAGGATCGCGTACGTGTCGCGCCCGCCGCGCTTTTGGAGGTACTCCGTCACGCCGGCGGAGATGGCCTCGCTCGCTACCTCCTCGCTCCCCTTGCCAGTGAACAGGATGAACGGGAGCGAGCGGTCGCGGGCACGGACCGCCCGGAGGAACTCGATGCCGTCCATCCGCGGCATCTCGTAGTCGGAGACGACACAGTCGAACGCCCCCGGTTCGAGTCGGTCGAGCGCCTCGTCGGCGGACTCGACCGTCTCGGTGACGATCCGGTCGCTCTCGGCGGCGAGCATCTTCGACGCCAACTCAGAGAGCTGTGGGTCGTCGTCGACGTGGAGTACGTTGACGGTACTCCGATCCGCGGACATACTCGGGAGAACATCCCCCGTGGTATCACAGATCCGGTTCCTTACAGACCCATTTCGAAGGTCACGAATGCGGTATCGGTCGGGTCACACCGCACGCGGCGCTTCACTCCGGATCGACGATGGCCTCGGACCCGAAGCCGGTGAAGGGCAGAGATCGGTCGCTCTGGATCAGTTCCTCGTCGAGCACGGTCAAGCCGAGGTCGCTCAACTCCGCGGCGATCCGGGTGAGGTCGTCACCGTCCACACAGACGACGGTGACGACCACGTTGCGCTCGCCGGTCGCCAACTCGCGGACACCGACGACGCCGTCGACGTCGCGTGCGGCGTCGGCGCGGTTGCTCCGCTCCGGGATGGGAACCGTACACGTGATCTGGACGTACAGCGAGTATCCGGCCTGTTCGTAGTCAACCTGCGCCGCGTACTGGGTGATGATGCCCTCGGATTCGAGGCGCTGGATGCGCTTGCGGACGGTGCTCGCGGAGGCGTCGACGTGGTCGGCGATGTCGCGCGAGGAGACGTGACGGGCCTCGCGCTGGAGCTCCGCGAGGATCCGACGATCGAGGTCGTCGATCCCGTTGAGGGTCATACCGGCTCCACCGGTCGAAGGTATTTCAATTGGCTCCTCCGCGTCCGATTCCCCCCGCTCACGGGGCGCCCTCCGGGTACAGCGCGTCCAGACAGGCCTCGGTGAACGCGGGCACCGTGATATCGTTCCCCTCGGCGATCTTGATGATCACGCCAGTCACGTCCGAGAGGTAGAGGTGGAACGCCGTCGCACGCTCGTGCTGGATGACGAGCGACTGGGCCGGTCCGAGGTGTGCGTACACCTCCTCGACGTAGGGGCGCCGGAACAGGGCGATCGAGCGGTGGACGACGATGTCGAACTCGTGAGTCGACAGTTCCGTCTCCAGTCCCGGTCGGATGTAGTGCATCGTGTAGTCGTACGACTGCGCGTTGAACGAGGCGACCCAGCGGAGGTCGTCGTCGAACTCCTCGGAGAGGTACGCGATCAGGTTGTCGTAGTCGGGCGTCGGTTCGGAGTTGCGTGTCGGTATCATGGTCAGACGGTGAGTGCCGCGAGTGCGGCGAGCAGCAGCACGGCGCCGGTCACTGCGGTGAGCGTCCACAGCGCCGTGTGCGGTGACGGTTCGGCGGCGGAGTCGCTCGCGACGAGCGGCCCGAGCCGGGCGGACAGGGCGTGGCCCGCCGCGGAGGCGGCGTCGCCAACACGGGCGAACCCGGTGGAAGCGCCACTCGCGAGGGCCGCGCCGGCGGTGTTGTACAGGCGGTCGACGTCGAGTGCCGGGAGCCGACCGAGTGGCCCGCGCACGAGCGCGAACACGACGACGCCGGCGAGGGTCGCCCCGAATCCCTTCGTCAACTCGCTGGTCGCGTACGGCGCGAAGCCGCCGGTGTCGCCGGGGAACGCCCCGAGCAAGAGCCCGGGTGCGACCCCGAACACGACCGACGGAACCGCGAGCGCGACGAGGACGACCCGCAGCGACGGGGGCGCTGGTGCGACGTTGAGGTGGGCTGGAGCGGGCCGGACGAACGCGTAGTAGCCGAACTTCGCGAACGACAGGGCGGTGCCGACGCTGCCGAGGACGAGCGCCCACCACAGGAGGTCGACCCCACCGGCACCCGCGCCGACGACGCCGACACCGGCCTTCTCGACGGCCTTCGCGATCAGGCCCTTACTGACGAACCCGGAGAACCCGGGGACGCCCGCGATGGCGAACGAGGCCACGATGAACGTGGCGAAGGTGACGGGCATCCGCCGCCAGAGCCCGCCGAGGCGCTTGAGCGACGCCTCTCCGGTGCGGACGATGATCGCCCCGGCCACCATGAACAGCAGGCCCTTGTAGAGGACGTGTGCCGTCAGGTGTGCGAACCCGCCGACGAAGCCAGCCGAGGTCCCGATGGCGACGGCGACGACCATGTACCCCACCTGCGAGATGATGTGGTACGACAGCAGTCGCCGCATGTCGGTCTGGAGGACCGCCTGCGTGACGCCGTACAGCACCATCACCGCGCCGAGCCACGCCACGACGACGGTCCCGTCGGGGGCGACCCGCGCGAGGGCATACACGGCGACTTTCGTAGTGAATCCCGCGAGGACGACGCTCGCCGCCACGTGCGGGACGGGGTAGGTCTCGGGCAGCCACGCGTGGAGGCCGATGATCCCCAGGTTGACGCCGACGCCGACGAGCGCCAGCGCGGTGGGGAGGCCTCCCGTGAAGCCGCCGTCATAGACGAACGTGCCCGCCGCGACGTAGTGGAGCACGACGCCGGCGACGAGGAACGCCCCGCCGATCAGGTGGTAGACGGCGTACCGGAACGCGGGGCGGACGGCGTCGCCGCCGTGGTGCCACACCAGCACGGTCGAGGCGACGGCGAGCAGTTCCCACGCGACGAGGAGCGTGAGCCAGTCGCCCGCGAGGACGGCCGCGACGCCGGCGCCCATGTAGCACAGCGCGTACGCCTGCTGGCGGCCGTCGGCGCCGGTCGCGTAGCCGTACAGGACGTTGCCGGCGGCGACGAAGCCGAACAGCGCCGCGATCGGTGCGGTGAGGCCGTCGACCTGGACGAGCACCTGGGCGAAGCCGAACGGCGCGACCGCGAACGCGGTTCCCGACGGCGCCAGGAGCGCCCACGGCACGGTGAGTGCCGTCAAGACGACGGCGGCCGCCGCGCCGACCCGGCGCGGCCCGACCGCCACGGCGATGGCCGCGAGCAGGTAGGCGGTCCACAGGGGGACGATGGTGAACAGCGCCGCGTCGACCCCGAGGCCGCTCACGGCGGTCACGCGAACACCTCCGCGACGACCGCCTCGGCGAGCGCCCAGAACGGCAGCGACGTCGGGACGACGCCTAAGCAGGACCGCCGCGGCGACGGTGCACAGCACCGGCACGAGCACGAACGGCGACGCCTCGCTCCCGAAGCCGGGACGCTCCCAGCGCAGACCGTCGGCGTAGCCGCCGTCGGTCGCGTGCGGTGGGGCGAACGCGTGGCGACTCTCCGGCGTCTCGCTCCCGCGCTCGCCGAAGAACGCGACGTAGACGATCGGCCAGAAGTACAGCAGCTTCAGGAGGCCGGCTAGGAGGTAGGCCGCGACGAGCCACGGCTCCGGTCCACCCGCAGCACCGAGCACGAGGTGGAACTTACTGACGAACCCCGCGACCAGCGGGAAGCCGACCAGCCCCGCGGCGGCCACGGCGAACGCCGTCATCGTCAGTGGGAGCCGGCGACCGACGCCGGCCATGTCGGAGACGTACTTCTCGCCCGTCTCGACGTATATCACACCCGCCGCGAGGAACAGGGTGATCTTCATGAACGCGTGCGCGACGACGTGCAACAGCGCGCCGAAGACGGCGACGGGCGTCGCGATGGCGAGACCGAGCGCGATGTACGACAGTTGGCTGATCGTCGAGTACGCCAGCCCGCGCTTGAGGTTGTCCTGCCGGATGCCGATCACGCCGGCGATTACCATCGTCGCGGCGGCCGCCAGCGCGAGCGGGAGGCCCACACCGAGCTCCCACGTCGCCTCCGGGCCGAACACGTACAACACGGTCCGCGAGAGTGCGAACACCCCGCTCTTGACGACCGCGACCGCGTGCAGTAACCCCGAGACGGGCGTCGGCGCGACCATGGCGGTCGGTAGCCAGCCGTGCAGCGGGACGAGCGCCGTCTTGACGCCGAAGCCGACGGCGAGCAGGCCGAAGGCAACCTGCGCGAGCGTCGGGTCGACCGTGGCGATGCCCGCGATGCCGCCCGGGGTGAACGCGACCGTTCCGGTGAGCACCGCGACGAGGACGACGCCGCCGAGGACGAGCACGCCGCCACCGAGCGTGTAGGCGAGGTACGTTCGCCCGGCCGCGCGGGCCTCGGTGGTCCCCGCGTGGACGACCAGCGGGTAGGTTGCCAGCGTCAGCAGTTCGTAGAACACGAACAAGGTGAACAGGTTCGCGGCGAACGCGACACCCATCGTGGCGGCGATGCTGCCGGCGAACGCGGCGAAGTACCGGGTCTGGTTGTGCTCGCCGAGGCCGCGCGTGTAGCCGACACTGTAGATGCTGGTGAGCAGCCACAGCGTCGCCGCGAGCAGGGCGAACAACAGCCCAGCGGCGTCTGCCCGGAGCGTGATGTCGACGCCTGCGACCGACCCCAGTGGGGTGACGTGTGTCACGTCCGCGTTCGCCATGACCGAGACGACGCCGAGCGTCGCCACCGCCGCGAGGAGCGTCACACCCTCGCGGAGGTTCGGTCGCGCGGCGAGCGCGTAGATGACCGGGATCGCGACGGCAGGGATCGCGACAGGTGCGAGCGGCAACAGCGACGACACGTCGGTCACAGCCACACCTCCACGACCGGGGCGATCCACGCCGCGAGGCCGCTCGACGCGACCCCGAGCACGACCGTCGCGACAGCGGCGCCGGCGACCAACGCAGTGGTCCGCCAGTCACCGCGAAATCGCGTAGTGGGCGCCGCGGCGCCACCGTCGGCCGCGACGGCTCCGGAGTTGCCGTCGGGCGAGAGGTACAACACCTCGACGACGCGGCCCGCGTACGCCAGCGAGATGAGCGTGCTCGCGAGCACCACCGCGAGGACGGTCCACTCGGCCGTCTCGACCGCGGCGACGGTGACGTACCACTTGCCTGCGAATCCGACGCTCGGGGGGAGGCCGACCAGCGACGCGAACGCCACGGCGACCGCCAGCGACACTACGGGGAACTCCCGCCCACGCCCCGCGAGCGCGTCGATCGAGGGCGTGCCGAGTGTCCGCTCGAATAGCCCCGCGGCGGCGAACAGTCCGCCCTTGGCGACCGCGTTTGCCACGAGCAGGAGGACGGCGCCCGTGATGGCCGCAGACGTGGCGGTCGCGATGCCGACGACGACCATCCCGAACTGGAGGATCGACGAGTACGAGAGCATCCGGCGGAGTCGCGCCTGGCGGAGCGTGAGGTAGCCGCCGACGAGGACACCGACCGCCCCGGTCGCCAGGAGTGCGGTCCGCGCTGCCGGGACGGCAGTCAGGAACTCAACGGTGAACACGCCGTACACGAGTCTGACGAGCGCGTACCCCGCGACTGTGGAGCCGAGCGTCGCCAGCACCACCGCCACGTCGACCGGTGCCGCCGCGTAGGCGTCGGGCTTCCACGTGTGGACAGGGAACAGGGCCAGTTTGACCCCGAGACCGACGACGACGAAGCCGAAGGCCGCCACTACGAGCGGCGAAGCGTACCCGACCTCGGGGAGTGCCACCCGGAGGTCGGCCATCGCGAGCGTGCCCGTGGAGACGTACAGGTAGCCGACGCCGAGCAGGTACAGCGTCGCCCCGGCGGTGCCCACGAGGAGGTACTGGAGCGCCGCGAGCGCGCGGGTCGTTCCACGCCGGCCCGCGACCAGCGCGTACGCAGCCAACCCCGAGATCTCGAGGAACACGTAGAGGTTGAACACGTCCGCGGTGACACAGACACCGGTGAGGCCCGCGACGAGGAGCAGCCAGAGGCCGTCGCCCGGCCCTGTCGCCTCCTCGCGGAGCAAGCCGTACGCCACGGCGCCCGTTCCGGCGACGAGGACGACGAACACAGCCGACAGCTGGTCGACGAGCAGGCCGATTCCGACTGCAGCCGGCAGGCCACCGACCACGTAGGTGAGCGGGCCGCCCGTCGCGACGAGCGCGGCGACGACCACCGCCACGGCGACGTGTGCGATCAGGACGGCGACCGTCACGACTCGTGCCATCTCGGGTGCCCGCCGGCCGAGCACGAAGGGAACGACAGCCCCCAACAGCGGTAGGGCGACGAGCACGAACGCGAGGTCGTTCATCGCTCGGCCACCTCCAACTCGGCGGCGGCGGCCTCACGGATGGCCGCCTCGCTGAGGGTGCCGTGGGCCGCGTGGAGGCGGACGACGAGCGCCAACGCGACCGCGGTCACACTCACCCCGACGACGATCGCCGTCAGGATGAGCACGTGCGGCAGCGGGTTCACGTAGGGTCCCCCGCTCGAGAGCAGCGGCGCGACGCCGTCGGCGCGGAACGCGCTCGTCACGAAGAACAGGAACACGCCCGTCTGGAACAGGTTCAGCCCGACGACCTTCCGGACGAGGTTGTCGTCGTCGACGAGGACGAACAGGCCGACCCCGACGAGGAGCGCGTACACGACGTACGCCCCGCGTGCGACCAGCAGGCTCTCGACGAGACTCACGGCGGCGGTCATCGCGGCTCACTCCCCGGATCGTCAGCGGCGAGTGCGACGAACAACACGACGACGACGCCGGCGACGGTCGCACCGATACCGAGTTCGATCGCTTCGGTCGCGTACACCGACGCCTTCGCGATCGGGAGGACGTCGAACTGGAGGAACGACCCACCGGCGATCACCCCCGCGAGCGCGACGGCGCCGAAGACCACCGGTCCGGCGGCCGCGAGCGCGAACAGTCGACGCGTCGTGAGCCAGCCTGCGACGGCACGCACGCCGAACGCGAACGCGAGCATCACCACGACCGACGCGGCGATGACGCCGCCCTGGAACCCGCCCCCGACGGAGGAGGTGCCGTGGAACAGGGTGAACAGCGCCAGCGTGAGCACGAACGGTGACAGCACCCGGACGGTCGCCGTGACCACCGGCGTGTCGGGCACGCGCGTCACAGCGGTACCTCCCGGTCGAGCACCGCCAGTACCGCGACGGCGGCGGCGAACACGACCGCGATCTCGCCGAAGGTGTCGAACCCCCGGTAGACGACCAGCACGGCAGTGACGACGTTGTCGATGCCCCGCTCCGCGGCGTCCGCGAGGTAGTACTCAGTCACGGCGCCGAACGCGGGTGCGGTGGGGTCGCCGACGGCTGGTAACGCCGGGACCGTCGCCAGCAACCCGACGGTGACGAGGCCAGCGACCGCGGCCGACCGCGTCCGTGATGTTCGGCGAGCGGTTCGCTCCGCGTTCGTCGACGTGGCGGCCACGGTGGGTGATGTGATCGCCGCCGTCCCGGCGCCAGTCGTCCGTCGAACGACCAGCAGGAACAGCGCGGTCGTCACCCCGGCCCCGACGGCCGCCTCGGTGAGCGCGACGTCGGGTGCGCGGAACAACACCCACACCATCGCGAGCCCGAGGCTGTAGGCTGCGAACGCTGACAGTGTCGCCAGCAGACTCCGCGCCAGCGCGGTCGCGAGCGCGCTCGCCAAGACGAACACGAGCAGGACCGACAGCAGTAGCTCGGTCGTGGTCATCGGCCACGCTCCGTGTCGTTGGTGCTGGCGGACGCGGTGTCACCGAGGTGGTCGCTCCCGCCGTCGGTGACGGGCGTCTCCCCCGACCGAGTCGCGGCGCGGACGATCGCGTGCGCAGCAGTCGGCCCGGTGACGAGGACGAACGCGGCGAGCAAGACGATCTTCAGTGCGGCCTGCGTCGGTCCGAAGGCGACTGCCGCGGCCCCGAGGCCGAGCAACGCGCCGAGCGTCTCGCTCTTCGAGGCGGCGTGGGTCCGCGCGAACACGTCTGGGAGTCGCGCAAAGCCGACCACGGCGAGCATCGAGAACGCGACGCTCCCGGCGACGAGGGCCAACACGACGACCTCGACGGGAGTCACAGCAACCCCCCGCGCTCGACCGAGAAGCGCGACAGCCCGAGCGACAGCAGGAAGTTCAACAGGGCGTACACCAGCGCCACGTCGAGGAAGCCCGGTTCGCCGAGGCCGGCGCTCACCAGCGCGATGACGACGACCGTCGCCGTCCCGATGACGTTGACCGCGATGACGCGGTCGGCCGGCGTCGGGCCGCGGGCGACTCGTGCGAACAGCGCGAGCGCGAGGACGAGTAGCGCCGTCGCTCCAGCGAGCAGCCCCGCAGTTAGCAGTGGCGTCATTGTCGCTCACCCTCGCGGACAAACGGTCGCGTCGAGACCGCCGGCATCGACGTCTCGCCGATGACGTAGGCGACCCACCGTTGGAGCGTCCCGGACTCGAGGTCCGCGCGACTCTCAGGGGTGAGTGTGTGGACGACCAGTTCGTCGTCGACGATGTCGAGGGTGAGCGTCCCCGGCGTGAGCGTGATACTGTTCGCTAACAGCGCTTGGCCGAACGGCCCCTCGGGACCGGGGACCCGAACGACCTCGGGCTCGATGGGGAGGTCGGGGTCGAGGAGCACCCGTGCCAACGAGACGTTGGCCCGCACGACCGCAACGAGGAGGACCGGGAAGAAGACGGTCGCACGAGCGACGGTCGTGAGCGTCCCGCGGGTCGGCGTCCGTGTGAACGCCACCACGCCGAGGACAACCCCGACGACGACCGCGCTGGCTGCGCCGGTCACGAGGTCGAACGGATCCGTCGGGTCACCGAGTGCGAGGTAGAAGGCGTACGCGACGAAAGCGGTCGCGCCGGCTCGACCGACTCGCGACCGCAGGGTCGGCGGCGTGGACCGCATCAGCGTCCTCACCGCGTACCTCCTCCGAGCCCACGAGGGCGAGATCCCGCCAAGAATTTCACAGTCTGCTAAACGTCAAGCATAGATATTACCATGTCGGTCATTTTGTAGCTACTGTTAAGAGCACTCGGGAACATCGTTTGGTATGGTCGACGGGACGGAGACGCACGGGCAAGAGGAAGGGCGGCACACCGGCGGGTCGAACACGGCGGCGGAGCGCCCAGTCCGCTCCGAGCGCTTCTGGCTCGCTTTGACAGGGGTGTTGGTGGTCACGATGCCAGCGCTGACGCTGGTTATCGCGTACGCCGTGTTGACGGCGACGCGGAGCGTCCTCGTCGGAGCGGTCACGCCGATCGAAGTGGTCGAATTGTACCTCGTCGAACTGTTCGCGTTCGCACTCTTCGCCGTCATCCTCTACCGACTCGCCCGCTACTCCATCCGTCGCACCGGCGGCGACCCGGAGTAGCCTCGCCGGGCGGGTGAGACTCGTGCGTGGACTCGACCCCTTCGAATAGTCGGCGTGCCGACCGACTGCACCGATGACCGCGTCGCGAGCGGAGTCCGATTCCCGGGAAATTCCGGATCAAACTAGTGAGCTACGCGACATTTATATGGTCTCGGCCAATTCGTTTCAGTATTCTGTGCAGTTCCCGCCGATCGCCTTCGTGCTGCTGTTCGCGGCGTTCCTCGCGGCTGGAGCCGCGGTGATCGCACGCCGGAGCAGCGTCACCGAGGGGTCGCGGCTGTTCGTCGCGCTCATGTTTCTCGTCGCCGTGTGGTCACTCACCTACGCGTTCCAGTTGCTCGCGACGACGGAGGCGTGGAAGGTGCTGTGGAACTCCGTCCAGTACCTCCCCGGCTTCGTCGCCCCGATCCTGTTTTGCGCGTTCGCGTTCACCTACGCCGGGAAGGGGGCGACCGTCACCCGCCGGCGACTCGCTGCCGCCGTCGCGTTCCCCGTCGTCGCGGGCCTGTCGGTGTGGGTGCCGTCGCTCGACCAGTACGTCCGCGAGCAGGTGCAGATGTCGAGCTACGGGGGGTTCGTGGCCCTCGACGTGGTGCACGGACCGGTGTTCCTCGCGTGCGTCGGCTACGCCTACGTATTCGTCTTGGCGGGCGTCGCTCGGATCGTGTTGACGAGCATCCGTGCACCGAGCGTGTACCGACGACAGGCGGGGCTCGTCACACTGGGGGCGGTGGTCCCGCTCGGCGCGAGCGTCGGGTCGTACATCCTCGACGTGACGATGATCGACCTCACGCCGGTCGCACTCGCGGTGTTCGGCGTGACGGTGGCGGTCGCGCTCGTTCGGTACCAACTCCTCACGGTCGCGCCGATCGAACGCGACGCGATTCTCTCGGAGGTGTCCGACGGGATCCTCGTCACCGACGCCGACGGGCGAGTCCTCGACCGAAACCCAGCGGCAGCGGCGATGTTGGGCGCCGACTGCGAGGTCGGGGAGGTGTTGACCCACGCGGACGCCGCCCCGGTTCCCCAACTGATCGACACGCCGGCCGACGAGACGTGCGAACTGTCGCTCGACGACGACCGCTGGGTCACGTGTCGGAAGCGCCACCTCGAATGGACGGGGAGCGACACGGACGCCTACCTCTACATCCTCCACGACATCACCGACCGCCGGGAACACGAACGGGAACTGGAGCGGCGGAACGAACGGCTCGACGAGTTCGCCAGCGTCGTGAGCCACGACCTCCGCAACCCCCTCTCGATCGCGACCGGCTACGCCGAACTCGCGGAGCGCGACCCCAACCCTGAGCACTTCGATCGGATCGCCGACGCCCACGAGCGTATCGACGAGATTATCGAGGACCTGCTGACGCTCACTCGCACCGGGAAGGCCGTGGGCGACACCGAGGCGGTCGACCTCGACGCCGTCGCCGAAGAGGCCTGGGCGGGCGTCGAGATGACCGACGCGACCCTCACGCTTGCGACCGACCGCACCATCGAGGCGGACCGCCTCCGCCTCAAGCAGGCGTTGGAGAACCTATTTCGCAACGCCGCAGAACACGGCGGCGACGACGTGACCGTCACCGTGGCCGACGCCGCCGACGGCTTCGTCGTCGCGGACGACGGCCCGGGGATCCCGCCCGAAGACCGGGCGGACGTGCTCGAACCGGGCGTCTCCGGCGCCGGCGGCACCGGCGTCGGACTCGCGATCGTCTCGGCGGTCGCAGAGGGCCACGGCTGGGCGCTCGACGTCGAAGAGAGCGCCGACGGCGGCGCGCGCTTCGCGTTCCGAACGGCCTCGTGACCCGCTGGCTCGGAGGCGTCTCCGTCATTGTGCGAGATCGGGAAGGCTACCCGTCGAGGTGGTCGACGAGGAGGTCCGCGACCGCGTCGGGCCGTTCGTGGGTGACGAAGTGTCCCGCATTCGGGAACCGTTCGAGCCGCCCGTCGTCGCAGTAGGAGCGACTCTCGGGCGCCATCTCGGGCACGAGCGCCTCGTCTTGCTCCCCCCACACGATCAGCGTCGGCGCCGTCACCCGCTCGCGCGGCGGGAGTCGCGGGTACCGCGGCACCGCCCGGTACCAGTTGATCATCGACCGCGCCGTCCGCGGGTGGCTCCACGCCCGGCGGTACCGATCGAAGTCCGCCTCGGTGAACGTGCCGTCGGGGACGCTCCCCGCGAGCAGCCGGACCCACAGCGAGAAGTCGTCGCGGGCGGCCGCCCACTCCGGCACGAACGGCAGTTGGAACGCGAACGCGTACCAGCTCCGGCGCAGTTGCTCGCGGTTTCGCAGCAGAGTGCGCCGGAACACCGTCGGGTGGGGGACGTTGACGACGCCGAGACGGTCGACGCGCTCGGGGTGGCGCAGCGCCAGGTCCCACGCGACGAACGCGCCCCAGTCGTGGCCGACGATGTGGGCCGACTCGTAGCCGTCCGAGCGGATCAACTCGACCACGTCGCGCGACAACTCGGTGAGGCGGTACGGCCTGACGCCCGCGGGCTTGCCGCTGCGGTTGTAGCCGCGTTGGTCGGGGACGAGGACGCGGTAGCCGGCCGCGACGAGCGGGGCGATCTGACGGTGCCACCCGTACCAGAACTCCGGGAAGCCGTGGAGGAGCACGACGAGCGGGTCGGCCGGGTCGCCCGCGGCGACGACGTGGAGACCCACGCCGTTCACCTCGCGGAACTCGTGGTCGACGTCGACGCCGGCGAGCGCGGGCGGCGTCCGGAGGCGAGTCTGCATCACACCTTGGTGGTTCGAGCGCGAGCGACGTGAAACTACACGCCGTTCCGAGTCGCTCGAACGTACTCGGCCGGCCCGGGTGGACCGACGCGAGTCACCTGCGACTCCCGGACACGGGCTCCACCGGTCACTCCTCCCAGGCGTCGGCTTGGGCGTTGAGGCGGTGTGCCTCCCGGATGAAGTCGCCGTAGTGGGCGACGATGTCGCTTTGTGTGATGATACCGACGAGGTCGGTCCCCGCGACCACGGGCAGTTTCTTGACGTCGTTGTCGGTCATCGTCCCGACGGCGTTGCGGATCGTCGTCCGCGGCGACGTGGTGACGAGCGGGTGACTCGCGACTCGGCGGATCGGGATGTCGTCGAGCGGCCGGCCCGTCACGGCCGTCGCTCGGAGCACGTCCGTCTCGGTGAGGATGGCGACCGGCGCGTCGTCGCGCGTGACGATGACGCTGCCGACGGTCGCCTCGAGCATCTGCTCGACCGCCGCGTGGAGCGACCCGCCGGCGTCGCAGGTGACCACCTCGCGCGACATGAGCTGTTCGACGAGCACGAGCGCGGATGCGAGGGCCGGGGACTCAAGCGTATCGCCGCTGGTGGCGGGGCCGTGGGGGTGACCCGGTACCACTCCATCGCGGGCGCTCGGTGTCGTCTGCGATCACCGCTCCGGTGCACTCGCCCGCGTGAAGTACGAGTCTCCCTGCACCGCCGTCGTGATATTCGCGAATCGTCCGTCGCCACAGCGTGCACACGCCGGCGGCTCCTCGACGCCCGAGTGGACGGCGTCACAGCGGTCACAGACGTAGAACTGGAGTCCGAGCACGGCGGTGGGTCCGCTCCGCGTGGATAAAATCGCCTCGCCGACGGCCGTCGCTTACGCGGTGATCCCCTCGTCGATCCACTCGTGGGCCGCCTCGCGGTCGTCCCGGTTGAAGAACTCCACCTCGACACCGGTGAGCCGGTCGCTGACGGCGGTGCCCCACTTGAGCAGGCGCCCCTCGCCGACGATTGCGTAGCGGGAGATGTCGTTGCTGTAGCGGCGCCACAGCTTCAGGTCGTCGTCGAGCGCCTCCAACTCGGGGAGTGGAATGCCGTCGAACTCGACGTACAGTCGCACGGAGCCGTGTTCGTCGATTCGTTCGTCCATCTCGTCGCTCAACGCGGCGAAGTCCTCCTCGGTCACGCGGTCGGACACGCGGAACGCGACCACTGGCCCCTCGTTCAGCTCTGTGATGTAGTCGAACATACACGAAGCAATCGAACGCCGCACAGCGTCAATCCAGCGCCGGTTTCAACGGCGCTGGAGTCGACCGGCGGGTCCGCTCGGTCCAGAGTGTGTGTGGACGTATCCACCGGTATTCTCATCATTTCGTGCACGAATCTCACTGTAATGAGCACCGAACCGGTCGTGACCGACGGCCTCACGAAGCGATACGGCCCCGTTCGGGGGATCGAAGACCTCTCGCTGACGGTCCGACGCGGCGAGGTGTTCGGCTTCCTCGGCCCCAACGGCGCCGGCAAGACGACCACCATCCGGACCCTCCTCGGGTTCCAGTCGCCCACCAGTGGGACCGCGCGGGTGCTGGGCGCGGACGTGACCGACGCCGCGGCGCTACGGGCGGCCCGCGCGAACGTGGGCTACCTCCCGAGCGAACCGGGCCTCGACGAGGGCGTCACTGGGCGTCGGCTGTTGGCGTACCACGGTCGACTCCGCGGCGACGTCCGCAGCGAGGAACTGCTCGAACTGTTCGACCCGCCGCTCGACCGCAAGGTGGGCGACTACTCCCGGGGGAACAGGCAGATGCTCGCCATCGTCCTGGCGTTCATGCACGACCCCGACCTCGTGATCATGGATGAACCCACCTCCGGGCTGGACCCGTTGAAACAGGAGCAGTTCCACGCGTTCGTCCGAGCCGAACAGGAGCGCGGGAAGACGTTCTTCTTCTCCTCGCACGTGCTGAGCGAGGTGCGGAAGGTGTGCGACCGCGTCGGCATCATCCGCGAAGGGCGCCTCATCGCGCTGGAGGACGTCGACGACCTGCTCCACCGGAGCGGGAAGGTCGTCCGCGCCGAGTTCGCGAACCCGGTCCCCGCAGACGCGTTCGCCGTCGACGGCGCCCATGACGTGACCGTCGGTGACGGCGAGTCCGCCGCGACGGGGACCCGCGCGGGGACGACCGTCTCGTTCACCTACACCGGGCCGTACGAACCGCTGCTCCGGCGACTGCTCGACCACGACCTCGTCGACCTCGCTATCGAAGAGGCGCCGCTGGAGGACGTGTTCATGCGGTTCTACGGCGGCGGCGTCGACGGCGACGGCACGGTCGCCGACGTGACGGGCGACGAGTCGCGCGCGGAGACCGACTCCGACGAGACGGTTGCCGACGACGGCGAGCGCGACGGTGAGGTGTCGACGGGGGCGTCGACCTGATGTTGGCGACCGCGCGGTTCGAGGGCCGGCGGCGACTGCCGGCGTCGGCGCTGATCGCCGTCGGCCTGTCGGCGTTCGCGGCGATGATGGTGTTTCTCGCGCCCAGCCTGCTCGGCGAGGTCGACCTCGCGGCGTTCGTCGACCAGTACCCGCCGGCGCTCGTCGACGCGTTCGACCTCGCTGCGATCGGCACTATCGAGGGGTTCATCGCCCTCGAACTGTACCAGTTCGTCTGGTTACTCGGCCTGGGTGGCTACGTCGCCTACAGCGCGGCGGGCACGGTCGCCGGCGACATCGAAGACGACCGCCTCGACACGCTCCTCGCGGCGCCGGTCTCCCGAGCGCGCGTGCTCGGCGAGAAGTTCCTCGCGCTCGCGGTTCCCATCGTGCTCGTCAACGTCGCCGTGTTCGTTGCCGTCGCCGCGGGGACGCGCCTCGTGAACGAACCCGTTGCGCTCGTCGACCTGCTCGCGGTCCACGCGCTGTCGGTTCCCTACCTCCTGTGTTGCGGGGCGTGGGGGATGCTCGCCTCTGTCGCCGCGCCGCGCCGCTCGGTCGCCGAGGGGGTCGCCGCCGGCGCCGTCGTCGCGGGGTTCGTGGTGTCGACCGCGACCGCCGGGACGGACGTGTCGTGGCTCGGCGCGCTCTCGCCGACCCGCTACTACGACCCGCTCGCAATCTTGACCGCCAGCGAGTACGACCTCGGCGGCGCTGCGGTGTTGACCGCCGCCGCTGCGCTGCTGTTGGTCGCCGCAGTCGTCCGCTTCCGGGGGATGGACGTCCAATGATCACCGACACCGCGAGCGTGACGGGCGCGTCGTCGCCGGCGAGCGCGGCGTGGGCGGTGTGTCGGTTCGAGGCGGAGCGACGCCTCCGCGCAAGCCTGTGGCTCGCCGTCGGTCTCACCCTGTTCGGCCTCCTGTTCGTCTGGATCGGTCCGGACATCGTCGCCGGCGGCGAGGTCGACCAACTGCTCGACTCCATGCCGGCGCCGATGGTCGCCCTGCTTGGGTTCGAGACGCTGAGTTCCTTGGCCGGACTGCTCGCCGGCGAGTTCTACACCTTCGGCTGGGTGGTCGCCCTCGCGGGCTACGTCGCGTACAGCGCCGCCAACGGGGTCGCGCGTCCCCTCCGCGACGACCGGATGGAGACGCTGTTGGCGGCGTCGGTCCCCCGGACGAGCGTCCTCCTCGGGACGTTCCTGGCGCTGCTCGTTCCCATCGCCGTCGCCAACGTTGCCGTCCCGGCGGCGCTGTACGCCGGGTCGGTCGCGGTCGGCCACCCGCTCGACCCGGCGCGCCTGTTCGTGTTGCACGTCCTCGCGGTGCCGTTCCTCCTGTCGTGGGGGGCACTCGGGGTCTTGTTCGGCGTCGTCGTCCGGCGCGGGCGGACCGCCGGGCGCGCGGCGCTCGGGGCCGTCTTCGCGGCGTGGCTCGTCGAGTCGTTCACGAGCATCACCGAGTACGAGTGGGTCGGCGCAGTCGCCCCCTCGCGCTACTTCGACCCAGCCGCCGTGCTCGTGGATGGGACGACCGACCTCGCCGGGATGGCGGTCCTGTGTGTCGCAACCGTCGGTGTGCTCGCCGTGAGCGCCTGGCTGTTCGCTCGGTGGGACCTCTGAGGGGCCCACCCCGTCTTCGTCTGGCGACGCGATGCCCCGCCGTCGTCGAGACGAAACGTTGAGACACCCCCGACGCACAGCGTCGGTGTGAACCGGTATCGATCACTCGGGCTGTTTCTCGCGCTCGCCGCCATCTGGGGGTCGGCGTTCATGGCCATCAAGGCGGGGCTGGCGTTCTTCCCGCCGGTGTTGTTCGCCGCGGTCCGGTACGACATCGCGGGCGTCGTGATGCTCGCGTACGCGGTGTACGCCACCGACACACCGGTGCCGCGGGGGCGCGACCAGTGGGCCGAGGTGCTCGTGGGTGCGGTGCTGCTCATCGCGGCGTACCACGCCCTGTTGTTCGTGGGGGAGGCCGACGACGCCGTGACGAGCGCCGCCGCCGCGGTCGTGGTGAGTCTGAGTCCGGTGCTCACCACCGGGTTCGCCCGGGCACTGTTACCCAGCGAGCGCCTCACCGTCGTCGGCGTGGTCGGTCTCCTGCTCGGCCTCGTCGGCGTGGCGGTGCTGTCTGACCTCGACCCGGCCAACCTCCTCGCCGGCGGCACCATCCCCAAACTGCTCATCCTCGGCGCCGCCGCGTCGTTCGCCCTCGGGAGCGTGATCACCCGTCGGATCGACTCCGACGTGCCCATCGAGACGATGGAGGCGTGGGCGATGCTCCTCGGCGCGCTGCTCATGCACGCCGCCTCCGCCGGCCTCGGCGAGTCGGTCGCGAGCGTGGACCTCACTCTCGACGCGGTGCTGGCGCTCGCGTATCTCTCGCTTGCGGCCAGTGCGCTCGGATTCTTGATCTACTTCGACCTGCTCGACCGGCTCGGGCCGATCGAGATCAACCTCGTCTCGTACGTCGCGCCCGTGTTCGCCGCGCTGTCGGCGTGGCTGTTCCTCCAGGAGGTGCCGGACGCCGCCACGGCTGGCGGGTTCGTGCTTATCTTCGCCGGGTTCGTCCTGCTCAAGCGGGACGCGATCCGTCGCGAGGTCGGGAAGCTGACCGGGGGCGACCCGGCCCGCGCGGACTGACCGACCCCCACGGCGTCCCCACCTGACGACGCCTCACTCGGTGTCCGAGCCGAAGTCCAACAGCGGCGAGTCGGGGTTCTCACACCCGTCGCGACCACACACGCCGGCGTCGTCGCCGGCCCGCTCGACGCCCGCCGCCAGCCGCTCGATATCCCAGTCGACGAGGTGCCCCGCCGTGCGTTCGTGGTCGGCCACCGCCGTCCGCGCGCGGCGCAGCGAGTCGTACGTCTCCGCGAGGTCGCAGTCGCGACAGCGGACTCTGACGACTGTCTCCATCAGATCGGTCGTGCGTGCTACAGCCGGGTAAGCGCGTCTATCGTGTGGTCGACCGGCGCCGTGCTCCCCAAGCGTCTGACTGGGTGTGGTGCGAGACGAGAACGAACCGGGACAACGTGATGGGCAGCACGTGCCGATCGGAGAGCTCACCGTCGTACTCGACGGTTATCCGGGTCCTACTTATCAACGGATGGCCGCACGTTCATCCTAATGCTGAACAACGGACAGGAGTCGGACGGACGCGGCGCGGTGACGCCGTCGACTGTCCGGATTGCGGTCGTCGGCGTCGGGCGCATCGGCATCCACCGCGCGGTCACGTTCGCCGAGGCGGGTGTGGACGTCGTCGGCTACGACGTAGACGAGTCGCGGATCGCCGCGTACCGACGCGGCCACGACCCGACCGGAACCGTCGACGACGAACGGCTCGCGGCGGCGACCTGTTCGTTCAGCGCCGACCCGGAGTGCCTCGCGACCGCCGACCTCGTGTTCGTCGCCGTCCCGACGCGCCACGCGCCCGACGCGGGCGAACCGCACGCGACGATCCGATCGGTGGGTAGGACCGTCGGCGAGCACTGCGCTCCCGGGGCGACCGTCGTGCTCGAATCGACGGTGCCGCCGGGGACGACGGCGGACGTGTTCGCGCCGGCGGTCGAGGGTGCGTCAGACCGCGACGCGGGCGCGTCGGTCGACGTCGCGTACGCTCCCGAGCGGTTCTCGATGGGCAGTTCCGCCGCGGAGTGGCGCGCGGAACCCCGACTCGTCGGCGCCGACGTCCCCGCCGTCGCCGCCCGCGTGGCCGCGGCGTACGAACTCGTGTACGAGACGGTCCACGTCGTCGAGGGGACGGCGGTCGCCGAGGCCGCGAAGTGCGTCGAGAACGTGTACCGCGACGCCACCATCGCCGTCGTGAACGAACTGGCGAGCGCGCTGGCGGCGCTCGGCGTCGATGCCGACCGGGCGCTTGCGGCGGCGGCGACGAAGCGGAACGTCCCGAATCTCGAACCGGGCCTCGTGGGCGGGCAGTGTCTCCCGGAGGACCCGCTGTTGTTCGCCGATCGGGTCGGCGACGTCGGCGAGTCGATGCCGCTCGTGCGGACTGCGCGCGCAGTCAACGAGGGCGTCGTCGACCGCGTCGCCGACACCACGGTCGCGGCACTCGCCGCACGGAAGCGCCGCGTCGGTCGCGAGTCGCCGCGTCCGCAGGCGACCGGTCCGCCGGTCGAACACGCTGCAGTCCTCCCGGACGGTGCCGGCGACTCGTCGGACCCCGTCGCAGCGGCAGACACAGGTCCAGACCCGTCAGGGGAGTCGGAGACTGTCGTCCTCGCGGGACTCGCGTACAAGCCGGACGTGAGCGACCTCTCCGGGAGTCGGTGCGGTGAGGTGGCGACGCGACTCGCCGAGCACGGCGTCGACGTCGTCGGCTACGACCCGCTGGTCGACGCCGACACGGCCGACCGCTCGCTTCCGTTCCCCGTCAGCGAGACGGACCCCTTCGACGGGGTCGACGGCGTCGTCGTTCTCGTCGGCCACACGGCGTTCGACGACCTGTCGCCCGAGTCGATCGCGAACGCCGCGGCGCCCGACCCCGCGGTCGTCGACCTGCCTCGAGCGTTCGACCGCTCGACCGCTTCGCGAGCGAACGTCGTCTACAGGTGTCCGTGATGTTCCGCGGGCACACCGTCGCGGTCGTCCTCCCGGCCCACGACGAGGCGGCGTTCGTCGGCGACGTGCTCTCGGCGATCCCACCGTGCGTCGACCGCGTGTACCTCGTCGACGACGCGTCGACGGACGACACGGCCACCGTCGCGCTCGACGCCGCCGACCCGACGACCGACTCCCGTCTCCCGGTCGACCCCGCCGAACGACCCGCCGCCAACGACGCCGCGAGCGCCACGGCGGCGGCCCGGGTGCTCGACCGCCGGACGATGTCGACGGACCGACGCGGGCGACTCCGCGTCCTCCGCCACGGGGCGAACCGGGGCGCCGGCGGGGCCGTCGTGACGGGCTACCTCGCCGCACTCGCAGACCGGGTCGACCTCGTCGCGACGGTCGACGCCGACGGTCAGATGGACCCAACGCACCTCACGCGACTGCTGGACCCACTCGTCGAGGGCACTGCCGCGTACGCGAAGGGGACGCGACTGCGCCGGCGCGCCGACCGTGCGGCGTTCCCCGTCGTCAGGCTGGTCGGGAACGCTCTCCTGACGGGCTTGTCCCGGGTCGCGACCGGATACTGGTCGCTCTCGGACCCGGTGAACGGCTTCACGGCGATGACCGGGCGGGCGCTCGCAGCCGTCGACCCGGCGTCAACGTACGAGGGGTACGGGTACGGGATCGACGTGCTCGCTCGCCTCCGGGCGGCCGACGAAGCCGTTATCGACGTTCCCCACCCGAGCGCGTACGGCGACGAGTCGAGCGGGATCGACCTCACGACGTACGTCCCGCGCGTCTCCCGACTGCTGGCCGTCTCCTTCCTCGGGCGGATCCGGCGCGAACACCTCAGCAGCCGACTCGACCGGTCGACCCCCGTCGACGCGGGTCGCTGGACGCTCGCGGGTGCCGCCACGGGGATCCGATCACTGGTCGGTGTGCTCGGCGGCGCCGGGAGTGGAGGTGATCGCCCGTGAGAGTTCTGTTCGACGTGACGCACCCGGCGCTGGTCCACCTGTTCGCCGTCCCGGGGGCGCTGTTGCGCGAGCGCGGTCACGAGGTGGTCGTCGCCGCCCGCGAGAAAGACGTGACGACGCACCTGCTCGACGCGCAGGATCTGCCCTACACCGTGGTGTCGCGGGCGGGGTCGGGACCACTGTCCCGCGTCGGCGAACTGCTCCAGCGCGAGGTCGGGTTGGCGCGTCTCGCCCGTGGGGTCGACCCGGACGTGGTCGTCAGCCAGGTCGACCCCGCCGCGGTCCACGTCGCCCGACTCGTCGGCGCGCGTGCGGTGGTGTTCGACGACAGCGAACCCGAACACCTCGCGGCGTCGATCACCCACCCGTTCGCCGACGTGGTGTGCACGCCCGCGAACTTCCGCCACGACGTGCCGAACCAACGGCGCTACGACGGATTCCACGAACTCGCGTACCTCCATCCCAACCGCTTTTCGCCCGACTCTGACGTCCTCCGCGAGCACGGCGTCGACCCGGACGAACCGTACGCAGTCGTCCGCTTCGTCTCGTGGTCCGCCCACCACGACGTCGGGCGCCGGGGCTTCTCGCTCGACGGCAAACGCGAGTTGCTCGCCGGACTGGCCGAACACGGCCGCGTGTTCGTCTGCCGAGAGCGGGTGACGGCCGAGGGTGCCGACGTCGTCGACACGGCACCCATCCCGGGCGTTGAGCCGTGTCCCGTGCCGCCCGAGGCGCTCCACGACCTGCTCGCGTTCGCCGACTGCTACGTCGGCGACTCACAGACGATGGCGACCGAGGCGGCCGTGCTCGGGACGCCGGCGGTCCGCTCGAACGGCTTCGCCGGTGCCGACGACATGAGCAACTTCCACGAGTTAGAAGACGAGTACGGGTTGCTGACATCGGTCGCGGACGAGGGCGAAGCGGGGGCGCTCGCGGTCGAGACCCTCCGAGACCCTCCGCACGAGACGCACGCGAGACGGCGGGACCGACTCGTCCGAGAGAAAATCGACGTGGCGGCGTTCGTCGCCGACGTCGTGGAGGGGACGGCGTGAGAGTCTGGTCGGTCGTCGGCGTCCGCCCGGAGTTCGTGATGGCGACGCCCGTCGCCCGCGAACTCGCCGCCGGCGGCCACGACGCGACGCTGGTTCACACCGGCCAACATCACGACGACGCCCTCTCGACGGTGTTCTTCGAGGAGTTGTCGCTGCCGGTGCCGGACCACTCGCTGGAGGTCGGATCGGCCTCCCGCGTCGAGCAGGTCGCCGTCGGTGTCGAGCGCCTCGTCCCGCTCCTCGACGCCGACGACCCCGACGTGGTCCTCGTCTACGGCGACACTACCTCGACCCTCATCGGCGCGCTCGCGGCGCGGGCGACGGGGACGAACCTCGCACACGTCGAGTCGGGCCTGCGCAGTGGCGACTGGCGGATGAGCGAGGAGCGCACGCGCGTCCTCGTCGACCACGTCGCCGGACTCAGGCTGGCGCCGACGCCTGCCGCGGTCGCGACCCTGGAGGCCGAGGGCGTCACCGAGGGCGTGCGGTGCGTCGGCGACGTGCGCGGCGACGCCGTCGCGATGACGCGCACGGTGGCTGCGGCGACGCCCGAAACGCCCGCCGAGTTCGTGCTGGCGACGGTCCACCGCGCGGAGACCGTCGACGACGCGGCGACGCTCCGGGCCGTGCTCGCGGGGCTTGCAGGGTCGTCCCGGCCGGTCGTCCTCCCGCTACACCCGCGGACGGCCGACCGCCTCCGCGAGCACGGCCTGTACGAGTGGGCCGCCACCCGCCTCACGCTCGTCGAGCCGACCGGCTACCCGGCTTTCCTCCGACTCCTCGACGAGGCCACGGCGGTGGCGACCGACTCGGGCGGCGTCCAGCGCGAGGCCAGTTACCTCGGGACGCCGTGCGTCACGCTCCGAGAGACGACGGAGTGGACCGGGACGGTCGAGCGAGGACACAACACGCTCGCGGGGACCGACAGCCGGTCGATTCGGTCGGCGGTCGACGACGCGGTAGCCGACTCCGGCCACCCGGCAGACCCGCCGACGGGCGCCGCCGCCGCCATCGTCGAGGCGGTGGAGGCGTGGCGGCCGGTCGACCGCGAGGCGGAGACACCGCCGCTCGTGGGCGTCCGCTGATGCGCGTCCTCGAGCTCGTCCCGAGCGCCGACTCGAACGCCTACCGCGGCCAGGTGCGCGCCCTGCGCGAGTGCGGCGTCGACTGCGAGACGCTCGCCGTTCCCGGGTCGCACGATCCCAGTGGGGGGACCCGGTCGCCGCTCGACTACCTCGTCCACCTCGGGCTGACGATACGAGCGGCGCGTGGGTCGTTCGACCTCGTGCACGCCAACCAGGGGGTCGTCGCGCCCGCAGCGCTCGCGACTGGTCTGCCGACCGTCGTCTCGCTGTGGGGGACAGACCTGTACGGCACGATCGGTCCGGTCAGTCGTCGGTGTGCGGCCCGCGCGGATGCGGTCGTCGTGATGTCCGAGCGGATGGCCGACGACCTCGGGGCGGTCGACGCGCGGGTCGTCCCCCACGGCGTCGACACGGAGACGTTCCGCCCGTCGGACCGCCACGCCGCCCGCGAGCGTCTCGGCTGGGACGACGACCGGGCGCACGTCCTGTTCCCGTACGACCCGGCGAGATCGGTCAAGGACTTCCCGCGTGCGCGGCGCGTCGTCGGCGCCGCCGGCGACCGTCTCGACCGCGACGTCGTGCTTCACGTCGTGACGACGGCTCCCCACGACGCGATGCCGACGTACCTCAACGCCGCAGACGCGTTGGTGCTCACCTCGCGACACGAGGGGTCGCCCAACGCGGTGAAGGAGGCGCTCGCGTGCGGCCTGCCAGTCGTCGCCACGCCCGTCGGCGACGTGCCCGACCGGCTCGCCGGCGTCACACCCTCGGCGGTTGCCGACACCGACGACGGGCTAGCCGACGCGCTGGCCGCCGTCCTCGCTCACGGCGGTCGGTCGAACGGTCCCGAGGAGGTTCGAGACCTGACTCGCGCGCGAACCGCGCGGGACCTCGCTCGCGTGTATCGGGAGGTGGCAGCCGATGCGTAGACACGAGGTGTACGCGCACGCCGCCCGGTCGCTGGTGGCCGACTGGCTCGGGACTCGGTCGGGGTCGACGCCGGACACCCACCTCGACTCGCGGCACCTCGGTGACGCACTCGACGGGTTCGACGCCGACACCGTCGTCGTGTACGCGGGGCTGTCGGACCTCGCGGCGGCGTTCGGCGGCGACCCGTACGAACTGCTGCGCGACGCGCTCACCGACCGATTCGAGACGGTGCTCACGCCGGGGTTCACGTTCTCGTTCCGGGAGACGGGGCACGTCGACCTCGACCGCGCGCCGCCGGAGGTCGGCACCTTCGGCGAACGGTTCCTCGACGACGCCGCCTTCCGCACCGCAGACCCCGTGTTCTCGCTCCTGGGGCTCGGTCGCGACCCGTTCGACAGCGCGGACGCGGGGCACAGCTACGCCCCCGGTGGGTACTGGGACGCCCTCCACGACCGCGACGCGTTGTACCTGAACGTCGGGACCGGGCGATTCCGCTGTTCGGTGTTCCACGTCGCCGAGTACCGCCACGACGTGCCGTACGTCTCGACGGCGACGTATCGCGGGCGCGTCACTCACGAGGGGGAGACGCGCCGGGTCGTCCACCGCGCACCCGTCGACGACCACTACCGCCGCTTCGCGCGCCGCCGCGTGTGCGACGACCTCGGCGAGGCGTTGGTCGACCGGTCGGTCGGCGGCGTCAGGGTACAGGGGTGTCGCGCGAGCGACGTTGACGACCTACTCGACGACCGACTCGCGGCCGACCCGTACTACCTCGTCACCTGACCGTCGGGTAGCCTCGAGGGCTGACCGGTCGAGTCGAGGCCGAGCGCCTACTCCTCGTCGTCGTCGCCATCGTCGCCGTCGGCGGGGTCCTCGTCCGCTCCCGGTGGTCGACGAGCGATGCGGTCGAACAGCGACTGCGCGCGCGACAGTCGGGCGTCGGTCTCCTCGGGGCGGTAGGTCGCCGCCACCAGCGACCCGTCGGCGACCTCGACCGTGACGGCGGCGTTCGCGTGTCGGGCCTCGCTGGGCAGCGCAGACGGGTCGACGAGGAGTTCGTAGCGACCGTCGTCGGCGTCGATCTCTAGCGCCGCCAGTCCGTCTTCGATCCGGTCGACGACGGCGGCGTGTTCGCCGTCGGGCACGTCGCTCATCGGTACTCCTCCCGAAGTACCTCGTCGCCTTGGGCGTCCCGGACGATCACGGTGTCGCCGCCGTTGTTCCAGACCGCCGCCCCTGAGCCCCAGTACAGCGTGCTGTCGGTGTCGGTACCGCTCCCGGTGTACAGCGTCACCCGAGCACCGGCGGCGAGCGTCGTCCCGGCTGGCACGGTGTAGGTGTGGTCGGCTTCGTCGCTGACGGTCCACCCGGAGAGGTCGAGCGGGTCGTCGCCGGTGTTCTCGAACACGAGGTACTCGTCGTTCAGGTTGTCGTGGTCGTTCCCCGCGGCGTCGGCGTGAATCTCCACGAGCGCGAGCGAACTACTTCCCGACGGGGCTGCCGTCGACGACTCGGTGCCGCCGTCAGTCGCGGTCGCGGTCGGCGTTCCTGACGGCGTGACTTGCGCCGTCGCCGCGCCGTCGGCGTCGACCGTGTAGCGAACCGTCGTCGGCGTGGTGTCGCCGAGGTCTATCGCCGGCGCGTCGCGGAGGCGGTCGGGGTCGGTTGGGGCGCCGCGCTGGGTGGCCACCGTGACCGTCTGGCCGTCGCTCGCGAGCACGACGTGGCCGTGGGTCGCCGTCCAGAAGGTGGTGACCGACCGGGCCGCGAGTCGGTCGAGCGTCTCGTCGCTCGGGTGACCGTACTGGGAGTCGTAGGCGCTCGACACGACGACCACCGCGGGCGCGGCGGCGTCGAGGAGCGCGTCGCCCGTGCTGGAGGCGCTCCCGTGGTGGCCGGCTTTCATGACCGTCGTTCGCAGGGCCGCGCCGTACTCGGCGACGACGTACGCCTCCTCGTCGTCCTCGGCGTCGCCGGTGAACAGGAAACTCGTGGCGCCGTACGAGACCAAGAGGACGATGCTGTTCTCGTTGCGGTCCTCGTTCTCCAGGTACGGGTCAGGCGGTCCGAGCACCGACACCGCTACCCCGTCGAACGGAATCTGGTCGCCCTCGCGCGTCTCGTACAGCGTCACGTCGTACGCGACCACGGCGTCGAGGTACTCCTCGTACGTCCGGGTTCCCGAGGCGATTCCGGGGTCGTACACCGCGCCCACCCCGTCGCCCTCAGTCTCGAAGTACTCGATGACGGCGGCGTTGCCGCCGATGTGGTCGGCGTCCGCGTGAGAGACGACGAAGTAGTCGATGCGCTTGACGCCGAGTCGCTGGAGGTACGCCAACACGTACTCCCCGTCGTCGGTGAAGTGCCCGGAGTCGATCAGCATCGTCTCCCCGGTCGGTCCGACGACGAGCGTGGCCACCGACTGGCCCACGTTGATGAAGTGGACCTGGAGACCGCCCTCGACGGTGGTCGCCGTCGCCGCCGCGGTGTCGACCTGTCCGGTCGTGGCGTCCGTGCCGCTCGTGGGGTCGGCAACGGGCGTCGCACCGCCCAGACACCCCGCGAGCACCACGATGACGACGACGAGTAGGGCGTGTCCGCGTGCACCGTACATGCACGGGGTACGCGACACGTCGATATAGCGCTACGTTCACCGATGCTGTCAGACGACTTGTACTTGAGAGGGGTCATCCCTCGTTCATCCCTTGATGTTCGCCACGGGCCGTGTGCGGGCGACCTTCGTCCCGATGTCGAGGGCGTCGCTGACGCGGATGACTTCGTCGACGTCCTTGTAGGCGCTCGGCGCCTCCTCGGTGAGTGTCGCCCCTGAGCGCGCACGAACGTACACCCCCTGCTCCCGGAGAGTCCGCTGGAGTTCGCCGGCGTCGTACTCGCGTTTCGCCTGCGTCCGGGACATGACGCGCCCGGCGCCGTGGGCGGTCGACCCGAACGTCAGCTCGAGCGACCGGTCGCCTCCGCACAGCACGTACGACGAGGCGCCCATACTCCCGGGGATGAACACCGGTTGGCCAACGTCGCGGTACGCCTCGGGCACCTCCTCGCGCCCCGCGGGGAACGCCCGAGTCGCCCCCTTCCGGTGGACGAGCACCTCGTCCTCCCGGCCGTTTACCTGGTGGCGTTCCTCCTTGGCGACGTTGTGACACACGTCGTAGACGAGTTCTACGTCGGTCACGCCGAACGTCCGCTCGAACACCTCGCGGACACCCTGCGTCATCGCCTGCCGGTTCGCCCACGCGTAGTTGGCGGCGGCGTACATCGCGCCCTTGTAGTCGTCGGCGACCTGCTCGCGCAACGGCGCGTAGATCAGCTGTCGGTCCGGGAGCGACTCCGCGATTGCCGGGAACGACCGCTCGAAGCGGCGGATGTACTCGGTGCAGGTCTGGTGGCCCAGTCCCCGCGACCCCGAGTGGATCATCACGACCACCTGGTCCTGTTCGAGGCCGAACGCCGCCGCGATCTCGCGGTCGTACACCTCGGCGACGCGCTGGACTTCGAGGAAGTGGTTGCCCGAACCGAGTGATCCGACCTGGTTGAGGCCACGCGTCAGTGCCTCCGGTGGCACCTTACGCGGGTCACCCGGGAGGCTCCCGTTCTCCTCGCAGTGGTCGATGTCGTGGGTCGTCGCGTGCTCGTGCTCGCGCATCCACTCCAGTCCACCCGCGAGGATGCCGCGCAGGTCGTCCATGTCGGTGTCGAGGTACCCACCCTTCCCGAGGCCGCACGGGATCGTCTCGAACAGACGCTCCACGAGCGTCTGTTCATGACCCACGACGTCGTCGTACGTCAGCGGCGTCCGCAACAGGCGGACGCCACAGTTGATGTCGAACCCGATCCCGCCGGGACTGATGACACCCTCCTCCGTGTCGACGGCCGCCACGCCACCGATGGGGAAGCCGTACCCCTGGTGGCCGTCCGGCAACACGACCGCGAACTTCTGGATCCCGGGGAGCGTCGCCACGTTCCGTCCCTGCGTCAGCGTGAGGTCGCCTTCGAGGCGCATCTCTTCGATGAGCGGTTCCGAGCCGTAGACGCGGACGGGGACGCGCATGTCCCCCGTCCGGGCGATCTCGTAGACGTTCGCTGCGACCCGTTCGAGCTGCGGGTGTTCGCTCATGGTCCGATCAGGTCGCCCCGACGCCGGACCCCCCGAAACTGGTGGCCTCCCCCACGCTTCGTTCCCCGACCGCACCGCCGACTGCCGTGCCAGCGAAACACTCGCATGACTGTCGATTCGGTGGCACGCACGGTAAGCACCGACGACGGTTCGCACGGCGAGGGGACGGCTTGTCCCGAACAGTTGATCGCTACCCGGTGACCACCGACCGCAGTTCGGTCACCACGATAACAGTCTCTCTGGGCGTGTCGTGATCTATGGTCGACACAGCTACCGAACAGGTGGGTATCCGGGCCGACGGCGTCCGACTCGAGGGTGAGCTCGTCGTCCCCGGTGGCGCGACCGGACTGGTCGTGTTCGCCCACGGGAGCGGCAGCAGTCGGCACAGTCCACGGAACAACGCCGTCGCGTCGGTACTCCGCGACCACGGACTGGGGACGCTGTTGTTCGACCTGCTGACCGAGGAGGAAGATCGGGAGTACGAGACACGGTTCGACATCGACCTCCTCACGGAACGGCTGCTGGCGGCGACCGACTGGCTCCGCGACCGCGAGGGAACGCGCGACCTGCACGTCGGCTACTTCGGGTCGAGCACCGGCGCGGCGGCAGCGCTCCGTGCGGCCGCCGAGCGCGGGGACGACGTCGGTGCAGTCGTCTCGCGTGGTGGCCGTGTCGACCTCGCGGCCGACCAACTGCCCGCGGTGACGGCACCGACCCTCTTCCTCGTCGGCGGCGCAGACACGACCGTCCTCGAACTCAACGAGGAGGCGGCGTCGCGACTCACGTGTCCGAACCAGTTGACGGTGATCGAAGGCGCCGGCCACCTCTTCGAGGGGCCGGGTGAACTCGAACGGGTCGCCGACCTCGCGGCAGAGTGGTTCCGACGGCAGTTGGCGTGACTGTGGGTCGGCTCCCTCCTCGTCGCCTCGGGCGACGCGTCGCCGCGGTGATCACCGATCGATGCTGAATCAGTCTCGCTCGCGAGTGCCCAGACTGCTCGCCCCCAGTTTCGCGTCGGCCCACCTCACCACGGCGACGAGGACGCTGACCAGAAGCACCCCGACGCCGCTGTAGAAGAGCACCCTCGATAGCTTCGTCCCTCCGAGCATGAGAGTCTCTGGAGTGAACACACCGAGAACTACGAGCGCGAGCCCGAACCAGACTACCTCGCTCAAACGAGAGGATTCGGAGCGGGGATTCGCCATGCCGTATCGTGAGCAATCGACGTGATGAACCTTCGTACCACCGGGTTCGCTGTGGACGCGAGTGTGGGACCGATGGGGATTCCCACCCGGCACTGCACCACCCGAACCGCTGAGTGCGGTGGATGGGGTGGAGTAACTGCATCTCTCCACAGCCAGATATTCACATATGTACATATGTGCCAATCTGCTGCCTCCTCTTCGACCGCCGTCACGCACTCACCGCCACGACCACTTTCACCGTGCTACCCGACTCGTTAACACCCGACGCCCACTGTGTCCGAGTCGTGCCGCCGGCTCAGTCGCCACCGAACACCGCCCCGAGGACCGACCCCCCGTTCACCGTCCACACCGAGGCAGTCCCCGCGCTCGTCGACAGGGCGGCGCGAGTTCCCGAGGCCGCCGAACTCGTCGTCACGCCAGAACAGCTCCACCGTCGGAACCTGCGTGACCGGCTGCGACGGGCCGACGCGCCGCAGAGCGCCTTCCGGTTCGTCCAGCCGGTCGACGTCGCCCGGCAGGTCGCGGGTGCCGCGAACGCCCCCACGGAGCGACTCGACCGGGTCGACAGACTGTACCACCTGGACGGCGCCCTCGACGACGCCCGCGACCGCGACGCCGAGTGGTGGCGTTCGCTCGCCGTCTCGATGGGGGCGGACCTCACGGCCGCTGTCGAGGCCGTCGAACACCTCCGCAACGAAGTCGAGACGACCACCGGATTCCACCCGGACCGCCTCGCCACGCTCCGGGAGCGTGCCCGCGAACTCGGGGCACCCGACCGCGACGACGCGCTCGCGCGTGTCGACGCCGCCGTCGAACTCCAACGAGCCCTCGCCCGCCGGGTCGAGGTCGCGCCGACTGGCGACGCCGTGACGCGCGGGGCGACCCGCAAACTGGCGGCGCACGGCCAGTCGCTGTGGGCGGAGGCGTACCCGAACGTCGAGCGCGTCACCGTCGCGGGCGTGAGCACCGTCGGTGCCACGCTCGCGGACTTGCTCGCGGTCCTCAGCCGCCGAACGGACGCGACGGTGGGACTCCACCTCCGCCACGCGACCGGTGACCGACTCGCCGACAGACTCGGACAGCTGAGTGCAATCGACGCGCCCGGCTCGACGGTGGTCGACGCGTGACCCACTCGACCACTCCGTTGGCAGTGACGGCCCGGACCCGTGCGGACGAGGCGCGCCGCGCCCTCGAGGTCGTCGCCGACCACGTCGACGACGGCACTGCTGTCAGTGACATCGCCATCGTCGCGCCGGACCTGTCGCGGTACGAGGCGGCCTTGACGGACGCGGCCGCCGATTACGACCTGCCGACGGCGGCGTGGACGCAGCTTCCGCTCACCGACACGCTTCCGTACCGGCTCGTCGCCGCGGTCTGTCGCGTCCTCGTCGACGACCCGTGCACGCACGATACGCTCCTCGCACCGCTTGAGTACGAGTGGATTCACCCCGATGCAGTCGACGCGACCGGGGCGACGGGCACGACTGGCGCGACCGACACGGTCGACACCGACCCGGTCTCGACACCGGCGGTCGCGCGACTCCGCCGGACGCTCGCGGACACGGAACTTCCGCTCGACGAGTGGCGAGCGGTGATCGATGACGCCGGGGCCCCGAGTGGGGTCCAGCGCTACCTCGGCTGGGTCGCGAGCCAGCGACAGGGTAGCGGGCCGACGCCGCAGACGGTTCGGCGGACCCTCAGTGGCGTGCTCGCCGCATACGAGGAGACGGTGCTGCCCGCTCGCCGAGACCGCGACGGCCCGCAGTTGACCGACACCGCACAGACCGCCCGGGCGGTGGTCCGGATGCGTGACCTCGTCGGCGAAGTCGCCGCGAAGTACGGCGACCGCCTCGACGCCGGCGACGACGCCTCGTGGGCGACGGTCGAGCGGCTCGCCGAGCAGATCGCGGGCCTCCACGCCGGTCGACGCGAACACGCGAACGCCCGGGCGCTCGACCTCGTCGGCGCCAACGACACGTGGGCGCTCGCTCGGCCGGTCGTGATCGTCGTCGGTCTCCGCGACGGCGAGTGGCTCCGGCGAGAGCCGCGCGCACTCCCCCGCTCGCTCACCGAGCAGGTCGTCGCCGGTGACGGCGACGATGGAGCCCTGGCCCCGCGGGCCGGGTGGTCCGACGCCGGCGTTCGCGACCAGTTCCACGACGCCGTCACTGCGGCCACCGAGACGCTCGTCGTCTCGCGTCACCGACTCGACGCGGACGGGACGCCGTGTCCGCCGTCGCCGTTGCTGGCCGCGTTGGAGACGGAGCCGTACGACTCGGCGTGAAGCGAGTGATGCGTGATGCGTGGAACGAGACAGAGAACTGCCCGCTCGGTCGAAATGTGGGCCCGACGGCCCACGACGCACTACCTTACGACTCGTCCGCCGGCGCGCGGTCTCGGCCGACCGCCTTCGCCACGGTGAGCAGGTAGCCGAGGCCGTACTGCACCTCCGGGTCTCGCAGGGCGCGGGCCATCCCGAGCGGCCCAACCCGTTCGGCCTCGCTCTCTTCGGCTGCGCCGACGCCGTCGAGGAGTCGCTCGACACCCGCCCGCGTGTCGTCCTCAGAAGCTGTCTGGGCGACCTCTGCGAGGCCACTTCCGGTGCTCGCGAGCGTCCGGACCATCTCGTCGCTCAGGGCCGACGAGGCGAGGGCACCGATCTGCGCGAACTCGGCGAGGTCGTCGAGTGCACCCGACCGCTGGAGCGTCACGAGCGTGTCCATCGCGTCCGCGAGGTCCTCGCCGTTGTCGCCGACGGCGGCCGCCAGCGCCACGGTCTCGTCGGTGGCCAGGCTGTCGGCCGACTCCGCGAGCGTCGCGCCGGTCGACGACAGCTCTCTGACCATCTCGTCGCTGAGGGCGTGCTCGCCGAGCGCGATGACGTCCAGCAGTTCGTTGACCGCGTCAAGTCGGTCGACGAACTCGGCGACCGCCTCGGGGTTCTCGGCGATGGCGTCCGCGAGTTCGTCCCGGTGGACGGCTTCGGAGTCGGCCATCTTACAGTAACCCCCGTGCGGTCAGCCAGTACGACTCGTTGTACGCGAGCTTCGACCAGTGGAGCTTCGTCGACGGCGGCGCCGGCGACGGCGCGCGGTCGTAGCTGAACTCCACGAACGACGCCTCGTCCATCCCAGTCTCGATGAAACACAGCGTCTTGCCGTCGTACGTCGCCGTCGCGGGGCGGCCCCGGAGGTCGCTGGCGAGGCGCTGGGCGACGACGCCGGCCTGGTAGTGGGCGACGCTGCCGGCGTTGGGCACGCCCGTCGCCGCGGTGTCACCGAGCGCGTACACGTCGTCGGCGGCTTGCGCTTCCAGCGTGTGCTTGTCGACGTCGACCCAGCCGTTGTCGCCGAGTCCGGCCTCCGCGATCATGTCGACGCCGGCGTGGGGCGGGATCGAGACGAGCAGGTCGTACTCCAGTTCCGTCCCCTCCATCGACTCGATCGTCTGTGCGTCGGGGTCGACCGACTCGGCGTTGAAGAACGTCTCGACGTTGATGTCGCGTTCTTCGAACTTCGGCTGGGCCCACTCTGCGATCTGGGGGTTCCCGTGGACCCGGTTGATCGGGTAGGTGTACGTGATGTCGATGTCGTCGCGGAGCCCGCGGTCGCGGAACCACGCGTCGGCCATGAACACGAACTCCAGCGGCGCCGCGGGGCACATGTGGGGCGTACCGATCACGCTCAACACGAGGTGCCCCTCGGTGAACGACAGCAACTCCTCGCGGAGCGCTTCGGCCCCCGGCTCGCTGTAGAAGTCGTGCCCGCCGTCGACGAGCCCTGGCACCTCCGCTGGCTGGAGCGTCGACCCCGTCGCGAGGACGAGGCGGTCGTACTCGACGGGTGCGTCGCCGTCGCGGACGGCCAACTCCTTCGCGTCGGTGTCGATGGCCGTGACCCGGTCGAGCACGAGGTCGATCCGGTCGTCGATCAGTTCCGAGAGCGCCCGTCTGCCGTCTTCGGGCTCGCGGAGCCCGAACGGGACGTACAGCCAGACCGGCTTGTAGACGTGCTCCGGGTCGTCGTTGATCAGCGTTACGCGCACGTCGCCCGCGTCGATCTCGGCGTCGAGCCGCTCGGCGAGGTCGTTCGCCAAGACGCTCCCCCCGGTTCCGGCACCGACGATGACGACGTGTTCGGTCATGCTTTCCTCACGAGGAACTCGTACCGGCCGTCTTCCTCGACCGTCTCGATCAGCTCGTTCCCCGACTCGTCGACCCACTCGGGGACGTCCGTCGTCGACTGGTCGTTGTCGCTCAGCAGTTTGATCACCGCACCCGACTCCGCCCGCTTGACTGCCCCGATGAGGTCCATCAACGGCCCTGGGCACGCAGCACCCGTCGCATCGACAGTCTTGTCGACTTCTGTCGCTCGTTCGCTCATTGTTACAGGTGGGTGTACGACGAGTGGCGTTGTTAGTATTGCGCTTGGTTCCCAATTTTTGGGCGTCGAATCCATCGGCTCTCAGTCGCGGCGTGATTGACCCTCCGGCGGGTTTGCACGCTCGAGACCCGTCACCGTCTTCCCGCGTTCGCCCGGCTTCGCCACTGTCGTAGCTACCCATAACTTACACATCCCTATCGGTGGGTTACACAGATACAGTATTGGACCACGATTGCAAAACCGTTATATCCGTCCTCCGGATACGGAGAGACGTGAAGATCACATGAGGCGCACAAGACTGCCCCGGGGTGGGGCCTGATGCTGGGGCTCGAGAGTCTGAGCGGGAACGCGCTCGCGGCGGCGCTGATCGGACTCGTTCTGGCCGAGGCTATCGTCCTGTACGTCGGGTACGGGCTGCTGGAATCGACGCTCGGAAAGCGAATCACCGATCTGCTCAGAGGTGTCTGAGATGGAGATTCTCGGCGTCGCGGTCGAACTCCTCGCGATGTTCGCGGGGTTCGGCCTGCTGATCGGTGTCCTGTTCGGGTTCTTCGGAATGGGTGGATCGTTCCTCGTCACGCCCGCACTCCTCGTGATGGGTTACGACGCGAACGTCGCGGTCGGTTCTGGCCTCGCGTTCGTGTTCGGTACCTCCGTCATCGCGACACTGAAGCACCGTGACCTGGGACAGGTCGACTACAAACTCGGGGTCTTGATGATCGCGGGCACAACTGGTGGGATCGAAGTTGGGAAGATCGGATTGGAGTACCTCCAACACATCGGACTCGCTGACAGCGTCGTCAGCGTCGCGTACGTGGGGCTACTCGGTTCGATTGGTGCGTTCGTCACCTACACCGCCATGAAGGGCGGTGGCGGTGGGATCTCCCACGACGTCGACGAGACTGACGACGACGCGGACGACATTCCCGCGATCGCTCAGAAGATCCAGTCGTATCACATCCCGCCGATGATCTCGGTGCGCGGGGGCTTCACCGTCTCGCTGTGGATGGTGCTCGCCGTCGCGTTCGCGACCGGGTTGTTGTCCGGGTTCCTCGGTGTTGGCGGCGGCTTCATCCGCATGCCCGCGCTGTTCTACCTCGTCGGGGTTCCTGTCCCCGTGGCGGTCGGGACTGACCTGTTCGAGATCGTCTTCTCGGGCGGGATTGGGTCGTTCCTGTACGCCCAATCTGGCGCGGTCGACCTCTCTATCGTCGTCCCGCTGCTGGCGGGCAGTGCGCTCGGTGCCCGCATCGGCGCGGGCGCGACGAGTCTGGTGAACGAGGACGACATCAAGGTGTACTTCGGCGTGATGCTGCTGCTCGGCGCACTCGCGGTCGCGGTCCGCCAGGTTGGCGGCTACCTCGGCATCGAGTTCTTCGACGTGGTCAGCCTCGTCATCATCCTCGGCGCAGCGCTGTTGGTGAGTGGTGCCGTCATCCTCAGCAGTATCCGCGAACTCCGCAACGAGTCGGCGTCCTCCGAGCCGACGACCGCCGACTGACGCGACGGCGATTCGGCTCCAGTCGCGTTCGGCGCACCGATTTCTGACCGGGGGATGTCTGAATCTCCCAGTGGTCGAGCGGGGAGAGGTGGTTTTGGTGTTGTGCAATTTTCACCAAACTATATCCGGCGTGCCAGCGTACACGTAACCATGAGCCAACGCATCGCGGTCGTCGACGCGTCGCTCGGAGACACGCCCGCTGAGGCAAATCTTCGTCGCGAACTCGACGCCGACGTGACCGTGTTCAAAGCCAGCGACGGCGACCTGCCGCCGTCGGTGTCCAGTCCGGACTGGCGGTTCGACGGCGTCGTCATCAGCGGCTCGCAGGCGGCGGTGTACGACGACCGCGAGTGGATCCACGAGTTGACCGACTGGTTCCGTCGCGTCCACGAGGCCGACGTCCCCGTTCTCGGAATCTGTTGGGGGCACCAGTTCGTCGCGCAGGCGCTCGGCGGGCGCGTCGTGGACATGCTGGAGTACGAACTCGGGTACGAGTCGATCTCGCGACTGGGAGAGGACCGGCTGTTCGATGGACTCCCGACTGAGTTCGTCAGCTTCGAGACCCACTCCGACCGGGTCGCCGAGGTCCCGCCGGGCGCGACGACGCTGGCGAGGAACGACGTGGGTGTGCAGGCGTTCCGCGTCGGGAGCGCCTACGGCATCCAGTTCCACCCGGAGTACGACCGACAGACCGCGGAGTGGGTGACAGAGGGCAAGGACCTCCCGGACGAGCGGATCCAGGCGGTCCTGGACGGGATCAACGACGAGAACGTCGCCACCGCCCGGGAGGCGAAGCGCGTGTTCGACAACTTCCACGCCATCGTCGCGGGACACCAACCCGTGCGGTCAAGGGTGTGACGCGCTGGTGACGGCGGCGAGACGGCATCGCGGTCGTACACAGGTGCGGCCCTCGGTAGTGGTCAAGACGAGACGGGACAGAGCAGGGCGCCACCGAACACGATTTGTACCACGGACCGCGTCTCCAGCGTCAGTGCACGATTCATGAAGGTACGACCGTTCACCCCGAGAGATGCCGACGCCGTCTTCGAGGTGCATCGACGTGCGTTCGGCGGGCAGACCGTGGAGTCGTACATCGTGCAGCGAATCCACGACGCTCGAAAGGCCGTGGTCTCGCTCGTGGCGACTGTAGACGACCAGATCGTCGGCCACGTCCTGTTCTCCCCGACGAGCGTAGACGACCACGGAGCGAGTGTCGAACTGGTCGGGTTAGGGCCGGTCGGTGTGCTACCAGATCGGCAGGGCCAGGGGGTCGGCTCGGCGCTGATTGAAGGGGGGATACAGCGGTGCCGGGAGGCCGGCGTCGACGCGGTGTCCGTGTTGGGCGACCCCGGGTACTACGCCCGCTTCGGCTTCGAACGGGCGAGCGACTACGGACTCGGCAACGAGTTCGGGGTCGACGACGAGTTCATGGTCTACCCGTTGCACGGAGGTGCGGTAGATGACGTAGACGGTGTCGTCACCTACCACCCGGCGTTTCCCAAAGCGGAGGAGTAGATCGTCCCGGGATCCGTGGATCCAGGCTGTTCGAACGAGACAGCCCACGGGACCACAAGTCGGTGACGGTGCTGTGGACGAGTCCACCGATGCACACACAGAGACGCACGGCGCCGGCCACGGTTATGGCCCCCGGCCGCGTCGGGCACGGAGTGGACGCACACGAGTATCTCGACGGTGGAACGGTGCGGGTCGCGCCGGAGACGTACGCGGTCTGTCGGCTGGACCCGGGGGCAACACCCCCTCCAACGGCGTTCGCGGTCCTGCGCGACGAGACTGAGACGACGGTCGTCGTCGACCAGGATGCAGGCGCCCCGGCGGCTGCGACGGAGGTAGCTCGCGACTGGCGGCGCCTCACCTTCGAGATGGAACTCCCGTTCGACCTCGTCGGCTTCCTCGCGCTCGTCGCCGGAGAGCTCGCCGACGTGGGCGTCTCGATCTTCGCGCTCTCGTCGTACTCGACCGACCACGTCCTCGTGAAGGAGGACGATCTTGCGACGGCGACCGAGCGGCTCGACGACCTCGGCCGTGTGGTGGTGTGACAGGCGGTGCGGAGACGCCCCGACGCGCCCAGCCACCCTCGAACACCGCTCAACCGACGAGCGTCACGCCGATCAGGCTCCCGACACCGTACGTGAGGATCGCGGCGGCGAGCCCGATGCCGACCTGTCGGAAGCCGGAGTACCACACGGACCGGCCGGTCAGAAGCGTGATCCCGGCGCCGATGACGAACAACGCCCCCGCGCTCAACACGAGACTCGCTGCGACGGCAGCCAGCCCACGGAGGACGAAGAACGGGAGGACCGGGACGATGGCACCGAACGCGAACAGCACGAACGAGGTGGCGGCGGCCTCCCACGCAGAGCCACCCAGCTCCTCAGGGTTGATGCCGAGCTCTTCGCGAGCGAGCGTGTCCAACGCCATCTCCTCGTCGGCGATCAACTGGGCGGCGACTTCTCGGGCGCGTTCCTCGGAGAGTCCTTTCGCCTGGTAGATGAGGGCCAGCTCTTCGGCCTCCTCTTCGGGGACCTCGGCGAGCTCTTCGGCCTCGATGCCGATCTGTCGCTGGTACAGTTCGCGTGAACTCTGGACCGAGAGCCACTCACCCATCGCCATCGACCCCGAACCAGCCAGCAGTCCGGCCAGCCCCGTGATCAGAATCGCCGTCGACTCCAGCGCGGCGCCGGCGACGCCCATCACGAGACTGAGATTCGAGACGAGCCCGTCGTTCGCACCGAGCACGGCTGCACGGAGCGCGTTTCCGCTGGTCGCACGGTGGCGACCTTCGAGCTGTGCGAGTGTCTCTCCCCGCGCACCGTCTCCAGGCGTCTCTGCGATGAGCGACAGCAACCGGTCGTGGGAGCGTTCGTCGGCGGCCAGTCCGGTTCCGGTGGTTTCCGGTTGCGTCGCGTAGTCACTCGCCCCCACTGCCTCACCGGCTTGCATCGAGGAGACGACGAACGCGGGGCCGAATCGACGGGCAAGCCACGCGAGCACGCTGGCTCGCAGGGTCGGGGCGACGTCTCCCGGCGTGTGGCCGGCCTCGCGAATCTTTTCGGCCCAGAATTCCGAGTGGGTCCGCTCCGTCTCCGCCAATCGCCGGTACACCGTCGCGATCTGGGGTTGCGATTCGGCGCCAGCCATCGCATCGTAGACGGTCGCGCTGTCGATCTCGTCTTGTCGATTTCGACGATATCGATCGACGTCCTCGGTACTCGTCATTGGTTGAACACATCGACAGCAGAGGACTTAGTGATAGAGTAGGACACGCAGATCGCTGAATCGGGTCGTCCAGGAGAGCACGGACAGGAGGGTGGGACTGAGTCACTCGAATCGGACGCGCCCGCCCCGCCGACGCCGTTCACTTCCACCACGGTTGGCGCACCGTTATCCAGTGGGGCCACACGAACGGTGTATGCCCTCGTCGTCCACCAAGGCCCCTCCAGACCGCGACGACCTCAACGACGCACAGAGACGACTCGTCGACGCGGCGCTGTCGGCAGACACCGGCCTCTTCGTCCAGTCGTCGGTGCCCGGGTCGGGGAAGACGTACGCGGGGAGTCGACTCGCCGCGGAGTACGTCGTCCGGCGCGCCGCCGCCGGCGTCGCCCGCCCGACCGCCGGCCTCGCAGTCACCGCGTTCAACCGCGACGCCGCCAACGACCTGCTTCCGGAGATCACCGAGTGGATCCAGTGGCTCGTCCACACGGACGCGACCGACGCCGGCGCGAGGCTCACTGCCGCGGACGCAGACGAGGTGATCGCCGCGCTGCGGCGCTCGTCGACCGTCGGGACGATCGACGCCGTCCTCCAACGGGTGTTCGACGACGTCGCTCCCGAACTCGGCTTCGACCCGGACGTGCGCGTGGTCGACGGCCACGCGGCCGACCGACTCCACGCGAGCGCGTTCGAGGCTGTCACCACCGATCCCAACCTCGCCGCCGCAGTCGAGCGGCTCCGAACGGCGTATCCACAGCGCTCTGACGACGACGACGACCGCGTCGCGTCGATCCTCGAGACGGTGTTCAAGAGTGCTCGCGACCAGCGGTGGGACGGCAGAGAAGTGGGGCGACGGCTCCGCGAGGGGCGTGACGCGTGCTATCCGGACGGCCCGCCCGCGTCGCTGGCGGACATCGAGCGCGACATCCGTCGGTTCGACGACACCGACGCCGAGTTGCGCGCTGCCGACCTCGCACACGCTCCTGACGCCGTCGTCGACGCCGACCGGCGACTGTACGCCGAGTGGGGCGACCGGATCGACGACCTCGTCGCCGTCTACCGCGCGTACGTCGCCGCCTACGACCGGGTGACGCGCGAGCGAAACGTCATGAGCCACATCGACCGCGCCTACTGGGTCGCACGCTACTTCGACGACCCCGAGTGTGCCCACCGGCACGCAGACGACGGTGACCACCACCTCGTCGCCGCTCGTCGCGACCGTCTGCGCGAGCGGTGGCGCTCGCGGATCGACCTGCTGGTCGTCGACGAGGCGCAAGACGTCTCCGCGGGCCAACACGCCGCGCTCACACCGCTCGTGACCGACGACGCACGCGTCGTGCTGTACGGCGACCCCTTCCAGACCATCTACACGTGGCGCAACGCCAGTCCGACGCTGTTCGGGCAGGCGATCGCCGACGGCGAGTACCTCGGGCACCAGTGGGACACCCACGAAGTCGAGCCAGCCACGACGACGTACCGGCAGCGCCCGGCGCTCGCACGACTGGTCAACGGCGTGTTCGGGCCGGCGCTCACCGACGACAGCCGCGGCGTCGACCCCGCCGTCGGGGCAACCTACGAGGCTCTCGACCCGGTCCGCGACGACACGGACGAGCCGCACGTCCACGTCCCGACGTTCACGCCGACGACCGGTGCAACCCACATCAGTAACTGGCACAACCCGAGAGACGGAGAAGGGTCTGCCGGCGCGCTTGCGACGTACATCCGGGGGGCGCTCTCGGCAGGACAGTTCGGCGACCCGGACGACTGCCGACCCATCCAAATGCTCCTCCGCGGTACGAACCAACTCGACGCGATTCGGGACGCCTTCGAGACCAATGGCCTGTCGGTCGGCGTCGCCACCCCAGTGTTCGCCGCGCCGCTCGCCAGCGCGGTCGTCGCGCTGTTCGAGTGGCTCGTCGACCCGACCGACGAGCCGCGGACGCGACGCCTGTTGACGGCCTCGGCGTTCGCGAACGCCGGCGAGGTCCGCGAGACGCTCGCGCCGACTATCGAGGACCACGAGTGGGACGTGCACGCGGCTGCCGCCGCCGAGGCGTGCGATGGAGTCGCCGCGACGGTGCTCCAGGAGTTGGCAACCCTCGCCACCGACACGGCCGATCGCAGACGACAGTCGGCGAGTGCGCTCGCCCGGCGCGTCTGTCGGCTGCTCGACCCACACACCGACCCGCTGGGTTTCCAGCCCGACGCGACACCCGAGCAGCGACTGCGCGTGCGTGACGCGCTCGTCGAGGAAGTCGCGTCACTCGACGGCGCGGACGTCCGGTTCCCGACCGTCGTCGAGAGACTCGCCGCGATTGACGGGACTCCCGGCGACGGGCCGGACCTCGCAGTCGACACGGCGGCGCACGACGTGGTCTTCCGGACGGTCCACACGTTCAAAGGCGACGAGGCTGGCGTCGTCGCGCTCGCCGACCCCGCGCAAGATGCACGCTACGGGACGGCCTACCGGAATTCCGTGGTCGCCCACGGTGAGACGCTGGCGGTGTGTCCGCCCGATATCGAGGACGCGACTGGCGCCAGTACACAGGCGCTGTGTGCCTACAATCACGGCCTGTTCGCCCAGGATACGGACCAGTCGCCAGCCCAGCCGCCTAGCCGGTCCTCGGGCCTCCGGTGGGCGACCAATCGGATCCGGACGGACGACCCGACCGCGACGCGATTCGCCGGTCCGGCGCCGTTCGCGGCGGTCGCGGCGGCCAACCGCGCCGAGCACTGGCGGGTCGGCTACGTCGCCGCGACGCGAGCGCGCGACCACCTCGTCGTTCCAGTCGAGCGGCGCGACGAGTGGGACCCGACGCGGTCGTGGAGTCACGCGCTGGGGTCGGCCCTCGGGGTGGGCAGCGACGCACGGAAGATGACGAGGAGCGTCACGGTCGACGGGTCAGCCGTGCTCGTCTCCGAGAACGACGCGCCCGGACGGAGCCCCCTCGACACCGTCCCCGAGTTGCGGCCTCGGTCCTCGGGTCGTCCACGGGCGGCTCCGACCCAGATCGGCGACGGCCCTCGACGCGAGTGGCTTCCGCGGTTCCTGAACCCGAGCACGTTCGCGCCGCTGGTCGACGACCACGAGCGGTACGTGCTCGACCACCTGCTGCACGCGCAGTTAGACACCGAGAGTGGCGACCTCGACCCGGATCTGGGCCTCGACTTCGAGACGGTGCCGCCGGGGCGCGTCGGCCGGATCGCCCACGACACCATCGCGAGCGCCGTCCGCGAGGGAGTTTCCGAACGCACGCTCCGGCAGGGCGGCGACGCGGCGATGGCCAGTATCGAGTGGGCGTGTCGGCGCGACGAGCGCGAGTTCGGGGCGATCCCAGACGACGAGCGCGCGTCGATCATGTCGTACCTCGCGACGACGATCCTCCCGCAGTTCGCGGCCTCCGCGCTGTTCGACCGGATCGCCGCCGCCGACGCGGTGTTCGTCGAAGAACCACTGGAGACGGTCGTCCGCGTCGACGGCGCCGACGTCGAGGTTCGTGGTCAGGCCGACTTCGTGTTGCGAGACGGCGACAGGTGGCGCATCGAGGACCTGAAGGTCGCGTTCGCCGACGGGACCGACGAGACGGACGAGCGGTACCGCGTCCAGTTGGCGACGTACCGGTGGGTGTTGGCGAAGCAGGAGGGTGTCGACCCCACCTCGATCGACGCGAGCGTGAACTCGCTCGGGTCACGTGTCGGCAGTGTGGTCACGGTGGGCGACGAGTACGACGGCGCGCGGGTAGCGGAGTTGCTGGAGCGCCTCGGGTCCGTGACGTCGACACCGTAGGTGATCGAACCGCGGGTCGTTCCACCCGCGAGTCCGGAGCCAGTTACCCGACGCGCTGTATCCCACGCCGCCGAGCGACGTACCCGACACCGACGAGCAGCGGGAGCGTCGCGACGAGCGCCCCGCCGAGGAGGAGCCAGTCGTCCACACCCAACGGGACCGTCCCGAAGAACGACCCGAGCGGCGTGTACAGCACAGTCAGGTGCGCCCCGAGCGAGAGCGCGACCGCGGCCGCGAGCCACGGATTCGACACCAGCGGCGTCCCGCGGGTCCAGCGGACGACGTACAGTTTCCCGAACTCGAAGACGACGAAGCCGGTGAACACCATCGTCATCGCGTACGGCGTCATGCTCGCGGCGCCGTTGAGCGTGTAGAACAGCAGACCGAGCATGACCGCGCTGACCAGCAAGCCGGCTCCGACGACGAACCGGATCATCGACGCGTCGACGATTCCGGCGGCGCCGCCGCGGGGCGCCCGCGTCATCGTGTCCTCCGCGCCGGGGTCCGAGCCGAGCGCGAGCGCCGGGAGGCCGTCGGTGAGGAGGTTGATCCACAGCAGTTGCGCCGCCGGGAGGACGAGGTAGCCGAACAGCGACGCCGCGACGACGAGCAGCACCTCCGCGGCGTTCGCGCTCAACAGGTACGCGACGAACGTCCAGATGTTGTCGTAGATGGCCCGGCCACGCCGCACGGCGTTGCGGATCGTCGCGTAGTTGTCGTCTAAGAGGACGATGTCGCTCGCCTGCTTGGCGACGTCGGTCCCGCGGATCCCCATCGCGACGCCCACGTCGGCGTGTTTCAGCGCCGGTGCGTCGTTGACACCGTCGCCCGTCATCGCGACCGTGTGGCCCGTCGCGCGGAGCGCGCGGAGGACGCGGACCTTGTGCTCGGGCGTCATGCGGGCGAACACGTCCACCTCGTTGACGCGGTCGCGGAGCGTGGCGTCGTCGGTGTCGTCGATTTCCGACCCGGTCACCACGGCCGACTCGATGCCGACCTCGCGGGCGATTGCCCGCGCCGTCACGGGATTGTCGCCCGTGATCATCTTCACCGAGATTCCCGCCGCGTGTGTGTCCGCGATGGCCTCGCGGACCTCCGGTCGAGGCGGGTCCAGCAGTCCCTGGAGGCCGACGAACACGAGGTCCGTCTCGGGGTCACCGTCGTCGGTGGGCTTGTACGCGAACCCGAGCACGCGGAGCGCGTCAGCCGCGAACGCGTCCACCGTCGACAGGATCTCCGAACGGATGTCGTCGGTCAGTGGGACGACGCCGTCCGCAGTGAGCACCGCCGTCGACCGCTCGACCACCGCCCGCGGCGCGCCCTTGACGTACACGACGTCGTCGTGGACCGTCGCCATCCGCTGGCGGGCCGAAGAGAACGATCGCTCGCCGTTTCGTGGTCGCTCTCGGCGGCGTTCGTCCACGTCGACGCCGTGGTCGGCTGCCGCGGCGACGAGCGCGCGTTCAGTCGGTTCTCCCTCCTCGGCGGTCGCGTCGTTACAGAGCGCGCCGATCTCGAACAGGCGGTCGAGGCGGTCGTCGTCGACCGCCGAGTCCGTCGGGAGGTCGACCGTCTCGTCGTGCACCCACGCGCGCGTCACCTGCATCTCCCCACGAGTGAGCGTGCCCGTCTTGTCCGTGCAGATCACGTCGACGGAGCCGAGCGCCTCGACCGCGGTGAGTCGCCGCACCAGCGCATTCTCGTCGGCCATCCGCCTGACACCGAGCGCCAGCGTCAGCGTCACGACCGCTGGCAGACCCTCGGGAACCGCCGCGACCGCCAGCGAGATCGCCGTCAACGCCGCTTGGACGGTGTCTGCCCCGCCCCACACGAGGATGGGAACCAGTGCGAGCGACAGCACGACCACCCCCGTCGCGAGGCGGCGTCCGAGCGTGTGGAGGTTGCGCTGGAGCGGGGTCGAGCGGTCGGCGGCGACCGCGAGCTGTTCGGCGATGGCTCCGACCTCCGTGTCCATCCCGGTCGCGACGACGACCGCGGTGGCGTTCCCGCGAGTCACGTTCGTCCCCCGGTACAGCATCGTCGTCCGCTCGGCGAGGGGGGTGTCAGCCGGGACGGGCGACGACTCCTTCGCGACCGGGAGGCTCTCGCCCGTCAGCGCCGACTCGTCGACTTCGAGGTCGGTCTGGGTGAGCACCCGTGCGTCCGCCGGCACCACGTCCCCTTGCCCGAGCAGGACGACGTCGCCCGGGACGAGCGCCGCGGCGTCGACGCGGCGGTCGGCCCCGTCGCGACGGACGCGGACCGTGGGCGAGGCCATGTCTCGGAGCGCCTCGATGCTCCGCTCGGCGCGGAACTCCTGGGCGAACCCGAACACGCCGTTTGCCGCGACGATGACCGTGATGAGCACCGCGTCGACGGGGTGACCGACGAGGAACGACACCGCCGCCGCGGCGACGAGCAACCAGATCAGCGGGCTGGCGAACTGCTCGATCAACACCCGCCACCACGGGCGCGTCTGTTCGCTCGCGAGTTCGTTCGGCCCGTGTCGACTGAGGCGGTCGGCGACCGCCGATTCATCGAGCCCGTCCGGACTCGTGTCCAGATCCGCACACACCGTCTCGGCGTCCGTCGCGTGCCACTCGCTCATGCGCGTGACACCGACACCGACGCCGACGGTCGAACGCGAACGTCAATCACGCCTCGGTATGTGCGACGCCAGACAATAAGGGTGGCAGCCGGTTGGCGACTGGGGATGATCCGGATCGGCGAGTTGGGTCCGACAGTCGAACCGGACCGGTCACCGATCGATCGACCAGTCTCAGTCGCGGAGCGGCGAGACAGTCCGTGTCCGGCCGAATTGCGGACACCCCCGGGGGTGGGTGGATGTCCTCGTGGAGAGGATGAACGACCTCGAAAGTGGAGTGGATGACCTCAGGAGCAGTCGCAGACGGTCAGACCCGGTTGCTCACTCGCGGAGCCAGTTCTGCGTCATTGTGTTGAAGTCGACGTCGTCGAAGCGCGATACCGCCTCCAGCACGTCGAGTGCGGTGGACGGCTCGACTCTGAGCTCGAACGTGTACGCCTCGCCACCGACCGACCCCGAGGCGGACTTGCGAGCGCGGATGATGCTCAGCATGTCCAACTCGATGAGGTGGTCGCGCATCCGGCGCTGGGCGAGTTGGTCGGCGTCGATGTCGTTGGTGAGCGACTTGTACACGTCGTACACGTCGCGCGTGCGGACGTCGGTTTCGTTCGCGAGTTCGAGGATCGTCACCGCCGCGAGCGCGAGGTGGCCCTGCGTGGTGAGCTGTTCCATCCCCTCGATGATGAGTTCGCGCTCGGCCTCGTCTTGGGCGGCGCGGACGTGGTCGCCGAGGACCGTCGGGCTGTCCTCGGACTCGGCGATCGCGGCGGCCTTTCGGAGGTACTTGATCGCCTGCCGTGCGCTCCCTTTGTCCTGGGCGGCGTACGCCGCACACAGCGGGATCACGTCCTCCGAGAGCACGCCCGAGTCGATCCCCGGAGCGTGCACGCGCCGCGGTCGATCCCGCGAGCCTCGAAGGCGGTGTCGAGCGACTCGTCGTCGCCGTCGAGGTCGACCGAGATGGTGAACGTCTCGCCGTCGGGGTTTTCGTACACGAGGTCGGTGTCACGGAACGCCTTGCTGGCGCGGCGCGAGAGGATGTCCCGCAGGTCGTTGGCGTCGTACGGCGCGAAGAAGATCGAGTCGTCGTAAAGGCTGTCTTTCGCCGCCGGGTCGAGGTTGTCACGCCACTGCAGGTCGTTGCTGATCCCGATGACCGACGGGTACACGTCGTCGTTGACGTAGTTCTTGTCCCGTGCACGCGGGAGGGAGTAGAGGATCTTGTCGTCGGTACCGAGGTTGTCGATCTCGTCGAGGACGATGATGATCGTCCCCCCGACCTGGTTCATCGCCTCCCACAGGTGGTCGAGCACCTTCTGCATCGGGTGGCCGTTGGGGTTCGTGCCCCCGAGTTCCTCACACAGCCCGCACGCGAGGGTGTAGCTCGAAGAGATCCCCTCACACGAGAACAGCACGGTCGTCAGTTCCAGGTCCTCGGCGGTCGCGAACGCTTGGAGCTCTGCCAACTCGGCTTTCGCCGCCGCGGTCTTCCCCTGCCCGGCTTTCCCCGAGAGGAAGGCGTTCTCCGCGCCCACTCCCCGCGCCGCCGGCTTGAGCGACCGTCGGAGCTTGAGGATCTCCTCGCGCCGCTCCGGGAGCGTCGAGGGCGTGTGATCCTCCTTGAGGTACCCCTCGCCTCCGGTGGCGAAGATCTCGGAGGTTGTCGAGTACGGAGACTGACCCATCACTCGTCTCCGTGCATTCCACCCACATAAACCCCCCTGTCCGCAATGTCTGACGCGTCCGGCACGTCCGGACGACCCCCCGTGTTGTCCGCAAATACTGTCGATTGGCGGTGGATACCCCCACCCGGGCCCCCGGGGATGTCCGCAATTACCCGCGAACGGGTGGGTGGGGGTGTCGGCGCGGTTCGAGGTCGATATCGGGTGTTCGACCGATCGGACACCTGATTGCGGACATGGAACTGTACTACTAACTAAACTGTTTCTACTAGGTCTAGTGAGTGAGTGAGTAGAAGAAGTGAGCAACGAGAATCAGCAGTCTGTCTTTCTCATCTTCAGCGTGTTTATACGTGTTTGTGGTACTGGCGACCGACCAACGATTCGTCCCCTCCCCACTGTCACGGTCAAATTGCGGACACCCCCGGGGGCCCCCGTCGTGGATCCGTCGGACGCGCGTCACCGCCAGTCTCCAGCAGTGTGACGGCAGTTCCCACCAGTCGACTCGAACCGCCGAGTGGGACTCGACTGGCCACGGCCAGTCGTCGGGGGGACGGTATCGCGCCAGAATTGCGGACGACCCCGGGGGCCCCCGGGATGGCGCCACTCACCGTCGGCGGCGCAGCGGACAGGTCGGCTTCGAGGGTCCGCGATACCCCACGTTCAAACTGTGGGGTATCCAGATGGCTGGCTCCTGTCGGCGTACGGACTCCATCGAAATTGCGGACACCCCCGGGGGTGGGACCGGGCGAGATCGACCGCCGTGCTTCGGTTCGCGAGTTCGGGACAGACGCGACGCCCCGCGTGTTTTGCTCTCGTGCGTGCTCTGTGCTCGTGTGGAGTACCCGTCGTCCTGTAGGCCACCCGTCGACTCGTCGGTTACTCGTCGTCGTGTGGGACCGAGAGCACGACGGCTTCACCGTCGATGACGAGTTCTCCGTCCACACGAGCGACTGTCTCCACGCGGAGTCTGTCGCCGCCGAGTTCCTCCAGCACCTCGACGGATGCGTTGAGCGTGTCTCCGGGACGGACGGGTGCTTCGAACGAGCAGTCCTGCGAGAGATAGATCACGTCCCCCGGGAGCGACGCCAGTGCGGCGCTGATCACGCCGGCACCGAGCATCCCATGTGCGATCCGCCCGCCGAACATCGTCTCGGCGGCGTACTCGTCGTCGAGGTGGATCGGATTGGTGTCCCCGGTGACGCTCGCGTACGTGTCGATCGCTTCTGTCGTCACCTCGATCGTCGCATCGGCAGTCTCACCGACGGTCGCGACTGGCATGTGTCCCGCTGGGACCACCGGGGCGAAAGCGTCGGGGGTTAACATGTGAAACGCCCGGTTAATGGTGCCCCGTAGCCACCCGATCCACGTGCCAACCGCGGATCACGACGGCGTCGCGATCGCGTACGAACAGCGCGGTCGCGACGCGACCGAAGCGGAGACGGTCGTCCTCTGTGAGGGACTCGGCTACGGTCGGTGGATGTGGGACCGACAGGCCGACGCCCTGGGCGACGACTACCACGTCGTCCTGTGGGACAACCGGGGGACGGGATCGTCGGCGACGCCGGAGGGACCGTACACGATCGACGCGATGGCTGGGGACTTGGAGGCCGTCCTCGCGACCGTCGGCGTCGACGCTGCCCACGTCGTTGGCGCGTCGATGGGCGGGATGGTCGCTCAACGATACGTCCTCGAGTACGACCGCGCGACGTCGCTCACGCTGCTGTGTACCTCACCGGGCGGGCCAGACGCGGTCGCGACGCCCGACGAGACGCTCGCTCGGATGTTCTCGGTCCCCGACGACGCCGACGAACGCGAGGCGATCCGGTACAAGATGGCCCCGGCACTCAGCGACGGATTCGCCGAGGCCAACCCCGAACTGATCGAGGACATCGTCGACGAACGACTCGACTCCGACGCCTCGCCGAGCGCGCGCGAGTGGCAGGCCGCCGCCGTCCAGGCGTTCGACGCCAGCGAGGAACTCGACGACATCGCCATTCCGACGCTCGTCGCCCACGGGACGGGCGACCGGGTGCTCCCGGTCGAGAACGGTCGACTGCTCGCCGAGCGGATCCCCAACGCTCGCGAGACGTTCGTCGAGGACGGCTCGCACCTGTTCTTCATCGAGGAGGCGGCTCGTGTCAACAGCATGCTCGCGGAGTTCCTCGCTGATGTCTGAACGGGCGACCGCGACGACCGGCATCCCACCTGGGACCCACTGGGTGGGCGACTGGTCGGGCCGACGCGCGCGGCTCTCACCCGACCGTGTCGGACTGATCGACGCGACGACGGGTGTCGAGTACACGTACGCGGACCTCGATGAGCGCGCCGAGCGGACGGCGAGCGCCCTCGCGGCCCGCGGTGTGGGCCGTGGCGACCGGGTCGTGACGCTCTCGCGGAACCGACCGGCGCTCGTCGATCTGTTCTTCGCGACCGGGAAGCTCGGTGCCGTGCTCGCGCCGCTGTCGCACCGCCTCGCGCCGCCCGAACTGGGGACGCTCCTCGCCGACTCGGACCCGACGGCGGTGGTCGTCGAAGCCGAAAGCGCCGACCTGCTGACGGCCGCACTCGGTGAAGCGACCAGTGACGCGGCAGTTGCGACGGATGCGACTGACGCGAACAACGCCACCGACGCGAATAACGCGACTGGCGACCCCACCGACCTCGACCCGACGCTGCTCGTCGTCGGCGACGACGCCGACGCGGTCGGGGACACGACCGCGGCGCTCGGCGGGGAGTCGTTCGCGACCGTCCGCCGCGAGGAGTCGGTCGACCGGGTGGATCGGCCAGTCGTGTCGCCCTCTGACTCACACCTGTTCCTACACACCGGCGGCTCGACGGGGACGCCGAAACAGACCGTGATCTCTCACCGAGCAATCTACTGGAACTCGATGACGACGATCGCGGCGTGGGGGCTCCGCGCGGACGACCTGACGCCGATGCCGTTCCCGATGTTCCACACGGGCGGGTGGAACGTCCTGACGGTGCCGCTGTTCCACATGGGTGGGACCGTCGTGATCGCACGGGAGTTCGACCCCGGGCAGGTGTTGGGGATCGTCGACGAGCGCGACGCGACGGTGCTCGTCGCCGTCCCGGCGGTGCTCCGGATGATGCGCGACCACGACGACTGGGCGGCGACCGACCTGTCGACGCTCCGGTTCGCGAAGTCGGGCGGGGGGCCGTGTCGCCGCTCCGTGCTCGAAGCGTGGTGGGACCGCGGCGTCGACCTGTCGCAGGGGTACGGCCTCACCGAGTGCGGGCCGAACAACTTCGCCATGCCCGACGACTGGCCCCGAGAGAAGGCCGACGCCGTCGGCGTGCCGGCGCCCCACGTCACCGCCCGCGTCGTCGACGCCGACGGCCACCCCGTGGACGCCGGCACCGTGGGCGAACTCGAACTGTCGAGTCCCGCGGCCGCGGACGGTTACTGGAACGCGCCCGAGGAGACGACGGCCACCTTCGGCGACGGGTGGGTGTCGACTGGCGACCTCGCGCGTGTCGACGCCGACGGCTACTACCACATCGAAGGGCGCAAGAAGAACATGTACGTCAGCGGCGGCGAGAACGTCTTCCCCGCCGAGGTCGAGGACGTGCTCACCGACCACCCGGGGATCCGCGAGGCGGTGGTGATCGGCGTCGCCGACGACACGTGGGGCACCGTCGGCAAGGCGGTCGTCGAGGGCGACACGTCGCTCACCCTCTCCGACTTGGAGACGTTCCTCGACGGGAAGCTGGCGCGGTTCAAACACCCGAGACACCTGGCGTTCGTCGACAGCGTGCCGTACTCTGGGCCGTCGAAGATCGACCGCGAGGCGATCCGCGAGCGGTTCGGCGACGACGAGTGACCGGCGGCGCCTACACAAACAATTATGTAGATAATCGCCAATATCTGGTGACGAGTGGGCACCATGATCGACGTCACCCTGGACATGGAGCAGTACGACTGTCCGTTCATCCACGCGACCGAGGAGCACGACCTCGCGTTCTCGGCCGTCCACTGGGAGTTCGACACGGCGTCGGACACGCTGGAGACGCGGATGGTCGTCGAGGGTGACGACCGGGAGGCGCTCGGCCAGGGCCTCTCGGAGTTGCGGGAGCACGAGGGGCTTCGGGAGTACCGACTCCTCTCGAAGACGGGCGGCGTCGCCCACGTCCGGACGGTGATCGACGAGACGGCCGCGATGTCGACGATCCGCGACGGCGGCGGCTACATCACCGGCCCGTTCTACATCGCCGACGGCTCGAGCTGTGGCACGTCGGCTTCGACGACCGCGGCGAGGCCGACGGCACGCTGTCGCGGCTCGACCGCGACAACGAGTACCAGGTGCTCGAGCGCGACGAACCCGACCTGCCGGAGTTGCAGGGGTTCATCCAGAACGCGGGCGCGGCGATGACGCTCATCGAGGGGTGCAAGGACCTCTCGGCGGTCGAGCGGGAGACGCTGGAGACAGCCGCATCAGAGGGGTACTTCGAGAGTCCGCGGTCGGCCACGCTCGGCACGCTCGCCGAGCGGTTCGACGTGTCGAAGCCGGCGGTGTCGAAGAACCTCCGGCGCGGCCAGCGGAAGATGCTCGAACGCGTCGTCGACGCGATGAGCGAGTTAGAGGAGTAGGGTAGGTGGCGGTCGGCGGTAGCGACGCTCGTGGCAGCGGTGGCGCTGGCGGTGGCGTTGTCAGTCGCCGGCGTCGCTCCCGATCGACTCTACGAGGGTCGCGAAGTTGGCGAGCGTTCGGGTCGCGGTGGAGTCCTCGAAGGACCGATCACGCTCCTCCCAGCCGTCGTACTCGTCGACGATCCGCGGCGTGAACTCTGGGTGGTACTGGACGGACCACACTGGGCTCTCGCGGTGCCGGGTGGCGAAGTACTCGTAGTAGTCCGCACGCGCGATCACCTCCATCCCCTCGCCGAGTTCGGTCACCACGTCGGAGTGGAGCACGGGCACGGTCGGTTCGACCCCCTCGAACAGGGGGTCGTCGTCGAACTCTGCGTCGTGGAGGTGGAGGCGAGTGACCCCGCTGTCGACGACCTCCCCGCCGAGCGCGGCGTTGAGGATCTGGTGGCCGAAGCAGATGCCGAGCGTAGGGACGCCCTCCTCGACGAGGCGGCGCACGAAGCGCTTCTGCTCGGTGATCCACGGCTGGTCCGGTTCGTCGTACACGCCGACCTCGCTGCCGCCGATGACGACGCCGTCGACGCCGTCGAGACTCGGGTCGCCGTCCTCGTTCGGGTAGTTGTACGCGCGGGCGTCGGGGAGGAAGTGCACGATCTCGCCGGCCATGTAGCCGCCGTCGACCGCGTTGTCGAGTACCAGAATCACGGACGCATCACTTATATGGAGGTGCTGTATGGACGGAGATATGCCCTTCGACGCCGCGGCGATTCGCGACGACTTCCCCATTCTCGAACGCCGGGTGAACGGCCACCCGCTCACGTACCTCGACAACGCCGCCACCACGCATACGCCCAAACAGGTGTACGACGTCTTCGAGGAGTTCTACGCCGACTACAACTCGAACATCCACCGCGGCATCCACGAACTCAGCCACGAGGCCTCGGTCGCCTACGAGCAGGCGCACGACCGCGTCGCCGAGTTCGTCGGCGCCGACGGCCGCGAGGAGATGGTGTTCACGAAGAACACGACCGAGAGCATCAACCTCGTCGCGTACGGGGTCAGCCAGCACCTGGACGCTGACGACGAGATTGTCGCGACGGAGATGGACCACCACGCGTCGCTCGTGACGTGGCAGCAGATCGCAAAGCGGACGGGCGCGACGGTCCGGCACATCCCCGTCACGACCGACGGCCACCTCGACATGGACGCGGCCGCCGAGATCATCACCGACGACACTGCGGTCGTGTGTGCACCGCACGTGTCGAACGTGCTCGGCACGGTCAACCCCGTCGCGGACCTCGTCGACCTCGCGCACGACCACGACGCGTACGCGGTCGTCGACGGCGCTCAGTCCGCCCCGACGCGCCCCGTCGACGTCGGGGCGATGGACGCGGACTTCTTCGCGTTCAGCGGCCACAAACTCGCCGGCCCCACCGGGATCGGCGGCCTGTACGGGAAGCGCGAGATTCTGGAGGACCTCGACCCGTTCCTGTTCGGCGGGGAGATGATCCGCAACGTCACCCTCACCGACTCCACGTGGAACGAACTCCCGTGGAAGTTCGAGGCAGGCACCCCGCCCATCGCCGAGGGGATCGCGCTCGGCGCCGCCGTCGACTACCTCGACGACCTTGGCATGGAGGCCGTCCGCGACCACGAGGACGACCTCGCCCAGTACCTCCTGCGGGAACTCGCCGACCGGGAGTTCGTCCGGACGTACGGCCCGGACATCGGCGAGGAGCGCACCGGCTGTCTCGTTCAACGTCGAGGGCGTCCACGGGCACGACCTCTCCAGCCTCCTCAACGACCGGGGAATCGCCATCCGCGCCGGCGACCACTGCACCCAACCGCTGCACGACCGCCTGGACATCCCCGGGTCGGCCCGTGCGTCGTTCTACGTCTACAACACCCGCGCCGACGTCGACCGCCTCCTCGAAGTCGTGGACACCGCTCGCGACGACCTCGACGACTATCTGACCTCCGACCGCTACCACGACCTCGTCAGCGAACACTACTACGACCACCGGAACCAGGGCGGCCTCACCGACCCGACGTTCGTGAAGTCCTCCGAGGAGACCACTTGCGGCGACGACGGCGAGTTCCACGTCACGATCACCGACGACCGCATCGACGACATCGCCTTCGAGAGCCGGAGCTGTGCGGTCAGCCGCGCCGTGGCCAGCCTCCTCTCGGAGCACCTCAAGGGGATGCCGGTCGCCGAGGTGGCGGAACTCGACGGCTACGTCGCCCGCCAACTCGAGGGACAGTACCCCGACCTCCGACGCGAGTGTGTCGAAGGCCCCGAAGCCGTCATCAGAGAAGCCGCTCGCGACTACCTCACGGAGGGCCAGCGCACGGAATCTGTGTAGTCGGCGACCGTGAGCGCTCGGCGTTCGCGCCGCGCGTTCACATGTTAACCACGCAGTTCTTGCCGGATACGTGGCAGTATCGCTCTGTATGAGCAAGCGTATCACACGACGCCGAACGCTGGCGGCGCTCGGCGCCTCGGGGATCGCGGGATTGGCCGGGTGTACGGGCGGCGACGGCAGCGGAAGCGACACGGAGAACAACGGCGGCGGCGACACGACGACAGAGAGTAGCGACATGGAAGGCACGACAGCAGGAAGTTCGGGTGGCGCGTCGGGGACCGTAAAGATCGGCGTGCTCCAGCCCGTCTCGGGCGACCTCCAGTACTACGGCCAGCAGGCGCTGTGGGGGTTCTCCTCCGGACTCGCGTACAAGGCCGGCGGCGAGCCGCAACTCGCCGCCGAGACCGGGACCCAGACCGTCACGGTCGGCGACGTCGACTACGAGCTGTTGATCCGCGACACGCAGTTCTCAGCGGACACGGCGCAGTCGCTCGCGACGAACCTCGTCACCGACGAGGACGTCGACATGCTGTTCGGCCTCACCTCCTCGGGCGCCGCGACGCGCGTGAGCCAGACGGTGGCCCAGCAGGCCAGCGTCCCGCTGATGATCGGGCCGGCGGCGTCCGCCTCCGTCACCTCCGAGTCTGAGTCGTGCAGCGAGTTGGTGTTCCGCGCCTCTGAGAACACCGCGATGGACGCGCGCTCCGGCGGCCGCTACGTCGCCCGGGAGTCCGACGTGTCCTCGGTGTACCTGTTCGGCGCCGACTACTCGTTCGGTCGCGCGGTCGTCAACAACTACGAGGCGGTGCTCGAAGCCGAGGGCGTCGACATCGTGGGCAAGCGGTTCGTCCCGCAGGGGTACTCCGAGTGGGAGGGCCTGCTCGACAACGCCGCCGAGGCGGGTGCCGAGGGCATCGTCGGCGGCTTCACGGTCGCGACGCTGCCGGCGCTGTTCACGTCGTACCTCAACGGCGACTACGACTTCACCATCTTCGGCGGCTTCGCCACCGAGATCACCAACAACGTCGTCGGCGGCCTCCTCCAGAACCAACTCGGCGAGCCGCTCACGCAGGAGAAACTCGACGGCCTCGGCGTCGGGCCGTTCACCACGCGCTACCACTGGAACCAGTACGACAACGAGATCAACAACGCGTTCGTCGACGGGTACGTGAACGCCTACGGCAAGGTGCCGGACCTGTTCACCTCGGGGACGTTCACCGCGGCCTCCTCGATCGTGCAGGCGGTCGAGGAGAGCGGGTCCACGGAGGGCGCCGACATCGCATCGGCACTGCGTGGGATGACCGTCGCGGACACCCCGAAGGGGACGGACGCGTACACGTTCCAGGAGTACAACAACCAGGCCCGCTCGGAGATGACCGTCGCGAACGTCGTGCCGACGGCCGACGAGTGGAGCGACGCGTGGGGCGCGCCGATCCAGCCGAGCGACCCCGTCGCCCGCATCTCCGCAGACGAGACCACCATCCCGGCGGACGCCGACGGGATGAACTGCTCGCTGTAAGCGATGCTTCGAACGAGGGGGCTGACGAAGCGGTTCGGCGGACTCACCGCCGTCGACGACGTGACGTTCGACCTCGCCGAGGACGAACTGTGCTCGCTCATCGGCCCGAACGGCGCCGGGAAGACGACGTTCTTCAACCTCCTGACGGGGGTGTTGACCCCGAGCGAGGGGACCGTCGAACTCCGACGCGACGACGCCGGCGGCGACGCTGACCCGTCGACCGGCGCGAGCGATGCCGATGGCTGGCGCGACCTCACCGACGCGTCGCCGCACGAGATCGCCGACATGGGGGTCCACCGGTCGTACCAGGTGACGAACGTGTTCGAGAACTCGACCGTGCTCGAGAACGTCCGCGTCGCCGCGCAGGCGGCCGACGGCGCAGGGACGAACTTCTGGCGAAACGCCGGCCAACTCGACCGGTACATCGACGAGGCGTACGCGATCCTCGACCGGGTCGACCTCGCCGACAGCGCCGAGCAACCGGCTAACGCGCTGTCGCACGGCGCGAAGCGCCAACTGGAGGTCGGCATCGCCCTCGCGGGCGACCCGGACGTCCTGCTGCTCGACGAACCGAACGCCGGCGTCTCTTCCGAGAGCGTCGACCGCGTGGTCGACCTCATAGAGGACGTCGCCACCGACCACGCCGTGCTGCTGGTCGAGCACAACATGGACATCGTGATGGAGGTGTCCGACCGCGTGGTCGTCCTCAACCAGGGGGCCGTCATCGCCGACGACGAACCGAGTGCCGTCCGCAACGACCCCGACGTCCAGAAGGCGTACCTCGGCGGGTACGAGCCGGGGAGTGCTGGAACGGACGCGGACAGCCGCGAGACGACTGGACGCGACGCGAACGGCAGTGACGCCACTGGAGGTGAGGCGGCGTGAGCGCCGACTCAACCGACGGGGCCGACACCGCTGACCGCGCCGCCGCTGACCGCGCCGACACGGACCGCGCGGACGACACGACGACCGACGACCGGGGCGACCCGCTCCTCTCGTTGACGGGCGTCCAGACGTACTACGGCGACAGCCACGTGCTCGAAGGGGTCGACCTGGAGGTGTACGAGGGTGAGGTCGTCGCGCTGATGGGTCGCAATGGCGTCGGGAAGACGACGACGCTGCGGTCGGTGTTGCAGTTGACGCCGCCGCGCGAGGGGTCGATCCAGTATCGCGGCGAGGAACTCGTCGGGATGGGAACCCACGAGGTCGCCGCCCGCGGCGTCGGCTGGATCCCCGAAGACCGGCGGATGTTCGGGCAGTTGACTGTCGAGGAGAACGTGCGCGTCGCGGTGCCCGACGCCGACGACACGAGCGCCGGCCTCGACCTGGCGTTCGAGACGTTCCCCGACCTGCGAGAGCGCCGCGAGGCGAAGGCCGGGGACCTCTCCGGCGGCCAACAGCAGATGCTCGCGATCGCTCGCGGCCTCGTCGGCGACAACGACCTCCTGCTGGTGGACGAACCTAGTGAGGGGCTCGCGCCGCTCATCGTCGAGGCCGTCGCGGAGGCGCTGACGGAGGCCGCCACCGACACGACGATGCTGCTCGTCGAACAGAACCTGCCGCTGGCGCTCGACGTTGCCGACCGCTTCTACGTCCTCGACCACGGACGGGTCGTCGACGAGGGCGACACCGCCGACGTGAGCGCCGACGGCGAACGCCTCCGGAGGTACCTCTCGGCATGAGCACCGTCGTTCCGCTCCTGTCGGCGCTGCCGGCGTTCTCGGCGCTCCCGCTGCAACTCGTCGACGCGCTCGTCGAGTTCTCTCCCGCCACGCTCGGCGAGGTGATCGTCCGTGGTCTGGCGGAGGCGAGCCTCTACGTGATGATCGCCGCCGGGTTGACGCTCGTGTTCGGCCTGATGGGCGTCCTCAACTTCGCGCACGGCTCGCTCACGATGCTCGGTGCCTACCTCGGCGGCCTCGTGCTCGTCGTGACGGTGGCACAGTCGAGCGGCGCCGCCGCTCGACTGCTCGCGTTCGGCCTCGCCGTCGTCGTGGCCTTCGGCGCGCTCGCCGCGCTCGGCGGTGTCCTCGAAGTCGGGCTCGTTCGCCCCATCTACGACCGGCCGCCGCTGTACCAGATCCTCCTGACGTTCGGCGTGACGCTGGTGCTTGACGAACTCGCACGCATCGTCGTACTGTTCTACGGGCCAGCCCACCACCGTCTGGCAGGACGTGCTCGGCACGAAACCGACATTCCTCGCGGACTCGGTCGGCGTCGCCGGCGTCTCCGCGAGCGGGCTGGAACTGTTCCAGATCCTGTTCGGCGTCGCGACGGTCGTCGGCGTGTTCCTGTTCCTCACGCGGACGCGCTACGGCCTGTACGTACGCGCCGGCGGCGAGGACAGCGAGATGCTGTCGGCGCTCGGCGTCGACGTGAACCGCGTGTTCACCGTCGTCTTCGCGCTCGGCACCGGCATCGCCGGCGCCGCGGGCGTCCTGCTCGCGTGGGACCCGGCGTGGGGCGCGTCCGTCCCGCTCGGGGCCGAGACGCTGCTCCCGGCGTTCGTCGTCGTCATCGTCGGCGGCCTCGGCACGTTCCGGGGCACCGTCGTCGCGGCGCTGGTGGTCGGCCTGGTCGACTCCACAATGACGTGGTGGTTCCAGAACGTCATCGACTTCACCGGCCTGCCGGAGATGGTCGTGTTCCTCGTGCTCGTCATCACGCTGATCGTGAAGCCGCAGGGCCTGTACGGCGTCTCGGAGGTGGGGGGCCATTAGCGACCCCGACCCTGCCGACCCGACTGACGCGGCCGGCGGCGACGCTGACGCGCCCGGGGCAACCACCGAGGAGACCGACGGCGGCGAGTCGGTCGCGGCGTCGACCGAGACACGGCGAGCACACGAGCACGCAACTGCCACCGAGACGGCGTGGTACCGGCAGTACGCCGAGGACCACCTCGTCCACCTGCTCGTGGTGCTCGCGTTCGCCGCCTACCCCGGCGTGTACACTCTGCTCGTGAACTCGGGGCTGTCCGCCGAGGTCACGGCGCTGTTGCCGCGGATCGAGACGCTTGTCGTCGTGTTGTTCTTCGCGCTGTTCGCGATGTCGTTCGACTTCATCAGCGGCTACACGGGCTACCTGTCGTTCGGCCACGCGGCGTTCTACGGAACCGGCGCATACCTCGTCGCGCTCGCGGCCAACGACACGCTCCCGCTGGTGGGGCCGGAGACGCCGTTCATGCTCCTGCTCGTGTTGGCTGGGGTCGCGGCCGCGGTCGTCGCGCTCGCCATCGGGACCGTCTCGTTCCGGCTGTCGGGTGTGTACTTCGCGATGATCACGCTCGGTTTCTCGCAGGTCCTGTACGTGTTCGTCCGCGACTGGGACTTCGTCTCCTCGGCGCCGCGGGACGGCGTCGCCGTGACCGGGACGACCGAGGGTTCGAGATCGGCGTCCCCGGCGTCGACGCGCTCAACGTCGCCATCGGGCAGTTGACGGGCGACTCCATCGAGGGGCTGCTCGGCTTCATCGACCTGTCGCCGACGGAGGTGTCGTTCTACGCCATCGGGGCCGTCGTCCTCGTGTGCTACTTCCTGCTCCAGCGGATCGTCCACTCGCCGTTCGGCCGCACGCTGATCGCGATCCGGGAGAACGAGGAGCGCGCCCGCGCCATCGGCTATAACACGTACGTGTACAAGCTGTCGGCGTTCGTCATCTCCGGCTTCTTCGCCGGGATCGCCGGCGCGCTGTTCGTCGGCTTCCGTCGGTCGGTGACGCCAGAGAACGGCTTCTACTTCCTCGTCGCCGGCGACGCACTGCTGGTGTCGATCATCGGCGGGTTCGGCACGCTCGCCGGACCGCTGTACGGCACGCTGTTCGACGAGGGCGTGCGGGAGTTCCTCTCGAAGGAGGGCGGCGGCGGCGGTCTCCTCCCGTACCTCCGGGCGAACGTGGGCGAGGGAACCCTCGCGACGGAACTGTACAATGGCCTCACGGTCGCCGAGGCGATCAACACGTTCCTCAACGGCCACGCCGCGCTGTACGTCGGGCTGTTGTTCGTCCTGTTCGTGCTGTACGTGCCGAACGGCCTGCTCGGAACCGCGCGCGACCGGATGGGCGGGACGCTCGCGAAGGCCGTCCCCACCCGCATTCGTCGGTGGTTCGATGAGTGACGGCGGCGACGCGGCGACTGACCGCCCCGTCGGCCTGACCGGGCTCGGGACGTACGTCCCCGACGAAGTACTGACCGGCGCCGAGATAGCCGACACCAGTGGCATTCCGGAGTCGGTCGTCGTCGAGAAGATGGGGATGCGCGAGAAGCGCGTCTGCCCGCCGGACGACGACCACGTCAGCGACATGTGCGTCGCGGCTGGGCGCGAAGCGCTCGCCGACGCCAGAATCGAGGCGTCGGCCCTGACCTTGTCCTGTTCCACGGGAGCGAGTACAAGGACCACGTCGTGTGGTCGGCGGCGGCGGACGTCTGCGAACGGCTCGGCGCCGACGGGGCGTACGCCCACGAGTCGTACACGCTGTGTGCTGGAGCGCCGATTGCGATCCGTCACACCGCCGCCCAACTCCGCGTCGGCGATATCGACCGCGCGCTGCTCGTCACCGCGAGCCGTGAGGAGGACCTCGTCGACTACGAGGACGACGACGCCAGTTTCATGTTCAACTTCGGATCCGGCGCGTCGGCGACCGTGCTGGAGGCCGACCCCGCGACCGAGCGGACGAGCGCCGTCGTCCGCGAGTCGGCGGCGGTCACGGACGGGAGTTTCTCGCGCGACGTGGTGATGCCCGCCGGCGGATCACGAGACCCACCCACCCACGACACGGTGGAGGCGGGCGCCCACTCGCTCACTGTCCCCGACCCCAACGACATGAAGGAGCGCCTCGCCGACGTGTCCGCGCCGGCGTTCCTCGGCGTCGCCGACGACGCGCTCGCCGCGTCGGGGTACGAGCGCGGCGACGTGGACTTCCTCGCGCTCACGCACATGAAGCGCTCCTTCCACGAGTACCTCTGTGCCGAGCTGGGAGTCGATCAGTCGGAGAGCTACTACCTCGACGACTACGGCCACGTCCAGAGCGCCGACCAGGTGCTCGCGCTCTGTGAGGGCTCGACCGCGACCGAGTCGCCGCCGGTGACGTCGTGCTGTTCCTGGCCGCCGGCACCGGCTACACGTGGGCGGCGACGGTCTTGGAGTGGACCGACGACCGACCTGCATCGTCGTCGTCGGTGCCCTCGTAGGCCGTCAGCTGATCCCGGGATTTGCGCTCGGAGGCCGCGATTCTCTACCGTTGTCGACTGACCGGACCTCCCCGAACGCGGAACAGCGAATTGCGGACGACACCGGGGGTGTTCTGCCGAATATCGCTCCCTGAGTGGAACGACCTATCACTCGAGTACGGTGGATCGATATCCCACGTTCTAAGTGGGGTATGTCGATCGCTCCCGTCGCCGCTCCACTCGCCGCCGCTCGGAACGTGTGTGGCTGACCGACTGTCGACGAGAGACGAGCGACCCGACGACACAGATCCAGGCGCAGACACGAATTGCGGACGACCCCGGGGGTGGGTGTTCGGGGGACAGCGCCGCACACCGTGGTCTGGTGACTGCCCGCGAGCGCGTACAGCGCGACTGCGACGCGGCGTCTCCCGTCGGTGTGGGACCGCGACAGCGACGCTGGACCCCGCGGTGCCTATTTGGGACAGCGCCGTGACACGAACGTATGGACGGGACCGACGCCGCCGCCGCGGACCACGACGCGGCGGAGCACACGAGCAGGTGGCCCATCGTCGCAGCGGTCGGCGCGGCGGCGCTGTATCTCGGCGCCGGCGGTGCGATGGCCGTGGGTGACGCGCTTCCCCGGACGCCGCTACTGGTCGTCGCCGGTATCGGCGTCGTCGTGGTCGTGGGCGGTCTCGCCGGGTGGGCACGGGAGGCGTTCTTCGCCGGCGAGGCGGGGAGTCGCTCGCAGTTGTACGTCGGCGGGATGTGGCTGTTTCTCCTCTCGGACCTGGCGACGTTCGCCGCGGGGTTCGTCTACTACGCGTTCGTCCGCTCGGGGACGTGGCCGCCGTCGGAGTTGCCCCCGTTGCTCGGGTCGCTCGTGCTCGTGAACACGGTCGTCCTCGTCGCGAGCAGTGTGACGGTCCACTTCGCGCACGACGCGCTGGAGTCCGGGAACCGTAGCCGGTTCCTCGGGCTGTTGGGAACGACGGTAGCTCTCGGGGCCGTCTTCGTCGCGGGACAGGCGTACGAGTACTTCGAGTTCGTCACCGCGGAGTCGTTCACGCTCTCTGACGGCGTGTTCGCGAGCGCCTTCTACGGACTGACTGGACTGCACGGGTTGCACGTGACGCTGGGCGTCGTCATGCTCGCACTCGTGTTCGTGCGGTCGCTTCGCGGCGCGTACTCCGAGGGGAACGACACCGCCGTCCGGACGGTTTCGCTGTACTGGCACTTCGTCGACGGCGTTTGGATCTTCCTGGTCGCGGTGTTGTACGTCGGTGCCGTCGTCGGGTGACCGCTCGCCGACCGTCGGCGGGTCGCTGGACGGCGTCGACCCTCGTTCGGAGGCGCTACCGGTGATGGGTTCGAACCAGTAGCAGCCCCAACAGCCCGATCAGCGAGAGGTTCGCCCCCCAGACGAACAGCCGCCCTCCGTCGTCGACTGGCGCAGCGAGCGACGCGACCGGTGTGAGTGACCTGTTCCCGGTCGCGGTGACGTTAGGAGTGGTTGTCGTGAACGTCATCTGAGTCACGTCCGCCGTGGACGTCGGGGAGGCGGTCGCCGTCACGGTCGGGAACGCGGTGGTCGTCGGCCCCGTCGGCGTCGCCGTGGGTGACCCCGGCCTGGCTGGCGGGATCACGAACGGTGCCGGCGTCGCCGTGGTCGTGGGCGGCTGGGTAGCCGTTGCAGTTTGAGTCGCGGTGGGTGGCAGGGTTGCGGTCGGCGTTTGCGTCGGGGTCGCCGTCGGCGTCACGGTGGCCGTGGGCGTTGGTGTCGGCGTCGTCGTGGCAGTAGCGGTGGCCGTCGGAGTGGTTGTGGCTGTCGGAGTCGCGGTGGCCGTCGGAGAAGCGGTGCCCGTTGGGGTACCTGTCGGGGTTGCCGTGGGCGTCGTGGTCGACGTGGCCGTCGATGTGGCGGCCGCTTCGAGGGTAATCACGAGCGTGTCGTTGCCGTTGAGCGCGACATCCCGTCCGTCGTCGGTCGTCGCGTTCAGGCTGTAGTTGCCCGGTGTGAGGCCGTCGACGGTGACGTTCTCGTCGGGACCCACTGCCGCGAGCACGACTGGTCCAGAGTCGTTGGTCACGGTCACCGAGACGCCGACCGGGTTGGGGTTCTCCACGCTGAACTCGGCGGTGTCGACGACGACGAGGAGCGACGTCAGCGGTGGCTCGGGGGGCTCGACGGTGAACGCGTACACGTCGCTGTCGTTGATCGGGACGGGTTGCCCGTTCTCCGTCGTCGCCGTCGCATTCCAGTCGCCCGGTTCGAGGTCGACCAGCGACTCGGTCGACGTTGCCGGCACGGTCAGCACACGGGAGGCTCCCGTCTCGTTGGTCGCCTCGACCGTCACGTCGACCGAATTGGGGTTCTCGACCAGCAGCGACTGACCCTCGACGGTCCCGACGAGCGACGCCAACTCCGCCGTCGTGGGCGACTCGGGGGCCTCGACGGTGAACGAGACGGACTCCGCACCGTCGATGAGCGCCGTCTCGCCCCCCTCGCCGGTCGCGGTCAGCGTGTAGTTGCCGGGCACCAGAGCGTCTCGTGTCGCAGTTCCGCCCGCGGCCACCTCGAACGATTCGAGTACGCCTGACTCGTTGGCGAGGCTCACCGTCGCGTTCGCCGTCGACGGGTTCGACACCGTCAGCGTGGCGTTGTCCACAGTCGCGGTGAGCGACGCCTGTCCGACCGGTGCCGCGACGGAGACGGACAGCGACGGCTCGCCGTTGATCGGAACCGGATCACCAGCGTCGGTCTGTGCCGTGAGCGTGTAGGTGCCGGGGGCGAACTGGAGCGTCGTCGTGTCGCCCGCCGCTACGGTCTCGTTCTGGACGACGCCGGTCTCGTTGGTCGCGGCCACGACGACTGGCGCGTCGTTCGGGTTCGTCACGGAGACGTTGTCCTCGCCCACGACCGCCGTGAGGCTCTCGCTGACCGTCGGACACGACTCGACCGTCACGGCGACCTCGGACTCGTTCTCCGTACCGAGCGGGACTGCCGTCCCGTCGCCCGTACTCGCCGTCAGCACGTAGTCGCCCGGGCCCTGCGCGAGTCGTCTCGTCTCGCCCGCCGCGACACCGAACTGGTCGGTGCCGTTCGGGCCGTCGACGGTCACCGTCACGGGCACGTTGTTCGGGTTGGTGACCGTGAGGTTCTCGCAGGCGCTGGCGACCCCGAGCGACTCGACTCGCGGCGGGTCGTCCGGGTCGAGCGGGTCGGTCCCGTCGTCGACCTCCGTCCCGTCGAGGAAGCCGTCGCGGTCGGTGTCGGGGTCGGTCACGTTCGTGCCGAGCGTCTCCTCCGTGTCGTCGGAGAGGCCGTCGCCGTCGGTGTCGATCGGTGTCGGGTCGTTGATGTCGAGCGGGTCGGACCCCTCTTGCACCTCGACACCGTCCGGGATCGAGTCACCGTCCGTGTCGGGGTCGAGCGGGTCGGTGAACCAGACGGTCACCTCGTCACCGTCGTCCAACTCGTCGCCGTCCGTGTCGGCGTTCTCGGGGTCGGTCTCGATTAGTTCCTCTTGGGCGGTCCCGAGTCCGTCACCGTCGGGGTCCGGTGGCGCGGGGTCGTCCGGATCTGTCGGGTCGGTGCCGCGTTCGACCTCGGCGGCGTCGGTGAGGCCGTCGCCGTCGGTGTCCGCGAGGGTCGGGTCGGTGCCGAGGTCGACCTCCTCACCGTCGTCGAGGCCGTCGCGGTCGGTGTCGACGGCGAGCGGGTTCGAGTCGTAGGCGTCGACTTCGGTGCCATCGTCGAGGCCGTCGCCGTCGGTGTCCTCGTCCTCCGGGTCGGTGCCGAGCGCGCGCTCTTGGGCCAGCGTCAGGCCGTCGCGGTCGGCGTCGGTCTCGTCCGGGTCGTTGGGGTCCAGCGGGTCGCTCCCGTCGTCAACCTCGTCGCCGTCGTCGATACCGTCGCGGTCGGTGTCCGCCCGCGTCGGGTCGGTGCCGAGTTCGACCTCGTCGCCGTCGTCGAGGCCGTCGTCGTCGGTGTCCCGGTCGAGCGGGTCGGTCCCCTCGACGAGCACCTCGGTGCCGTCGTTGAGGTCGTCGCCGTCGGTGTCGACGTCGCGCGGGTCAGTGCTAATGAGGCGCTCTTGATCGTCCGAGAGGCCGTCGCGGTCGCGATCACCGGACGACTTGTATTTGTCCTTGCCCTTCTTGCGCCCGTCGTTGACGATCTTCGTCGGGCGCTTCTCGTTGTCCCGCACCGCCTTCTTCGTCGTCTCTGCCGCCGCGACCTGGACGATCACTTGGATCTGGACGACGTTGACGACCTGTACCTGTGTCACCTCGCCGAGGACGCCCTCGCAGGCACCCCTCGCCGCCGACTGGATCTGCGTCACGCTCGCCGACTGACTCTGTGAGAGCGCGCCCGCCGCCGCGCCCGCCGCAGCGATCTGGATCTGCTCGATGCTAACCGTCTGACTCTGCGAGATGGCACCCGCGGCGCCCCCGTGAGCGGCGGCTTGGACCTGCGTCACCGTCGCGCGCTGGCTCTGCGAGACGGCGCCCTTCGCACCGCCGAGCGCCGCCACCTGGATCTGTTTCACGGTCGCCTGTTGGCGCTGTTCGAGCGATCCCTCGGCGCCGCCACGGGCGGCGCCGCGGACCTTCTCGGACGCCCCGGGTCGTTCGAGTGCCCCGTACGCACCACCCTGGGCGGCTTCCTGCACCTTTGAGACGTCGGTGACGTCGCGCTTGGCCGCGCCCCTCGCCGCGCCGGCGGCGGCACCCGCCGCGGCGAACTGCACCTGCGTCGTCGAGACGCGCTGGGCCTGCGCGAGTGCGCCGTGGGCCGCGCCGTACGCCGCACCCTGAAGCTGTGTGGCGGTCGCCGACTGTGACTGGCTGAGTGTGCCGTCGAACGCGCCCGCGACCGCCACCTGAATCTGCGTCACGTTCGCGGACTGGGCCTGTACGAGCGCGCCGTGTGCCGCCCCTCGCGCGGCGCGCCTGACCTGCTCGGCGCTCGCTCGCGGGTGCCGGTCCACGCGCGCAGTGACGGCGTCCGTAGCCGCTTGGATCTGTGCTTGCGTCACCGACGCTCCCTGCTGTTGGGCCAACTGAGCACCCTCCTCGACCCCTCGTTCGGCGGCGTCACGGTGCGACTGCTGGAGGCGACTCGTGTCCGTCCCGACGTCGGGCGCCGGCCCGAGCACGCCTAGGGATCCGGACTCCTGCACGGCGGAGGTCGCTGGACCGCCGACACCGACGCTGTCGCCTTGGGTCGCCGCGGCACTTGCGACCACCATCGTACTCGTGACGACGAGGGCTGCGACGACGACGATGGACACCCGCCGCACCACCCAGCGCCCGCTACGCCGTCCACGCCGTTCACGCCGTCCCCGTCGTTCACGCGGTTCCGTCACCATCGTCGGATCCCACGTGTGTCCACCGAACGACCCGGTCGTCCATCTCGGGTCCGCGCTCTCGGTTCCTGCCCACCCGCCCGCCGCCGGAGTCGGCTCGCACCGGCAGATCCTGACAGTAGATCATGACAATATCAGCACGCTCGCCGAGTGCCGAGTTGACTGTTGCTTCGTAGTCGGTCTCAGCTACGGCCACGATTCGGCGTGACACTGGCCGGTTCCTCCGAACGCGCTCAGAGATGGCTTCGACTTGGTGGTCCGTTGCTCAGCGAAAGCCGGCAGAGCGGGTGGGGTGTCGGTCGACTAAAACGAGGTACTCGGAGTCGGTTCGCCCCGGTACGGGCTTGCGCGTGCGGTCCACTGGCTCGTGCGTTCGCGGTGCCATCGAGCTGGCGGCGGCGCTTTGCCTCGACGACGAGTCGCATCGCCGACCACCAAGACGAAGCGGGTGTCCAGCGACGTGTCGGCCGTGATTACCATCGACGGGCGCGACGGGGGCGGCCAAGTGCTCAGAACGGCGTTGAGCCTTTCGGTCATCCTCGAACGACCGTTCCGGATCGAGCACATCCGGGGGAACCGGCCGACTCCCGGCCTCAAACCGCAACACCTCACGGCGGTCGAGGTCGTCACGGAGTTGTGTGACGGGACGGTGTCGGGTGCGGAACTCGAGTCCGATACCCTGCGCTTCGAGCCCGGAGACGCCCGCGAGACGCCGCTCGACGCGGCTATCGGCACTGCCGGAAGCATCCCGCTGCTGTTCGACACCGTCCTCCCGATAGGCGCGTTCTCGGCCGTCCCGCTTCGAGTGACGGCTACAGGCGGGACGGACGTGAAGTGGTCGCCGACCGTCGCCTACCAGCAACTGGTCAAACTCCCGCTGTTGGCGACGTGGGGGGTGGAGGCAGACGTGGAGGTCAAGCGGACCGGCTTCTACCCCGCCGGCGACGGCAAGGCCGTCCTTCAGACGCGCCCGTCGTCGGTGTCGCCGCTCACGCTCGAACACCGGGGCGCGATCGACCGCGTCGACATCTACTCGAAGGCCACCGAGTCACTGCGCGACGCGCGGGTCGCACAGCGACAGGCGGACCGCGCGCGAGCGCAGTTGACGGAGGCGGGCCTCCGAACGACGACCGGTGCGGTGGAGTACGTCCGCAGCCGGTCGACCGGATCGTCGCTCCTCCTCCGTGTGGGTACTCGCGACGCCGTCGCCGGGTTCAGTGCCCTCGGCGAGCGCGGTCGGTCGTCCGAACAGGTGGCCGACGACGCCGTCGAACAGGTCTTCGAGTTTCGGGACGCGACGGCACCGGTCGACCGGTTCATGGCCGACCAACTGATGCTGTTCCTCGCGCTCGCCGGCGGGCGCGTTCGGATTCCAGCCGTGACCGACCACGTCCGAACGAACCGCGCGGTCCTGGAGGCGTTCGGGAGCGACGTGCACCTCGACAGTCGCGACGACGGAACACACGTGCTCTCCGCGGCCGCGCATCCAGCGCTGTGACTCGCTTCGGCGCCTGCGAATCACTCTCCGTCGAGACCGATCGGTGGAGCACGACCGCTACGTCGTGATGTCGCCGTCCATCTCGTGCACCTCCCAGACGTGGTCCTGCAGTTCCTCGCGCGTCTCGAACTCGTCCTCGCAGAGGTCGCACTCGAACGGTCGGTCGTCGACGTCCGCGTCGCGGTGGGCCATGCCTGATCCCAGTCGACGCGACGAACTAACCGTACTGTCACGTCGGTTGTCTGTCATCGTCACGACGTGTCATGTCGCTCGTCCGGTCAGACGTTCGCCGTCCAGCTGAACGCTGAGCTAGCGGTCAGCGAGCCATTCCGTCGGCGACGCTTCGAGGAACCGAGCCGGTGCGACGGCGGCGGCGATGAGGAGCACCGGGCCGACGAGGAACCCGGCCCAGGTGACCAGCGCCGCGAGACCGGCCACGGCGAGTCCGACCCGCGTCCGGGCGTCGAACCGCCCCTGCGACCGTCCGGCGACACGGATCGCCCAGCCACCACAGATCGCGGGCACGACGATGTACGCCGCCGTCACGAGCGCCCCGGCGGTCGGTCCCGTCGCCGCCAGCGTCAGCCCGGTCTGGACCAGCGTGTTCACGCCGCTGGCGAGCACGAGGAGGCCGCCACCGAGCAGGAGGGACTCGGCGACCGGCTTCCCGCTCGTGTGCCGACGGCGCCGAGCGAACACGCCGACGCCACCGACGACCGCGAGGACGAACGGTCCGAGGGCGAGGGCGAGCGGCTGCCCTCCCACAGGCGATTGTCCACGAGGCTGAACGGTACGGTGGCGTACTCGGCGGGGGTGAACGACTCCTGGTAGCCGATGGCGACGCCGGCTCGACCGCTCCGATTCGCCGGTTCGTAGAGCGCGACGAGGTACGTCGTCCGACCGTCGCTCGCTCGCTCGAAGGCCGCCGTCTCGTAGTTCGCCGACGGTGCGAACGGCTCGTACCCGGGCGTCGCGGGGCGTTCTCCCTCCACCACGACTGCGCCCATGCCGTCTGGGACGGAGACTCCCGGCGGAGCGTCGTCCCCGTCGATCTCAGGGGCCATCACGACCAACGATGGGGTGAACGGTCCGTCGTCGGGGGTGAACGCGCTCACTTTGAGGCGTTCGCCCTCGTCGACGGTGATCCGATAGTACTGTGCGCCGCCGTCGTCGATTTCGTCGTAGTACGACCACGACTTCGCGGCGTCGGTCACCGTGACTGCGAAGGTCGGCTGTCGTTGTCGCCAGGGTCGCTCGGGACGTGCCCGGCCACCGGTGTCACGACGAGCACGAGCACGAGCAGGACCAACGCAATTCGTCGCCGAGTCACTTACCACAGAACGGACTGAACGGGCATATGGCTATTCACACCGGAAGGTGGCAAATAGAGGCCACCCAGGCGGTCGCTTCTTCGGGGCGAGCCGCCACACACTCGGCCGTGTCTCTCGTCTCGTCGTCGGTACTCGATGAGAGCCCTGAGAATGGCTGTCTCGTGGGCGAGTCGTGAGGATCGGGGTCGCGAAAGCCGCGACACAAGAGTCGTGGACAGCGCGACTACGCCGCAGGCGTCCCCGAACAACTCCGGGTGGGTCGATCCACCCGGGATCGACCGTGACGTCGGTCCTGCCCGCAGCAGTCTCCGACTCCCCCGGCGCTCACGCCGGCGTGACTGTCACTCGGTGTCGACGAGACCGAGACTCGAAGCGGGCGCCTCGACGACGCCGACGCCGAACGGCGACACCGTTTCGGCACCGACGATCCACTCGGCGTCGGCAGGACCGTCGACCGTCACCGACTCCGAGCCGAAGTTCAACACCCACGTCACTCCATCGCGTTCCGCGAGTCGAACTGTCTCCGGGAGGCGCTCTGTGTGGCCGACGCCAGCTCGGCCCAACAGGTCGGACACGAGTGCGTCTGCCAGCGCCGTGCCCGGCTGGACACCGCAGTAGGTCACGGCCCCGTCGCCGACGTCGTGGTGTAACAGCGCCGGGTTGCCTTCGGCCGTCCCACTCTCGTGGCGACCGACGACGGTCGCGTCGTCGGCAACGAGCCACTCGCCCCAGGTGTCGAACTCGTACTCGTCGCCGCGATAGCTGAGCTCCGTCGCCAACGTCTCCGGTGGGGACTCGTGTTGGTCGACGTGACCGCCCACGAGCGACGTGAACGGGCCGGGGGCCAGGTCGGGCTGGAGTCGGTTGCCGGGGAGCTTATACCCCGACCGTGGGCCGAACAGAAGCTGTCCGCCCTCGTGCAGGTACGACTCGAGGTGATCGGCCAACGCCCCGTCGGCGAGGTGGAGCGTCGGTGCGACGACCGCCGCGTACCCGGAGAGGTCCGCCTCCGGTTGCACGACGTCGACCTGTACGCCACGGCCGCGCAGCGCTCGGTAGAACCGGCCGACAAGCTGCCAGTAGTCGAACTCGGGTGAGTGTGGCTGTTCGGACAGCGCCCAGAGGTCGTCGTAGCTGAACAACAGCGCGACGGGTGCGTCGACGCCAGCCAGATCCAGCTCGGCCAGCTCGGCGGCCGCCTCGCGCGCGTCCTCGAACCCGCGGTCGGGGGTGCCGTCGTGGCGGAGCAGCCCCGCGTGGTACTGCTCTTGGCCCTGTCGACAGCGGCGCCAGCGGAAGTACGACACCGTGTTCGCGCCGTGCGCCACCGCCTGGTGAGCCCACAGCCGCATCGCGCCCTCGCCCGGTTGGGGGGCGTACGGCGGCCAGTTGATGTCGCCCGGCTGCTGCTCCATCACCCAGAAGCCGGCGGGCGTGCGGTACAGGTCGTGGTTCAGACTCACCTGGTCTGGGTCGCCCGCGCGGAGTCGCTCCGGTGTCGACTCGCCGAGTCGGCGGTCCTGGGCGAAGCCGGTGGGGTACGAGTCCCACGTGGCGAACTCCAGCGACTCCGTGACGTCGTACGCGTCCAGCGTCGGGAAGTTGCCCATGAAGTTGTGGGTGACGAACCAGTCGGCGTTCGCCTCCCGCAGGATGCCCGTCTGGAGGCGGTTGTAGTCGACGGCGCTGTCGCTGGCGAAGCGACCGAAGTCGAGCAGTCGCGACGGATGGTGCTCCGTCGCCGTGTGGCGCGGCGGGTCGACTTCCGAAAAGTCGGCGTGCTGTTGGCTCCAGAACGTCGTCCCCCACGTCTCGTTGAGCGTCTCGACGTCGCCGTAGCGCTCGCGACACCAGTCGCGGAACGCAGCGCCGCAGTCGTCACAGTAACAGCGGATCGTTTGGTGACAGCCGTACTCGTTGTCGGTCTGCCAGCCGACGACGTGCGGATTGTCGGCGTAGTGATCGGCCATCCGCGTGACCACACGCTCGGTCTCCTCGCGATAGGCGTCGGAGTTGAAGCAGTAGTGGCGCCGGCTCCCGAACGCGCGCGTCGTCCCGTCGGGCTCCTCCTGGAGGATCTCTGGGCGCTCGTCGACGAGCCACTTCGGCGGCGTCGCCGTCGGGGTGCAGAGGACGACATCGATCCCCGCCTCTCCGAGCAACGCGACGGCCTCGTCGAGCCACTCGAAGTCGAACTCGCCGCGAGTCGGCTCGATGCGCCCCCACGAGAACTCGGCCATCCGGACGACCTCGATGCCCGCCTCGACCATCAGTTCGACGTCACGCTCCCACCGGTCTCGTGGCCAGTGCTCGGGGAAGTAGCAGACGCCGATCCGCGGCGTCGTTGGGTCGTGCGGTTCGTGTGCGATGCGGCCGTCGTCGGTGTCGTCGTCGGTCATCGTTCGGTGAAGGGGATCGTCGTCTCTCCGGGGTGCACGGTCACGCGAACCGTGCGGTCGGTCAGCTGTTCGCCCACACTCGTCGTCACGCTCGGCGGAACCGCGAGTGTCACGTTCATCGGCTGCTCGGCGGCCGATGTCATCACGAGCGACCCGCCGACACACTCCACGTGGGTTAGTTGTGTGGCCGCGTTCGCGAGGTGATGTGCAGCGACGACTCGCGGCTCGTCCGACGCCGGCGCCGCGTGCACCAGCAACACGCCGTGGGGCGGGACCTCGCGTTCGATCGGTCCGTCGTGGAGGCCGTCGTCGCCGAAGGCGTCCACGGCGACGACCGCGTCGGCGTCGAGGTACTCGGCCGGGTCGACCCGCACAGTCGCGGCTTCGTCGTCCCAGTTGAACGCAGCGACGGCGACGGCGTCGTCGGCAGACCGTCGGCAGACGACGCGCGCCGGGAGTTCCGTGTCGCCCACGCCGACGACCGAACCGGTGTCGACCGGCGGCAGTGTCCGTTCGAACAGGTCGCGACCAGCCGCGTCAATCTCGTCGACGGCGTCGCTGAGGACGTTCGTCCCACCGGTGAGAGCGACGAGTGCGGCGAACGACCGCCGCTCGGGGTCGGTCAGGTCGGTCGTCGTCCGCACGAGTTGACAGTCGGGGTCGTTCAGCCACAGTCGGCGGTGACAGAACTGACGGTTGAGCACGTTGCGAATCGCGTTCTCGTGGGCGGGTTCGCTCGCGGCGTCGCCCTCGCGACGCCAGTACGGCGCCGTGTCGGGGCCGACGCGCATCGCGTCGACCAACCCCACGCTGGGGAATCCCGGTGCGCCGCAGCCGAGGACGAACGCGTCGCCGACGGCCTCTCGGATCGTCGCCAGCCCGTGCCGGTACGCCTGCGCGCGGGTGACGTCCCCGTGCCGCTCACCCGGGAGCGCGGCGGCGTACAAGAAGTCGAGTTTGAGGTACTCAATCCCCCACTCCTCGACGACCGTGCGGAACGTCTCCCGGAGCCACTCGGTTGCACCGGGGTGGGTGACGTCGAGCCCGTACATCGGACCGTGGCGGGCGCCGGCGTCGACCGGCGCACCCGCGCCGTCCGTGATCAGCCACTCCGGGTGGTCTGCAGCCAACTGAGAGTCGGCTTGGACGTAGAACGGTGCGAGCCAGATGCCGGCTGTGTGGCCAGCGTCGACGATGTCGTCGCGCAGGGCACGCATGTCGTCGAACCCGTCGGCGAGAGTTCGCCAGTCGCCGAACGCTTGTTCGTAGCCGTCGTCGATCTGGATCACGTCGAGTGGGACGCCCCAGTCGTCGAGTGCGCCGACGTTGTCGCGCACGTCGTCCGCCGTCACCTCGGTGAAGTAGTGGTACCAACTGCACCAGCCGGTGGGGGCCGCCGCCGGTACACGTGCATCCATCCGGTCGGCGACGGCGTCGGCGATGGACGCCAACGCCGCGTCGACCGTTCGGGTCGCATCGACGCGCAGTGTCGCAGCGGTTCGACACTCGCCAGGTGACACCGACACGCCGTCGCCAGGGCACAAGGCGGTGAGCCGCACGGGCGCGGTAGCGACGTCGAAGCGGCTCAGATACGCTTCGTGGTCGAGGAAGCCAAGCGTCACCGACCCGGCGTCTCCGGACAGCGCCGTCACGGCATGACTCGTTCGTCCTTCGTCGGGCGCCGCCACGTCGGTCATCTGCGGCACCGACTCGACCGACTCCGGCGGGAACGGGTCGTCGAGCGGCGTCGTCGCCGTGGGCGTCCACGACTGGTAGCCGTGCTCGAAGATCCGGTCGTCAGAGGAGAACGCCGTCTCCGCGTCCGAGATCACGCAGATGTCGCCGAGCGCTCGTTGCTCGTCGGTGTCGTTCGTCGCGGTGACTGTGATGTCGACCGCTCCGTGGGCCGCCGACAGCGACACACTCGTCGAGAGCGGCGTCCCGTCGGTGCTCGTCGCCGACACGCGCCCCGACAGGAGCGTCGTGTCGCCGGCGACAACGTCGATGTCGCCCGACTGGGGATCGAACGCGACCGTCGTGTCGCCGGCGCTCGCGCGCTCAGTCACGCTCTGTCTCCTCCTGCCTGCGGGCGCGGTAGTCCGGGAGCGTGTCGTCCTGCATGACGGCAGTTCGCCCGCCGTCGACGAGCAGGTTCGCCCCCGTGACGAAGCCCGCCTCGTCGCTGGCGAGGAACGCCACCGCCGCGGCGACGTCCGCGGGCGTCCCGAGTCGGCCGACGGGGTGAATCGACTCAGGTGGGCGCGATACTCCTCGTCCATGTCAGTCGTCGTTCGGTCGATCGCCACCCAGCCGGGGTTGACCGTGTTCACTCGGATGTCGGGCCCCAGGTCGAGCGCCATCGCGCGCGTCATGCCGTTGATCCCCGCCTTCACCGCGTTGTAGGGGAACATCGCGGGCATCGTGCAGATCGCGTGGTTCGACGACATGTTGACGATGGCTCCGCCGTCCATGCGCTCGGCGGCTTCGCGCGCGCACAGCCAGAACGAGCGGAAGTCCGTCTCGAGGACGAACGCCCAGTCGTCCATCGTCGCCTCGTCGACGGCCGTGTTCGTCTCCACGCCCGCGTTGTTGACGAGGACGTCGACGCCGCCGAACGTCTCGACGGCGGCGTCGAACAGCGCCGCGATGTCGTCGGGGTCGCGCATGTCCGCACGGACGAACGTCGCGTCGCCGCCGTCGGCCTCGATGTCGGCGACGGTCGCCTCGCCGGCGTCCCTGCTGCGTCCGGTCACGATCACACGTGCGCCTTCGGCGGCGAGCCGTCGTGCGACGCCGGCTCCGATGCCGCGGGTCGACCCAGTGACGACCGCCACTGTGTCCACGAACCGGTCGCCCGTGGCGTGTGCGTCTGTACCCTCGTCTGCGCTCCCGCTCACCATTCGGCCACGCTCCCGTCCTCGTGGCGCCACACGGGATTGTGCCAGTCGACGTCGCCCGTCATGTCGCGGACGTGGTCCTCGTCGATCTCGATCCCGAGACCCGGGCCGTCGGGGAGTTCGATGAAGCCGTCGTCGAACTCGAACACCGAGGGGTCGGCGAGGTAGTCGAGCACGTCGCTCGTCTCGTTGTAGTGGATGTCGAGGCTCTGCTCTTGGATGAGGACGTTCGGCGAGCAGGCGTCGACCTGGACACAGGAGGCCAACGCGATCGGCCCCAGCGGGCAGTGGGGGGCCATCGCGACGTCGTACGCCTCCGCCATCGCTGCGATCTTCTTCACCTCGGTGATCCCGCCGGCGTGCGAGAGGTCGGGCTGGATCACGTCGACGGCACCGTTCTCGAACACCTCTTTGAAATCCCACCGCGAGAACATCCGCTCGCCCGTCGCGATCGGGACGGTGGTGTGGCCTGCGATCTCCGGGAGTGCGTCGTTGTGCTCGGGGAGCACCGGCTCCTCGACGAACATCGGCTCGTACGGCTCCAACGCCTTCGCCAGCCGCTTGGCCATCGGCTTCGACACGCGACCGTGGAAGTCGACGCCGATGTCGACCTCCGGCCCGACCGTCTCGCGAACGGCCGCCAGCCGCTCGCGGGCGGCGTCGATCGACGCCGGCGAGTCTACCCGACGCATCTCCGGCGTCGCGTTCATCTTGAGCGCGGAGAACCCTTGATCGACCTTCTCGGCGGCCGCCTGTGCGACGCCCTCGGGCCGGTCGCCGCCGACCCACTGGTAGACGCGGACGCGGTCGCGCGCTCGCCCACCCAGCAGTTCGTAGATAGGGGCGCCGAAGTGTTTGCCCTTGAGGTCCCACAGCGCCTGGTCGATGCCGGCAATCGCCGACATGAGGACCGGACCACCGCGGTAGAATCCGCCGCGGTACATCGTCTGCCAGTGGTCTTCGATCGGCATCGGGTCCTCGCCGAGGAGGTACGTGTCGAGCAGTTCCTCGACGGCGGTGCGGACGGTCCGCGCGCGCCCCTCGACGACGGGCTCCCCCCAGCCGACGCGGCCGTCGCTCGTCTCGATGCGGAGGAACAGCCAGCGCGGCGGCACCTGGTACAGTTCGTAGTCGACGATCCGGGTCATTCGGCCACCTCCGGCTCCTCGATGAGCGGTGCGCCGGCGTCGGTCTTCGTCTTCAACGCTTCGCTCGTCAACGCGTCGAACAGGTACAGCGAGTCCTCGTCGAAGGCGAAGTCGACGGTGTCGCCGGGCGACGGTCGGGCGCTCGGGACGACCCGCAGCGTCAGTTCCTCCTCGCCCATCGTCGCGTACAGGAAGTTCTCGTTGCCCATCGGCTCGAGGACGGTCGTCTCGATGGCGACGCCATCGTCGACGAGCGTCATGTCCTCCGGGCGAATCCCCACGCGGACGGTGTCGTGTCCCTCGACTGGCGAGGGATCGTCGAGCGTGTACTCGAACCCACCGGGCCCGTGGAGCGTCGCGCCCTCGACGGTCGCGTCGAAGGTGTTGATGCTCGGCGAGCCGATGAAGTCGGCGACGAACTCGTTGACGGGCGTGCGATACACCTCTTCGGCGGTCCCCACCTGCTGGAGTTCACCACCGTCCATGATCGCGATGCGGTCGCCCATCGCCATCGCCTCGGTCTGGTCGTGCGTGACGTACACCGTCGTCACGTCCAGGTCGTGCTGGAGTGTCTGCAGTTCCGTGCGCATCTGGGCGCGCAGCTTCGCGTCGAGGTTCGACAGCGGTTCGTCCATGAGGAACGCCTCTGGGTCGCGGACGATCGCCCGTCCCAGCGCGACGCGTTGTTGCTGGCCGCCCGACAGCTCTTTGGGCTTCTTCGCCAGTAGGGGCTCGATCCCCAGCAACTCGGCGACGTCTTCCACCTTGGCGTCGATCTCGGCACTGGTCATCGACGAGGACAGCTTCAGCCCCATACCGATGTTCTCCCGCACGTTCATGTGCGGATAGAGGGCGTAGTTCTGGAACACCATCGCCACGTCCCGCTCGCGCGCTCGCAGGTCGGTGACGTCGTCGTCACCGAAGGCGATCGTGCCGTCCGTCACGTCTTCGAGCCCCGCGATACACCGCAGGGTGGTCGTCTTGCCGCACCCCGAGGGACCGACGAGGACGAGGAACTCCCCGTCGCGAATCTCTAGGTCGACGTCGTCGACCGCGACGATGTGCTCCTCGCCGGTCTCGAACTCTTTTCGAACAGTCTGTAATGTGATACCTGACATGCTTAACTCACTCCTTGACGGCCCCTGCGAGGATCCCGCTGACGAACTGCTTCTGTAAGAACAGGAACAGCAGGAACACCGGGATCACCGAGAGGGCCGCTGCGACCATGATCTGGTCGTAGTAGACGCGCTGTGCGCCGACGAGTTGGTTGATGGCGACCGGGATCGTGTACTTGCCCTGGTCGAGGATGACCAGCGGGAACAAGAACAGGTTCCACTGGAAGAGGAACAGGATGATCGCCAGCGCCGCCAACGACGACTTCATCGTCGGCAGCGCGATCTTGTAGTACAGTTGGAACTCCGTGGCGCCGTCCATCCGGGCCGACTCCAACAGCGCGTCGGGGATCGACCGCATGTTCTGGCGCATCAGGAAGATACCGAGCGGGTTCGCCGCCCACGGGAGGATGATCGCCCAGTAGTTGTTCGTCATCCCGAGCTGGCTCATGAGGAGGAACAGCGGGATGACGAGCAGTTGGATCGGCAAGATCAGCGTCGCGAGGATGGCGTAGAAGATGGGCTTCTTGAACCGGAACTCGTACTTCGCGAACGCGAAGCCGGCCATCGAACACAGCAGCAGCGACAGCGCCGTGTACACGACCGCGACGAAGATACTGCTCTCCATCGCCCCCATGTCCCACAGGTGCCAGAAGTCGTACGCGAAGTAGAACGGACCCACGTCGATGTACTGGGTCATCTCGCCGGGGTGGCCGACGAACTGGACGTTCTGGCGGGCTTGCAGCGACTCGAAGTTCGCGAGGAAACTGTCGCCCGGCAGCAGGCGCGGCGCCGTCGACGAGAGGAACTCCGACTCCTTCAGCGTCGACGCGACCGCGATCCAGTACAGCGGCACCATCGTCACGGTGGCGCCCATGAGGATGAACGCGTAGGTGAGGAACTGCCACACCGCCTCGCGGCGCGTCTCCTCACGCATCGTCGGACCCTCCGACGCGCAGTTGCGCCGCCGACAGCAGGCTGACCACGAAGATGAGCACGTACGTCAACGCGCTCGCGTAGCCCAGTCGGAAGTCGATGAACGCCGTCTGGTAGATGTACTGCACGATGGTGATCGTCGAGTCCAGCGGTGCGCCACCGCTGTTGATGATCACGGGCTCGCTGAACAGTTTGAACGTCCCGATCGTCGAGGTGACGAACACGAACAGCAGGACGGGCCGCAGCGGCACCGTCACGTACCGGAACTTGTCGATCCGGCTGGCGCCGTCGATCTCGGCGGCCTCGTACAGCTGTTGGGGGATGTTCTGCAGCCCCGCCAGCAGGATGATCATGTTGTAGCCGGTCCACCGCCAGGTGACGGCGCCGACGATGGTCATCCGTGACCAGAACGAACTACTGAGCCACGGGATCGCCGGCAGGCCGACGCCCGTGAGCACGTAGTTCACCAGGCCCGTCTCCTGCATCAACAGGAGGAACACCGTCGAGTAGGCGACGAGGTTCGCCGACACCGGCAGCGCGAGCACGGTACGGAACACGCCGCGGAACTTGACGAACGAGGCGTTGAGCGCCACCGCGAACAGCAGCGCCAACCCCACCATCAGCGGCACCTGCACCAGCAGGATGAACAGCGTGTTGAACGACGCCTGCAGGAACAGCGTGTCGGTGAACATCGCCGTGTAGTTTTGGAGCCCGACGAACTGGAGCTCCGCGATGCGGGTCAACTGGAACTCGAAGCCCGGCAGATCGATCCACAGCAGCGTCTCGTCGCTCACGCCCTGGAACCGGAAGAACGAGAGGTAGAACGTGTACAGGATCGGGAACCCGAGGAACAGCGAGAACAACAGGAACGTCGGCAGGAGGAACAGGTAGCCGACGCCGCTCTCGCCGAGGCTCGGAAGCCGACGGCTCAGCGCCTGTCGAAAGAACCGAGCCCGGTCGCGGACAGTGGCGTCCGACAGCGGCTCGTTGGAAGTTGGTGCGGCCATGCTGGTGAGCAATCAGGCGAGGTCGCGACCCGTCCGGTCGGCGACCTGCGTGGCCGCCGCGTCGATCGCTTCCTTGGGGGTCTTGTTGCCCGTCATCATGTCGCGGAAGTGGGTGTTGATCGCCTTCGTGACCTCCGGCGTGTCGACCGTGTAGCGGTACGGTGCGATCTCGGGGGCGATCTCGGCGAACATCCGACCGGCCTCCTGGCCGTCGAGGAACTCGCTCCCCTGGTCGAACGCCTCAGACTCGTAGGCGGACTCCAGCGCCGGGAAGATCCCGTACTCCTTGTACATGGTAAGCTGGTGCTCCTTGCTGCCCAACGTGTAGGCCATGTAGTCCCACGCGCGACGGGCCGTCTCGTCGTCGACCTGCTTCGCGATGGTGACGTTCGAGCCGCCCCAGTTCGTCGCGCGCGAGCCGCCAGACTCGATCGCCGGCGGCTTGATGGCGCCCCACTGGCCGGCCGTGTCACCGAGCTCGGCCTTGAGGGTGCCCTCGATCCACGCACCCGCGGTCAGGCTGGCAGTGGTTCCCTCGCCGAAGGCGGTGAACCACGCCGACGACCACGAGGCGAGGTCGTTCGCCACGCCCGAGTCACGCAGGCGCTTGAGGATGCGCGCCACCTGCAGACTCTTGTCGGAGTTGATGTTCACCGCGCCGTTGCTGGTGAACGGCTGGCCGCCGAGCTGGCGGAACATCATCCGCCACAGACCGTCGTAGTCGTTGGACGGGAGGTTGAGGAGGTACTGTCCGTCGGGGAGCTTCTTCCCCTCCTCGATGTACTGGTCCCACGTCTCGACGCTCGTGGGGTCGATGCCGTGCTCTTCCATCACGTCGCGGCGGTAGAACGTCCCGACGGGGCCGATGTCCCACGGGAGCGCGTAGGTGCCGCCGTCCTTCTCGAGGGGGCCCCACTTGCCGGGGACGAACTCCTCTTTGATGCCGGCCTCCGCGAGCCAGTCAGAGATGTCGCGCAGGCCGCCCGTGTCGACCCACGAGGCGGCGTCGACGCTCTCCATCATCGCCGCGCCCGGTGCCCCCGAGCCCGACAGGAGCGTCGATTTGAACTTGTCCTTCATGTCGGCGCGACCGATCTGGGTGATCGTGATGTCGCCACCGTGTTCGGATTCGTAGGGGTCGTCGATCAGGTCCAGCGACTTCGCAGCGACGTCCCAGCCCCACACCTCTGCGGACTGCGCCATCGCCGGTCCGCTCGACGTGGTCGAACTGCCGCCGCCGTCGCTCCCGCCGTTGCCACTCGTCTCGGTGCCACCGTCCGACGGTGCAGGGTCGCCCGTCCCGATACACCCGGCCAGGCCCGCCAGGCCCGCCAGGCCCGCTCCCTTCAGCACACGTCGCCGCCCAGTTGTGTTGGTACGCTTTGACATAGCCGTCCTCATCGTCTACCAACTATTCCTATATAATTGTACGGGGTCTGCCATCCCATTCGGCGGGTAAACGGCTTCAGCACCACTTTCCCTCCCCGAACAACCGTATTCATAAGCAAGCCGTTCATCATCGCTGAACGGAATAGTCGGTGGGGATTAGGCGAAATATGGTCTTGTGGGGGTTCTGATGGCGGATTCGAGTGATTGGGCTGATCAGGCGTGTCCCTAATGAACAATCACGATGGAGAGTCAGCGTTCAGCTTTGGTGAACGATTTATATACCTTGCCTCACGGAACTGGCCATGGGCGAGTACCCAGTCGGCGCCAGCCACACCACCGCACGAGTCGTCGACGCGCTGCTCGAGGTTGACGACGCCGGCGTGTCCGAGTTAGCCCGCGAGCTGGGCTCGAAGGAACTGTCCACAATCACCTGCAGACGTTGGAGCGACTCGGCGTCGTCCGCGCGAGTGACGGTCGCTATCGGCTCGGACTGGCACTGCTTGACGCCGGCATGACCGTTCGCGACCGGCGGTCGCTGTACCGGAGCGCTCGCGAGTTCGTCACCGAACTCGCCGAGACGACCGGGGAGTCCGCCGTCCTCGCTGTCGCGGAGGGCGACGACGCGGTGTACGTCGACGTCCGCCGACCCGAGCGCAACCACTACCGCTTCCGGGCCG